>JAFGKV010000317.1 GCA_016928395.1 Candidatus Fermentibacterota bacterium | reverse complement strand
TACGGGGATTCAACCATCGGATCGAGGGAGCGAAGGAGGAGCTTCGGAAGGTGTGGAGGCAGTACTGGGGAGAGGAGGAGGGAACGCGGACGCGGGGGCGGCTGGATCAGGTGTTACGGGAGCAGCAGGTGCAGGGAGCGCAGGCGCGGAGGTATGTGGAGTACGAGATCGAGGGAGACACGCTCCGGGTGAGGCGGAGGGGATTCGAGTGTCGGGAGAAGAAGAAGCAGTTTGGGAAGCGGGTGTTGTTCACGAACCGGATGGGGATGCGGGCGGAGGAGATGATCGAGCTGGATGGGGAGAGGCGGAAGGTGGAGGATGTATTCAAGGAGCTGAAGGATCGGAGTGAAGTAAGCATGTGGCCGATCCGGAACTGGACGGACACGAAGATCCGGATGCATGCGTTCTGCTGTGTGTTAGGATTGCTGCTCTTGAAGCTGCTGCTACTGGAAGCGGAACAGGCGGGACTGAGCATGAGTGCGCGGGTATGGCTGCTGGCAATGGGAGGCATACGGGAGGCGTATCTGGTGTACCCTGACGAGAGCGGTGGCCGGGTGCTGGAGAAGAACAGCCCGCTGGCGGAACAGCTGAGCGATCTATACGGGCTGGATCGCCATTTCTAGGTAACTACACAAAGGGCCATCGAATCCCTTGCAGCGCAAGGTCAAAAGAGAATCGAAATCAGTAAGTGTGAAACTCGGGCCTGACCCAGCAGGGAATCAACACTTACTTGAAAATATAAAGTATCTCTACCATCCAACTTTAAAAAACAAAGTTTGCTGTTTCCCCTGTTCTATCTCTTCCAGTTTCCCCTGAACGTTCGATGCTCAACGTTCCCCTCCCCGCTCCCTTCCCCAATGTAGGAGCGGTGTCAACCGCGAACCCTCTCCCTCCAGAGGCGTAGTCGAGCGAGATTCCGTCCTTCCCCTTCAACGTTCAACGTTCAACGTTCGACGTTCGATGTTGGGACTTGTCCCCCTCTCTTCCCCCCCCTACTTCGCGATAAGCGACACGACTCCACCTGCCAAAGCGCCCAACAGCACGGCCAACGCAACCGCCAGAACTCGCACGGCCGCCACGCGGGTTCGGGCGATCAAGGCAACCGCCAGCCCAAGCAGGAGACCAACGGCCGCTCCAATGGCCACGGGCTCCCAGCGGAACGCCTCTTCTTTCGGCGACACGGTGACCGTCGCGTGGGTCGGCCCAGGCTCCACGGCCACCGGTTCACCCCCTTGCTCGAACAGCATCGTGTGCGTGACCGGTCCTCCCGGCGTCTGCACGGTCAGCACAAGTTGGCGGCCCCCGGTCGCTCCGGGACCACCGGGCTCCTCGAACTCCACCACATACCCGCTCTCCAGCTCCGCCGCGATGGCCTGGTAGATTCGTATGAGATCGCTCGGTTCCGGGGCGTGCAAGTACCTCCCACCCGTCGCTGCCGCCACTGCCTCCAGCTTGCGGGCCTCGATATCGTTCCCAAGGCCCACCGTGTAGACGGGCACTGCCGAACCCTTAATCCGGCTCTCCAGGGCGTTGAAGGTTGCCTTGCTCCGCGTATCCTTCCCGTCGGTCAAGGCGATCATTGCCTTGCGCGGCGCCCAATGATCAGCCAACGAAGGCAGAATGGTCAGTATCGCATCGTACAAGGCGGTGTTGTTGCCGAGCTGGATGCCGTCGATGAGCTGCCCGACCCCCTGGTCGGCCCTTAGGAACTGCGGCGGCGGCAGGCTGTCCTCATCAAAGGGCACGACCGCAAACAGCGTCTGTCCCCCACATCTACGGACAAAGTCCTTTGCGGCCTCTTTGGCCGCGGCCAAGGGCCGGCCCTTCATACTCCCACTCTTGTCGATGAGCATGGCCACGGCCAGCCACTGCTCCGTGATCGGGCGAACCGACGACACCGCCGCCGACTGGCCCTCGATGGTGATCGAGAACCGATCAGCCGCAAGTCCGCTGACAATGGCTCCGGCCCCGTCCCGAACCGTTACGATGGACCGCAGCGTTCCCTGCGCCGTCGGAATCGGCGGCGTCAGCTCGACCTGCGCAGCGCCCTTTCCACCTGCTCCCACCACCACAAGGAACCCAATCACAGCCACAGACTTCATGTCACACCTCCGACTTCCCGGTTTTCTCCCAGACCGAGCCTATAGCAGCGAGCGCTGCTCACCCCCGGAATCCCAAGCCGATGCCTTGAAGACCGGGATCGTTCCCGCCACGGCTCGCCGAGCGGCGGTCCTGGGTCAGGTCGTCCCAGGCACCGCCACGATGGATTCGCTCTCGGACCAACGAGGAACCAACCAGATCACTCTCAAACCGCGACGCATCGAGCCCATACCAATCCCAGAACCACTCCCACCTGCTCCCATGCATGTTATCGTGGCTTGCTGCATACCGACACAACGCGCTGGCGTCAAGGTTTTAGGCTTAGAGGCCTCCGTTCGTACCAAGCACCATGGCGATCAGCACCCACCGTGGGAAATGCCGGGAAGCCATTATCGCTTCTTGAAATTCACACGGACAACGCGATACTCAACGAGCCCTGGTTCATACAGCCACTCCTTGACTGCGCCGATGGCGAGGTTGTCCAGCTCCCGGTGCCCGGACGACATGGTCAACTCGGTCGTGCCGATGCGCCCATCTTCCCGAATCTGGATGCGCACTTTGGCGAAGGCCTCGATCTCTTGCTCCACTACCCATTTTGGCACCTCGGGTTCAATGGTCCTCAAACGCTTGCGCAGCCGGGAGTCTGGATCCTCGCCCGATTGCGGCGAATACCTCTGCAATCCTTCCCGTCCTGCTGAATTGCTCGGGTCGTACTGCACCGCCAAAGCGTATAGGGCCACTGCCACCTTCTTGTCACCTCGTTGCTCTGCGTTCCCGGCCATCCCGACCACAATGTCGGCGCCAACTTTCGCACTATTCTCCGTCAGCTCATCTCGGTACTTCTTCGCCACCGGTACACCACGAAATTCCTTCTGCACATCGACCCACTCTCCGGGCAATCCGTTCTCGAAAACTTCCCAGAGAATGGTGCGTGCCGCTACATTCTCCCAATCTCCCACCAACGCCAGAAGCGCGTACTTGCCGGCGCTTGCGTAGTCGTCGATCTCCAACAAGCCCTGCGCTGTCTGAAGATTGAAAGCCTGGTTGCGGTGCTCATTCGCAACCCATGCGTCGTACTCTCGCTTCTCCCTGGCAGCCCGCTCCGCCGCCGCTCGTTCTCTCTGCCGCCGCGTCTCCTCCGCTAACTCTCGCTCACAATCAGCCTTCCGACGTTCCGCCCACGCATTCCCCTGGTCCAGACTCAACAGGTGCTCGTACAGCCGCTTCGCGCTCTCCCATCTCCCCGCATCGAATGCCTCGTCGGCAACGCCCTTCACATAGACCTTATCCCCGGCCTTCTGGAACTCGAACCCACACCCCGACTTGCAGAATTTCGCCAGGTCATCGTTCTCAGTCCCGCAATCAGGGCAGGGTTTGGCCCGGGCATTGCCCGTGAGGATTGCGAGCATGAGGAGGATTGCTGCTGCCTTCATGTCATTCCACCTTTCGGCAGTGTGTCGACTCCACAGACCTGGCAGGCTGGCGTTCTTCCCTCATCATTCGCCGGCCTGCAACTTCTCCTGACCTTTTGTGACTCCTCACCCGCCTCTCCGCACCACCCTGAACCCGAGATCCGGATACACAACGCCGGGATCGTCCGCGGCTCTGGCCGCAGATCGGCAGTTCATGGCATAGCCATACCACGAGCCCCCTCGGTTCACACGCTGCAGCTCGCTCTCGGGACCGGGAGGATCGCTGGATGGCGAATACTCGTAGTAGTTCCACAGGTACCAGTCATTGCACCACTCGTACACGTTTCCGCTGGTGTCATATAGCCCGAAGGCATTCGGTGTCTTCCCTCCCACCTCGTGGGGAGCGGATGTGTTGCCGCAATACCAGGCTATGGGATCGAGCGTCGGGTCAAGCGGTTCACACAGGTTGTAAAGCGTGTCGGTGTCCCCACCGTAGTAGTGACTCGTGGTGCCTCCACGGCAGGCGTATTCCCATTCCGCCTCGGTGGGAAGCCGGTAGCCGTCGGCCGTCCAGTTGCAGCTCCAGTCTGATTCGACGTAGAACTCCGTGTGGCCTTCGCGTCGGCTCAACCAGTTGCAGAACCGCGCCGCATCGAACCAACTCACATTCTCGACCGGCCCCTCGGTGTTCTGGAACTCAGACCCGTGCGACGGGTCGTACAACGCATACTGCTCCTGGGTGACCTCATAACGGGAGATGCTGAACGGACTCAGGGTCACCTCGTGAACCGGCTGTTGATCATACCCCGCACCCGTCGAGTCGCAGAACCCCATCATGAATGCCCCGCCCGGAAGTGACACCATGTCGAGTAGTGTCGGCCCGGGGAAGGTAAAACTCCACGGATTAGTCCACGCGCTCCATCCCTGATCATTGCCCGCACGCACTCGCCAGTAGTGCCGACCCCGGATCAGGCTATCCAAAGGCGTGTAAGTCGAGAGCGTGGTCTCTACGTCGATCTCTATCGGCAGCGCAAACGAATTCGTGTTGTCCACCTGGAGTTGATAGCCCGTGGCAGCCTCTACATCGGTCCAGTCGAACGTGGGTACACCACTTTCCACGATCGCTCCGCTGTCCGGCCATACCAACCCCGGCACTGCCGGCACGGTCGCAATCAAGAATTGCCAGTGATCAGACCAGTCACCCCACTCAAGACCATTGCCGGCCCTGACATGCCAGTAGTAGGCCCCCGAAACCAACGCTGGGGAGACAGTTGCTGTCGTGTCAACCGCGATGGCGTCCATAAGCGGCGACACAAAAGCGGTGTTGTCCGCAACCTGCACAGCGTAGCTCGTCGCACCCAGGATACTCGACCATGTCAGGGAAGGTGTCTGATCCTGCAATGTAGCCCCATCAGCAGGTGACAGGAGCTCAGGGACGCCCGGCTCGACGCTGACAATAAACGACCTCGGAGATGTCCATTGACCCCACAGGGATCCGACGCCGGCACGCACTCGCCAATAGTGAGTCCCCAGCGCCAGCATCTCATTCACCGTGAGTTCCGTTGCCATCACTTCATCAGCGACCTCGACGAATACGAAGTCTGAATCAGCAGCAATCTCCACTCGGTACCTCTCGGCATCGACCAACGGATACCACCGAAGAAACGGCGTGCGGTCATAGGTCGTGCTGCCATCCGGGGGTAGGTCGAGCACGGGGACGCCGATCCCGTTGAGGATGACGAAGGATTGAGGACCCGCATAGGCGCCCCACCCAAACCCGTCTCCTGCTCTAACTCGCCAGTAGTGCCGCTCCGCCGGGAGGGCCAACGCCTGCTGATACTCGGAGACAACCGTGGTGTCCTGAACCTCTGGATTGGACAAGAGCGAATCCAGACCGATGGTGATCTCATACTTCGTGGCCCCGGGCACATCACTCCACCCGAAATACGGCATCGCGACGTAGAGGGTATCGCCTGCCGATGGTTGAGTGAGGAGAGGGACCCCGATCGTGGTGGTCACCATGACGCTCCAAGGCGCACTCCATGCACTCCAAGAAACGCCGCAGCCTGCGCACACCCGCCACCAATGAGTCCCATAGGAGAGATCGGCGTGAGGCACGTACTCCGAGACGGTCACAACAGTATCCGAGTGTGGCGAAGAAAACGCTGTTCCACTATCGATCTGCAGACGATAGCTGGTTGCGCCGGGAGCATCAGCCCATCCGAAGTACGGTCGGCGGTTCTGCGTTGTGGTCCCGCTGTCTGGCTCCACGAGAGCAGGAGCTGGCAGGAGAATGCGGAAAGCCTTACTGATGCCCGTCGGCTGCCCGTCGACATCCCTGACACGCAGCACACAATACGAACAAGCCGTGCCAGTCACCGTCCATGCATAGCTTCCGATGTCAGGCGCCTCGGGAGCAATGGCCAGCCAGGATTGGGCCGAGTCACTGCTCACATCGAGGCATACTGTCCCTGAGGTGCCCCTCGATGTCCACCGGACATGACCCGTCGTGCCCACCGTCCAACTGGTGTCCTCGCGCGGCGAACTGACCTCGATCCACTCGGCCTCCTGAGGCGCTTCCAGCTCGCGCGCACAGTGCAGAACGAAGCTACCGATCGATACCGCTGCTAACAGGAGCAACAGCCGACCAATCGGCGATCCTCTCAGTGCCATGGCTCCTCCTGAAGCAATTGCGCGGTCTAGAACAACACGCAGTCTATGAGATTCACCGCGTAGACTACCCCCGCGAGAGAAATCGCGAGATTATAGTCCTTTCGCTTCCTATTCGCTGCCTCGTACTTCACGTTCATCGAGTTCCAGAGAGGCTCATATCCGGACGTCGCGCGATCATACGCACTCTTGGCTCTGTCATATTCATCGACCGCATCGTTGTAAGAGACATAGGACCTCACACTGACCACGATGGCAGCCATCTCCGCCAGAGTGTAGAACGCGCCCATCGTGCCACGATCCCTGTAGCGTTGACCCGACCCGGGGATCACGAGCGAACGGATGAACGCCTTCCCGGCGCTCTTGCGCGCCAGATCCCCGTACACAGAGACCGTGTCCCCTTCCCCGACCTCGAAAACTCCTCCCCAGGGCTCGTATCCCTTGCGCACCAACGAGAGATTCTTGCGGCCGCCCTGGAGTCGAATCGGTCCCAATGGCGTGATGCCTTTGAGCAGTCCGTTCACCTGAACGGCTGCGCCCTCGGGATGCGAGAGGAACACGGCATGTCCGAAAAGGGGCGTAAGATCGAATGTGAGGCGCACGGTATCTCCCGGCGCGACTTCAAGGCTCTCCCTGACTGCGTAGTAGCCCTCCAACTCAACGACGATGGCATGCCGGCCGACACCAAGCCGCTGTTCAACCGGAGTCAGGCCCACGAACACCGAGTCAACGAGAACTCGGGCGTGCTCGTTCGAGACATCGACTTTCACCAGACCGGAGATCATCTCCAAACAGAGAGAGAGAGCACTCTGCTGCAACTGCTCACGAAATCGTGATGCAATCGGGGCGTCTGCGAAGACCCCGGCCGCCTGATCAATGCCATGACTCCAGTTCGACTTCTCGGCAATATCACAAAGAAGAGACCTGCCCTCGTGCCAACTCCAGTCCGGCGCCAGCGCAAGCAAGGTGTAGGTGGCAGCCTCCACCAGCTTGCCCTCGTCGACGAGACCTCGTGCGGTAGCCAATCGATACTGCCGCTGCTCGGAGGCTTGTCTCAGCCAGTGTTCGAAGACGCG
Source organism: Candidatus Fermentibacterota bacterium (assembly GCA_016928395.1). Lineage (GTDB taxonomy): Bacteria > JAFGKV01 > JAFGKV01 > JAFGKV01 > JAFGKV01 > JAFGKV01. The sequence goes on along the minus strand of JAFGKV010000317.1, from coordinate 2,365 downwards.
AACCTCCTCTCTGGCTCGTTCCTCAGCCTGGCGTTGTCTCCTGAGTTCGCTGACTCTTCTCTCACAGTCGGGAATCCGTACCTTCGCCAGAGCGTTCTCAGGGTCCTTCTTCAGCAAAGCCTCGTAGATGCGCAGTGCCTCGTCCCATCGTCCTTCTGCATAGGCCTCATTTGCCCTCAGGAGGATGGTTGCGGGATCCGGCTCTTCTTGCTCCACCTCCTGCTCGACGAACTCATACCCACACCCTGACTTGCAGAACTTCGCCAACTCATCATTCTCCGTCCCGCATCGGGGGCAGGGCTTTGCCCAAAGCGTGGCCGCCAAGGATAGCATTGCCACGAACAAAGCAGCCACCCTCATATCAACCTCCTTGGGCTGGATGCTCTCATCGGTGACGACATCCGCCTACCTCAGCCGCGAACCGCATTGGTCACAGACAGTCCCGGGGGACGTCCATTTCTTGCAGGTCGGGCACACAACGGTCCGGTTTCCCAGCCGTACGCCGCATTCCGTACATCGCCCGTCCGAGGTCTTGGCAGTCATCTTGCCACATTTCGGGCACAGTGCCTGCACCTTGGGCGGTGAAGGCTTGACCGCTTTGGCTTGAGGTTTGACCTCTTCGGGGCGAACAACCGACTCGGGAATCACTGGGGTTCGGGTCTTCTCGGAGGCTCCGGCGCGGTCGTCGCTTTGAGAGGTTGCCCCAGATCCCGAACCGGCCGTCTGCGACCTGACTCCCAACTGGTCTTGAACCTGGCCAGTGCCAGAGCCTGATGGGCCGGCCGCCGTGGCCGGCGTGCGATACTGGCCTGTGGAAGCCGCGGGCGAACCGATAGCTCGCTGCGCCCTGTTCCTTTGTGCCACAGAGGCAACCGACACAATGAGGATCACCAGCAGTGCGATAAGCCCCACCGGTACATAAACCCACCAATTGGACGATGGTTTGCGTCTCGGCCGCACGTCTGAACTCGAGACCGCAGGTCCTCGGGGAGAAGCCGCGCGACCACCGGTGGATCTAGCGGATTCCGGAGTCGCAGTCTGTGCGCTCGGCAGAGTCCCCACTCGGCGGGTCAAGTCAGCGGGCGCGGCCGGGGGACTCGACGCATGTGCCGCCTCCCCCGGTTGGTGAACGGGCACTACCGTGGCCACCGCCGAAGGACCGGTCGGCACATACATCGGCAACCGACTCGGATCCTCCAGGCCTCGGATCAGCGCCTCCGCGGTCTGCACCCTGCGCGCGGGATCTTTCGCCAGGCATGCACCGACCCACCGCAACGCATTCCTTTCGATTCCCCGGAACGACGGGTCTGCATGGGTCTGGTTGTACATTATCGACATGGGATCGCCGACAAAGGGCGTATGGCCTGTCAGCAGCTCGTATGCCATGCACCCCATCGCGTACAAATCCGTCGCGGGGCTCACGCCTTCACCGCGAATCGCTTCGGGTGCCATATAGGCCGGCGTGCCGCTGATAGTCGCATCTTGCGAGATGCGGCTCATGGAGGCCTTGATTGACTTCGATATTCCGAAGTCCGCCACGACGGGTGTCCCATCCTCCCGGAACAGGATATTCGCCGGTTTCACATCCCGATGCACGATCCCCGCCTCATGCACCGTCTGCAGGCCCAGCAAGATCGGGTGCAGTAAACCCCTAACCTGGTCCCACGTCAGCAAACCGACCAGTCCATGTTGCTTCCGATAGCCATTGAGATCTCCCCCCTTTGCCCATTCCATGGTCACGAACACGCCGCCTTCGCCGTCGTCCCAGATGTCATAGACCCGTAGGATGTACTTCCCGGGAACCTTCCTCGCTCGCTTCACCTCCCTGGCAAACAGATCCAGCGAATCGCGATCCCCGGCCATTGCCGGTGGGAGAAACTTAAGCGCGACTTCTTCGTCGAGCTTCCGGTCCATGGCGCCGAAGACGATCCCCATGCCCCCGGCCCCGAGCTTCTGCCGAAGCTCGAATCTCCCGATCACCACGCTTCCGGCTTGGTACATCAGCATCTGATCCCCCGGGATGTGCTCACTGCATTCTCCTCACTGCTCAAGGGCCTCGACGTTCGACGTTGAATGCTCATGCTTCTCAATCCCCTCCCTTTCGCAAAGGGAGGTCGCGTGGGATTTCCAAATCCCCCTCATTCCCCCTTTGACAAAGGGGGAGGCTCTCCAAGCGCTCCGCGCCCCTCGCCCGCGCTCCGGTTCGACGTTGGATGTTGAGTGTTCGATATTCAGCGTTCACGCGTCCCGTCCCTTTGGCAAAGGGAGGCGGGGGAGGGATTTTGCTCACGCTGACGCCTCCGACGTCGGCGCTCCCGCGCCCGTCTCCGGCGCACCGCTCGCTGGTGGACAGCGCACCTATCTC
>JAFGKV010000316.1 GCA_016928395.1 Candidatus Fermentibacterota bacterium | reverse complement strand
GGCATCGTGCCCGACCTCGGCCGAGCGGCGCAGCACGTCGACCCGCACCAGGATGTTATCGTGGAAGAAGGCGGCCTCGAACACAGCCGGCACCCCTCCGGCTACGAGCGCCCGGGTCTCCGCCAGGGCAGCAGGAGCCTGGTACGAGGGTGCGGCCACCAGAACCCCCTCAGGGAAGCACTCCTGGGCCACGAGCCCGACCCTCGTGCCCTGCGCAAAGATGTACTCCTGGGCGGGCGAGGGCGGAGCGGCCTTGCCCGGATCGCGGATCGTGAGCCAGAGCGCCTTCAGGCAGTTCAGGCCGGTGAGATACTTGGACTTGGACAGTCGGTAGTCCATGTTTCTAGGCGGTGCCCTGATTGTCTATGAGAGTGGAGGCGTGCAGGAATGTCAAGGTGAAACCCCGGCGAGATGGGGGTGAGAGGTCTGCGGCCCGAGTACCCCCCGACCGAAAGGCCTCGGACCGGCTAGAGTTCCTCTTCCGTTGTCACCGCGAGAGTAATCTTGAAGTGCCTCTTCTTTAGTTCCGAGAAGTATTCCTGTACATTGTAGTATTCCTCCGGCCCCCATACGCCGGGAACTGGCTTCGGTCGTCCCAGGAGCTGAGCTCCAATCGAGGCGTTCATCGAAGTAGCCGCATCGTTGTAGTCTGTGTAGAACGGATCCGGAGCCACGAAAACCATGCACTGCACGGTGGTCTTCTTGCGGTTCATTCTGCCTTCGCCGATGGCCAGGTGGATCTCGTAGGCATCCTGGTGGGGGATCCTGTGCCGGTTCCTCTCGATGTTTCGGGCGATCAGAGCCTCGAGGAACTCGGCGGGCGCGACGCTCATGCCTCTAAAGTCGATCGGAACGGCAAACTCCCCGAATCCTACTTTGACGAGACTCTTGTACACCTCATGTTCCTTCTCCGGGAGATGGAGACGCCAGGTGAATTCTCTGATCCCCTTGTCCTTGATTCCCTTGGCGAAGGGAACGGTGAGCGGTTCCGAATGCTGCGAATGCACGAACTCGGTTTGGCCAAAGGGCGGCGGCAGCACGAGAGACACCTCTCCGCTGAGCGGTGGTTTGTCCACAAGCTCGCCGTTTATGAATTGCTTGCTGTTGTTGGCGTATTCCCCGAGCAGCGTCGAAATACTGTACGGAGGCACGAGTACCGGATTCTCGTCACCCACCAACTTCGACGCCCAATAGAGACTGATCTTGTCGATCTCCTCCAGCTGTTCCGCCACGGCCTTGCACAGTACATTCGACATGCCGGGGTCGGACCCCAGGCCCAGGATCGCGGTCACCCCGGCTCGGCTCCAAGCGTCGTGCTCGGCTTTCTGCTGGGGTGTGTAGATCCCCATTCCGCCGAAGTCAATGTAGTGGCACTTGGCCTCCAGGCAGCAGTGGAAGATGTCCATCTGAAATCCCGCAAACGTAGGTACGCCGTTGATGCAGATGTCCACTGCCTTCAGAACCGCCAGGCAGCTCCGGCGATCCCGAACGTCTAGGCGGGCTGGCTCCAGCCGTTTGTCACCGAGGCTATCGACAAGCCGCCGCGCCTTGTCCAGGTCTATGTCTGCTACGATCACCCGGTCGATTCCAGCGGATTCCCGGGAAACCAGATCTCGCACGGTCCCCGAGCCCATCAGGCCCGCCCCTCCCAATACCGCAATCTTCACGATCGAACCTCCTCGGTGCAGGCACGCTTGGCCGCTGGAGATAGCGTTATTTCACTCCTACCTTAGTACGTAATTCAAGAATACTCAAGTATTCCATCGCATATTTCGAAATTGAAAGCGGTCTTCCTTGCATAATTCGTGATTTCGATATGGAAACTGGCGAAGGCGCCCCCGCTGCGGGCAGGATGGCGGCGTCGCGGCGAGCGGTCTTGACATCCGCCGGATGGCTCCTACGGGCCGCTAAGCTCCTTCGCCTTCACCACCGCCTCGTGAGCATTCTCGCCGTAACCGTCCGCTCCGATCCTCTCGGCCCAACGGCGCGTCACCGGAGCACCGCCGACCATCGTCTTGAAGCGCCCCTTGTATTCGGGTTTCGTGAGCGCCTGCACGAGCTCTTTCTGTTTCTCCATTGTGGTAGACAGCAGGGCGCTCGTTCCGATGATGCCGGCATCCACTTCGACTGCTTTCGCGATGAGTCTTTTGGAGCTGACGTCTCTTCCCAGGTCATAGACCGTGAAGCCGTGCACCTCGAGCAGGGTCACGACCAGGGTCTTCCCGATGTCGTGGATATCGCCCTCGACGGTACCGATGACGAACTTTGCCCCTGCGGGCCTCGTCGCCTCTTTGGGTAAGGCCCGGCTCACCATTTCCGTGACCGCTTTCATCACGTTGGCCGCTTGAATGAGCTCCGGCAGAAACACCTGCCCGCAGCTGAAGCGCTCGCCGATCTCACCGATTGCGGGGATGTAGGCCCTGTCCATCAATTCCAGGAGATCTCCTCCGGAGGAGATGAGCTCTTCGACGAGAGCGACGGCACCTTGTGTGTCAAAGCCGAGAACCGTCTGATTGGCGCGCTCGATCAGGTCGTCTGAAAGCATGCTCCGGTCAGCTCCCCTCTATTGACTTCCCTTCAAGAACGACAGACTCGATACAAAGCGATCGACGGAGTTGATGGATATCCCCAGCAGCTGGGCAATCCTGCACTTTGCCACGATTCCTTCCGGGTCTCCTGGCACCCCGGTCACCACTCCTATTCCCAGATCCTGCCGCAGCTGGTACATGACCTCCTCGTTCGTCAAGTCGATCAGGTCTATGCCCAGGTTTTTCGCCACATACCGCTTGGCTTCGGCAATCCGCATCTTTCGTCGCATCTGCATCCAGGCCACCAGATCTCCGGAAGTCCGGATGCCTCCCATGCCTGCAGCCATGATATGCGCCAGGGGCATCCCGAAAGCGTCCCCTACGCCCAGCTACAACCCATCGATCTTCCCAATCTGCACCAGGGCTTTCGTGGTTCGCGTAACGCAGTCGATCGGGGTTTCCACGCACATCGGAACACCGCACACCCCCATGCCGACATTGGCGTGCACGGGAATCCCGGCAGCTTCCACCGTGGCCTTCACGAAGGTCACGGCCCGAGCGAGATTCCACGCGAACGAACGGGAAGTGTTCACGTTGACCGCAGGGCCGAAGATGTCCGCCCCCGCCGCCTCGGCCATCTTGACCTGCTGATGGGGGAACATGCCGGCCAGGCGCTCGCCGCGATAGACGATTTGCCCGTGCATCCCCAGGACGAACTCCCCCGCCATGCCGACCTCGATCGCCATGTTTGGCGCCGACATCTTGAGCTGCTCAATCGCCATCAGGGCGGCATAAAAATCGGCATCGCCGGCTGATCCGGCTGTGTCGAAATTGAGCCCCTCGCACCCCATCTCGTAGAGGCTCTCTCCGACGAACACCATGTCTCTGGTAAGGTGGGCTGCCGCTTCCTCCTGCGACTGCCGAGCACCCTGAACGTCACCCTTCGGCAGCAGCTCCGCGGGGTTGGGATGAGGCCCGTCGGGCTGGAAGTACAACCCGAGGTTGGGCTGGGAACCGTAGAACAGCGGTGCAGTCGTCAAGAGAACCGTCGAAGCGTAGGCTTGGCGCTCATTGCTCATGATCGCCTTGACCGGCTTGAAGCTGTAGTCATGAATCCCCGTGGAGACCGTATCGGGGGCGAAGGTCCGCTCGTAGGCCAAGATCGCGGGCTGGCGGTCGATCGCCAGTCCGGACCCGCCGTCCGTTGAGCCGCTGCAGAGAATGAGCGCAGCGCCGTCGTCAGTGACAACCACTTCTTCGCCGGGGCTGACGCTCACGATCCGTCCGGGCTCGGCCAGGATCGCCAGCAGCCGTTCCTGATCCTCGGCGCACAGTTCCGCGATGTTGCCCTTCTTCCCCGCGTCCTGACTGCCCAGAGCCACGTCCTCCCTGGCCTGTTCGATCGCCATCCATACACGTTCGCCGTCACCCATGCGGGTCAGTATCTTGTCACCCTTCATATTCGCCTCCGGACGGCTGCATGCCCGGCTTCGCCGACAGCACGATCATATGCCGAGGTACGCCTTCCTCACGTATTCGTTGTCCCGAAGCTCTTTGGCGGCTCCTTCCAGGACGATTCTTCCTCTTTCCAGAACGTACGCCCGGTCCGCCAGCGCGAGGGCCAAGTTCGCGTTCTGTTCCACCAGCACGATCGTGTATCCTTCCTCTGCATGCTGCCTGATATGCTCTCCAACTTCCCGCACCAGCATCGGCGCCAAGCCGAGTGACGGCTCGTCAAAGAGAAACACCTTCGGGTGGGCCATGAGCCCGCGGCCGAACGCAACCATCTGCTGCTGCCCGCCGCTCAGGCTCCGGGCGGCCTGTTTGCGCTTCTCTAGCAAGATCGGGAAGTACCGGTACACCCCGTCCAAATCGCGGGCAATCTGCTCCTGGTCCTTTCGGAGATGAGCCCCCGTCAGCAAATTGTCAAAGACGCTCATGTACGGGAACAATCTGCGCCCTTCAGGAACCTGCACGATACCCATCTTCACGATTCGCTGCGGTTTCATACCGTCGATGCGTGTGCCCTGAAACCAGATCTCGCCGGAGGTCGGCCTCACGAGACCGGATACCGCCTTGAGGCAGGTGCTCTTGCCGGCACCGTTCGCTCCGATGAGGGTGACGATGCTCCCCTCTTCGACCTCCAGGGATATCCCGTCTAGCGCTGCGACTCCCCCGTAGTGAACGACAAGATTCTCTATGCGCAGCATAGCCTATCCCCCGCCGAGGTACGCTTCGATAACCGCAGCGTTCTTTGCAACCTCGTGCGGCGTACCCTCCGCGATCCCTTGCCCAAAGTCCATGACCGTGATTCTGTCGCAAGTGCTCATGACTGCTTTCATGTCATGCTCCACCAGGAACATCGTTGTTCCCTTGTCGCGCAGCATACGGATGATCGACATCAAGCGCTCGGTCTCCACCGGATTCATGCCTGCGGCCGGTTCATCGAGCAGCAGGAGCTGCGGCTGCGACGCCAGCGCCATGGCGATGCCCAAGACACGCTGCGAACCGTGAGGCAGATCGCCCGCGACTTCGTGCTTCACCTCGAGAAGCCCCATCAATTCCAGGATCTCGTCAGCCCTGGCCTCGATCCTTCTCTGGACGGCTCTCATCTTGGGGGTTTTCAAGAACTGACCCGCAAGCCCGACGTCCAGATGAAGATGACAGGCCACGATCACGTTGTTCACCACTGTCATCTCGCCGAAAAGGGCTGCTTGCTGAAATGTCCTGATGATGCCCAATTTCGCTCTGCGTTCCGGGGACAAGAGCGTGACGTCTTCGCCCTGCCATAGGACTCGTCCGGCCGACGGCCTGTAGAAGCCGGTGGCCAGGTTAAAAACCGTGGTCTTGCCGGAGCCGTTCGGGCCGATCAGTCCCCGAATCTCCCCCCTTTCGATGGAGACGTTCAACTCGTCCACGGCAACCAGGGCACCGAAACGTTTGGTGAGACCTGCCAGCTCTAACAGGGCCATCTCTGCAGTCCGCCCTCCATCACGCCTCGGTTGCCCCTGTGGGTCATTTTCTCGGCTTCCCTTTCTGGGCGATCCCGTACTTCTTCAGCAAGAACGGAATCCGCGCGGGAAGACTCTCGAGCCCCTGCGGGAAAAAGAGAACCACAACAATCAGAATGACGCCATAGATCAGGGGCACCCACTCGCTGAACCGCCGTATCAGCTCTCCGATTGCCGTTAGAGCAACAATGCCCAGCAGCGGGCCCGCGAACGTGGTCGTGCCGCCGACGATTGCCCAAAGCAGCAGGTACAGCGTCGTGGTGAACCCGAACTGATGCGGATCGATAGTTCGCAAGCGGTGAGCGAGCATCGCGCCGGCCACCCCGGCGAAAAAGCCGCCTGCAATGAAGGCAAGGGCCCGGTATTTCGTGACCGGAATCCCCAGACTCTTCGCCAGATTGTCATGGATATGAATCGCTTCGAGGGTGACGCCTATGCGGGAATCGCCCAGCCGGTGCATGAGGTATAGGCAAATCAGCGTGACCAGGACTGTCAGGAAGTAGAACGGAATCCCGGAATCCAGATTCAAGGAGAACAGCCCGGCCACCCGAAGGCTTCCCGCACCGGCTATGTCGATCAGCCCCCGCGGACCGCCGAAGGGATTGCGGAAACGGATCCAGCACAAGCGGATGGCTTCGCCGGCCGCAAAAGAGCCGATGAAGAACGCGAAGCCCTTCATGCGCAGCAGCGGATAGCAGATCGCCGCGGCAACAAACGCGGCAGTCAATCCTCCCAGGGGAAGGTTCAGCCAGAACGAGACCCCGAAGTGCTTCGACAGAAGGGCCGCCGAGTAGGCGCCGACCCCGACCAAGGGGATGTGAGCCAGCGACCACCCCCCGGTCATGGTAATGAGCCGGAAGCTGGCCACGACCACGATGTTGATGAGGAGCATGATCATCACTTCCAGCAGATACGGACCGACGACAAAGGGGAGGACAAGAAAGACCGCGATGACGGCGATCCAGGAGATCAGCGTAATGGGCAGGGAAGCGCTATTCCCTCTCACCTGCGAGACCTTCGGGCTTGATCGCCAGGATGATGAGCATGCAAAGCACACCTACGAGATTCCCGATCGTCGAGTCAAGGACCGTCGCCACGATGGTGTGCAGGAATCCGAAGAACAGGGCGGACAGGATCGTGCCTTTGATGTTGCCTGCCCCTCCCACGATGACGATAACGAATCCGGTCCAGACCACCGAGTGCCCCATGTAAGGGTACACCGAAACAATCGGAGCCATGAGGGCTCCACCGGCCGCAGCCATGGCGCTGCCGAGGCCCATGGCGACGGCACAGCACCGATTCACGTCGATCCCATGCAGAATCGCGGCTTCGCGATCCTGGGCTACCGCCCGCAGTCCCCTCCCCGTCTTCGTCTTGGCGAGAAAGAACCACAGAACCGCCAGCAGGAACCCAGTGCAGGGGACGACGATGAATCTCTGCCAGCCAACACTGATTCCAAGGACGCTCAACGAGCCGGGAAAGACCTTGGGGACCGGCTTCATCATGCCTACGCCCCATATCTGACCCACCAGGACCTGTAGAATGAACACCAGTCCTATCGAGATGATGAAGCCGCCGAGGACATTGCCGTACACTCGGCGAAACAAGACCCGTTCGGCGACGACCCCTATCGCACACACCACCACAAGTGCGACGAGGACGGAGACAAAGAAAGGGATCTTTCCCACACTGTAGAGAAGCCAGACCGTGTAGGCTCCCACCATGTAGAACTCGCCATGGGCAAAATTGGCGATGTTCATCACTCCAAAGACGAGAGTCAACCCGACTGCGATCAGCATGTAGAAGGAGCTGGTGATAAGGCTGTTGACCAAGGTCTGCAGGATGATTGACATGGCTTGGAGCAGATGCGGCCCGTCGGCAGACGCCGATGACTCTGGCTGCAGGCCAACGGGCCGCGCACTGTCTACCAGGTGCCTCTTACTTCACGTAGTACACACCCGCCGCCTTCAGATGCTTGAGCAGTATCTCTTTGTTCCCTGGTTGATAGAACCACCCGAGAATCGGCTGAGTGTTCACGATGACGTGTTTCCCATTCCTGACCTCCGTGTTGTGCCACGGTGTCGCCAGGAAGTTGTCGATGCCCCAGATCTCTTTGCCGGACCACACACCCTCACCGTACACGTGCGGAATCGTCTCGGCGGACTTGAGTGCCTTGAAGACTTCCATGGGATCAATGCTGTCGGCACTCTCCACTCCGAACTTCCAGATGTCGAGGTTGGCGGCGTACTCCCAGGAAACCGCACCCCACTGCCCAGGCCAGCGCTGGGTGTACTCCGCATAGAAATCGTGGCAGTACTTCGGGAGTTTCGGGTCGTCCCAGTCGGCGAAGGACGCCACGGCGCCTTCGGCCCAGTCTGCAGGGACTTTCGCCAGTAGCGAGCTGAGGAAGAACTCCGAGCTCTCGATGATACCCTCGAACCCCATCAGATACGCTTGCTCGGCCAGGAGCTCGACGTAGTAGGAATAGCCCCCGTCGAAACTGATCAGGTCGGGCTTGGCATTGAGGATCGCCGTCATGATCGGCGCGAAATCCGTGGTCTCGAACCCGTAGAACTTGTCGTACACGACCTGCAGGCCCGCGGACTCGCAGGCAGCGCGCAGATACGCAAGCCCCTGGCGGCCGATTTCGTCATCTTGGGCGACAATCGCCACCCGCTTCACGTTGGGGTACGTCTTCGCGATATAAGGGATTGAGGCGAGATGATACACTAGGGACGGCTCCGCAGCACAGAGGTGGTACGGCGCTTCCGCCCTGGTGTCGTACGGTGCCAGGCTCATCGAGAGAACCTTGTTCTCGGTGAAGAAGGACTGGCAGGCCGTTACCGTGGCTCCCGCCATCATGAGCACAACCGCCACCTTGTCTTCCAGAACCAACTTCTTGGCCCCGAGCAACGCCTTCGAGGCCACGTTCTCCTCGTCGTACGTCACGAGCTCGACCTTGTACGACTTGCCGCCGGCCTTGATTCCTCCCGCGGCGTTGACATCCTCCATCCACATCTGCGCCCCATAGAGCCCGGGCAGCCCCCAAGCTGCAGCATCCCCGGTAAGTGGAGCCAGGAAGCCGATCTTGACGACTCCGGACGCGGCGGTTCCCTCCACGGCCGGCGCCTCCTTCTTTCCCCCAGCGAACACGACTGCCGCGCCTACGAGCAGCAACAGGCCTACGTACAGGACACGTTTCATGCTCTCCTCCTTAGTGTTCTGTTCTCACTTTGCGTTGGCAAAATCAATGGTCGTCGTCTTGATATACGTGAGATCCTCCATGGTAAAATGGGTGGCAATGCGACCGTGCCCGCTCTTGGTCCCGCCGCCTCCACCAAAAGGAACATACAGGTCTTCCCAGTAGTCGGTGGTGTCGTTGACCACGATCGTGCCGGTTCTCAGCTTCTTGGAATAGAAGAAGCATTTCTTGATCGAGGATGTGAAGACCGCCATCTGCAGCCCGTACCCGCTGCCGTTAGCGATCTGGACTGCTTCCTCGTCGCTCTCGAAGCTGATGATGGGAGCAACGGGCCCAAAGGTCTCCTCCTTGTTCAGGAGCATGCTCGGGGTCACCCCGTCGATGACGGTGGGCTGGAAGTACAACCCGGTGGGCCGTCCGGATTCCCGCTTGCCACCCACCAGGATCCTGGCGCCCTTTTTCACCGCATCGTCCAGGTGAGTTTCCGTCTTCGCGGCCGTAGGCTCGTTGTTCAGAGGCCCCACGTTCGTCTTCTTGTCAAATGGGTCCCCCACCTTCCATTTCTCCGTTTCCTCGAGCATTAGCTTCACGAACTTGTCGTGGACCCTCGCGTCTACCAGGATTCGTTCCGTTGCACAGCAAACCTGCCCCGCGTTCGTGTAGCAGCCGAAGGCGGCAGCGGCGGCAGCTTTTGCGAGGTCTGCATCGTCACACACGATCTGAGGGCCATTGCCCCCGAGCTCCATGAGCGTTCGTTTGAGTCCGGCACGGCTGCAGATCGCCTGCCCTGTGACCGTTTCCCCCGTGAACGCGATGCAGTCCACGTGAGGGTGACCGACCAGATGGTTGCCCACACTGCCTCCGGGGCCCGTGATCAAGTTGAAGATCCCTTTGGGGAACCCAAGCTCGTCCAGAGCGTCCTGAATGCAGCGCGCGAACAGGATCGCCGACAGGGGAGTGTACGATGCGGGCTTGAAGACGATCGGGTTACCGACGACAAGAGCAGGAGCGATGTATTCCGCCGGGATCAACACCGGGTAGTTCCACGGAGTGATCACCGCAGTCACACCTATCGCCTCGCGCACCGAGAAGGCCATCTTGTTTGGGTCCTTCAGAGGATACGTGTCCATTTCCAGCCTGACGATGTCTTCGGCGAAGTCCGTGAACAACAGGGCGGTTTCGTCCAAATCCGGAATCGACTCTCCCTCGCAGGGCTTCCCCTGTTCCAGGGTCATGACCTTCGCAATGATCTCCTTCCTCTCCAGAACGAGCTGCTTGATTCTGTTGCACAGCTCCACTCTCCGCAGCACGGGAGTGTCCTTGAACTCGTCTCGTACTCTTCTGGCGGCCTGCACGGCCTTTTCCACATCCGCAGTATCGCAGAGCGGGACCTTGGCAATCACCTCGCCCGTCACCGGGCTCTGAACCTCGAAGGTCTTCCCGGATTCTGCATTACTCCAAACCCCCCCTATCAGATTGGCCTTATCCAGCAGTTCTTTCGGAATTACTACTTTCACGACAACCCTCCTTGACTCGACGTGACTCTGTTTTCTGATTATAGTGGCACATACTGCGGAAATCAAGGAAAGAGTTGGTAGTATCGTGGAAAAACCGAAGTTTGGGCGAAAAAAAAATCGAAAAGTGGGACGGCCCGCCACGGCGAGCCCCGAGCATCCCACACGCGCGTCGGGAGGCGAAGCATGGTTGACAGTGCGGCTCAGGAGCTACCGATCACCGCCGAGACACCGATCCAGTGGATTGTGGATACTTGGCCCGAAGCGATGCACTGGCTGCTTCAGCGCGGTGTAGTATGCGTCCAGTGCGGAGACCCGTTTTGGGGCAGCCTTGGCGAGCTGTTGTCCTTGAAAGGAGTTGAGGATCCGGAACGGCTAATCTTTGAGTTGAACAGACACGTTGCCGGAGGCTGCTAACCGTTTTCGTCTGAAGCGGTGCCCCAGTAGTAGTCTCGCTTTTCGTAGCTCATCAGAATCGAAGTCTCCGTCTTGATGATCCCCGGGAT
>JAFGKV010000315.1 GCA_016928395.1 Candidatus Fermentibacterota bacterium | reverse complement strand
CGCCTGAACCCCGAACCCTGAACCCTGAACCCTAACCTGTAGCTCCACGCCACGGCACCGGAAGTTACAAGATGTATCGTCCGGGCGGGCCCGGGGCCCCCACTCGTGTGAGAGTACATGCAGAGCCCGTACTCGTATTCGTTCACTTACTCGTTCACGGAAGCGCGTCTCTCGATACCGATAGCGATTGCGAGAGCGAACCCCACCCCGGCCCCGCGGGCGACCATGGGCGGTCGCCCCTACGACGGGCGGAGTCAGAGCTTTGCCCCTACACGGTGGATTGACGTCGTCTCCGTAGGGGCGAGACTCTGTGCCCGCCCGCGCAGCCGGCGCTGCTGCCGCCGTACTCTCAACCTCGAAAAACCTGGGTGCTCTCGCATCCAGAGGCCCCACTGATGACTCATGTCGTGCATTCACGCCCTCCACAGAAGCCTTTCCCACCGAGGCCACATGGCTCTGCGGCGTGTGATGCCTCGCGTTAACCACCTCCGCCCAGCAACCCCCTTGCCGATGCTACAAATGATCTCCATACTCCGGCAGTCCTGCGCACCGAACCAACTCAAAGATGCCTGCGTCTTAGAGTACAGAGACCACGAAGTCCATGAACGGGACATCCTGTCCACACGAGGCGAGACGAACCATGGATCTACCCGAACTGCTTCAGCGATGCCGAACCGGCGACGAGCTGGCCTGGGAAACGTTGGTGCGTGCGTATCAGGGCCGCATCTACGGTATCGCCTACGGCTATGTCGGCACTACTGAGGAAGCGCGGGATCTTGCGCAAGAGGTGTTCGTGCGAATCTACCGAAAACTGCATACCTGCCGAGACCCCGAGCGGTTCCTGCCGTGGATGGTTCGGATTACGCGCGGGGTATGTGTGGATCACCTGCGGCGGGTCAAGGCCCGGCCGCCAGCGCACGACGTGCCCGTCGATGAAGATATCCATCTCGCGGCCGACGGGCCCGATCCCGAACAGAGCGCCATGCTGAACGCCCGCAAGCGGCTCATCTATCGCGCGTTACGGATGCTGAGCGCCATCAACCGGGAGATCATCGTATTGAAGGAAATGCAGGGGATGCCGCAAGAGGAAATCGCCTCCATGCTCCGCGTGCCCCTGGGAACAGTAAAGTCCCGGGCAAACAGGGCCCGGATCGAACTGGCGAAAGCCGTCGTCACCCTGGGCGGCGGCCCAGAGTTGCAGGAGTAGCGGCGTCATGACTCGCGACACGATGAGCTGCCGCGTCTGGCTGGACATGTTGGCGGACTATCTCGATGGTCGACTGGCGCCGGAATCGAAGCGTGCCTTCCAGCGGCATGCCGATGCATGCACGAAGTGCGCTCCGCTGCTGGCGGCGCTGCGTGACGGCGAGTCTCCCGCGGAGGCCTTGCCCGATCTGACCGAGGCGGTGCTGGCCCGCACCAGCGGCCCTGCCTGTGGCGTGGTCGAACGCACGCTGGCGTCCCGTGAGGTTGCACATCTTGACATGGAACACCATGCCATGGTACGCCGACATCTTGAGCATTGCCCTTCCTGCCGCGCCTTGGAGGCCGTCCTGAACTGGATAGTACCTCTGCTGCCCGCCATGGCGGAGGCAATGCCAGACCGCGCATTTGCCGCGGACGTGATTCAGGCGACATCCCGAGCGCGGGGGAGGCAGGCGTGGTGGGTCCGTGTGGGCGAGTGGTGGGAACACTTCACCTCCGTTCCCTTGTTCGAGCTGCAGGCCGCCTATGTGGGCGCGGCCCTGCTGGTGGTTGTCGGGGTATCCCCGCTGGCGCCGATCCGAGGCGTCGAGGCTCTCCTGAGCACCGCAGGTCTTCGCCTGGGACAGGCTGCCTCCTATGCGGAGGCGGCATCTGCACAGATCGCCGAGTATGCCGACGCCGCCTGGTCGGCTTCAGCGGTGCGCATACTAGAACCTGTGAAATTCACGATTGACAAGGTGTCGCTACGGTACCACGTGACGGCCACGGCTGCCGGCTCCCTCTGGGGCGGCGCGGGGCGTTTCGTGGGGGCGGTACGCCACGGCGATTTTCTCGCCGCCAGCGCCCACGCCCGCGGCATGCGAAACGCTATAGCGTCTTTCTGGAAGGCGATTCGATATGGAGGCGTCCCTGTCCGCAGTACGGGAGCGGACGAGGTCGCCGATCACGCCCGTACCATCCCATCGAATCGACCTGCTATCACACCCCTTGCGTAATCCAAGAAGGAGGATGCAATGAACACCAATGACACGACTCAGGACTACCCGCTTCCCCCCAAGGCTCAGGCTCCCGGGGCGGATCCCCTGCCCCCGCGGCGCCCGGTTCGCGAGGTGGTCAGGAAATCTCCCGGCCTTGCGGCGCTTCTGTCTCTCATGCCCGGCATGGGCCAGGTGTATCTCGGCTTCTATCGCCACGGTTTTGCCTACATGGGAATCGTGGCACTCCTGATCACCATTCTCAATGCGGGCGTGGGCAGCCTTGAGGCGCTCTTCGGGTTTTCGCTCTCGTTTTTCTGGATTTACAACATGATAGATGCCCACCGCCTGGCAAAGATGCTCAACCGCGCGATGGAGCGGGGCGAAGAGCTGGATATCGGAGCACCGATCAAGCTGCCGGAGACCGGCGGTTCGCTCTTCGGGGGCGTCGTACTCATCATCGTCGGGCTCCTCTTGCTGCTGAATCTCAAGTTCGACGTGTCGCTGGTCTGGCTCGAGGAGTGGTGGCCCGTGGCGCCCATCGCGTTGGGTGTCTATCTGGTCGTCAAATCCATCAAAGCGCGCCACAGCGGCTCGATCGTCTAGCGTATCGGGCATTTGCCTCCCGGGGCAGGATCCAGTGGGATTCTGCCCCGGTTGCGTGTACGGATGCCGCCAGGTTCAGGCGAGACTGCCGATTCTCACCTCGCCCGGGCTGACTCCGGTCTTGTCCGAGCTATTCTAATTTTAGAATAGTGGCATCGCATCGCCGCCTTGCCCATCAGAAAACACCGATTCCTAATACGAAAACGAATCTTGAAACCCCTGCAATTTTCGGAAATAAGAAATCCACTTGCGGAAAACTGATTCCTGGTGTATATTTCCTTCGTGAATCGTGTTTTCCGGGTCAGAGGACCGGTCAGGAGGTGGAAATGAACGTGTCTGACCTTAGATGCCCATCGTGCGGCAAGGGAATGCGCCTCACCCGCGCGGTATGCGCGGACTGCGGCATCACGGTAGAAGGCGCCTTGGAGGTCTCGCCGCTGGGCAGGCTCTCGCGGGACGATCAGCAGTTCGTGCTGGCCTTTCTATTCAGCGGCGGCAACCTGACCAAGACTGGGGAGATGTTCGGGATCTCCTACCCGACGATGAAGAACAGACTCGCCGTGCTGCTGGAGAAGCTGGACAGGCCGTCTGCGCGAAAGCCGCACGTGGACGATGTGCTCGCCCGCGTCGAACGGGGCGAGATCGACGCAGGTCAGGCATTGGATCTGCTGTCATGATCTGGCCGGCTCTGGTTATCCTGCGGATAGGCAAATGGGCCTGGATCCCGATTCCGTTTCTGTTGTTCTGGCCCCTCTTAGCCGTGCTCTGGCTGGCATCGCTGGTGCGCTATCTGCTCCGTGACGAAAGCAGCGCCCGGTCGATCCTGGCGGCGATGGGTGCGGTGCCCAGAGTGTGCGCCGCCATGAATGGTACCCGTATTGCGGTCGACCCGGCCGATGGGCCGGCGATTCGCGTCATCGTTGTGTGAGGTGAGAACCTCCGGCGAGAAAGGAGTAGTCCCATGAGTGAGGAGAGGATCCGCATCTTGAAGCTGGTGGCCGAAGGCAAGGCGACCCCCGAAGAGGCCGAGCGCCTGTTCGACGCGGTGGGCAAGGAAGCTCCTGCCCCGGTTGTTCGGAAGGCGCCGCGGTACCTGCGCGTCACGGTAGACAGCTCGGAGGGTGATAAGGTCAATATCCGGGTGCCGCTGGCCTTGGTCCGGGCCGGGATGAAGTTCAGCGCCTTGGTGCCCCGGGAGGCCCGGGAGCATATGGAGGAGAAGGGGATCGATCTGAGCACCCTTTCATCCATGGATACCGAGGAGCTGATCGAAGCCTTGCAGGAGCTGGAAGTCAATGTCGACTCCCACGATGGCGACATCGTGAAAGTCTTCTGCGAGTAAGGGCGAAACCGAACCCTGCGGACGCCGGCTCAGGCCGGCGCCCGTGCCCGTCTCGGGGCGCCAGTCGCAGGTTTCCTCGCGCCGATTGCGGAGTTCGAAGCCCCCTACCGTTCCTGCCGATGGTATCCTGCCGTCAGAACCGGCGCGACCGCGCTCGGATGACGGCCGACACCTACCTCAGGTACACGATTCGCTTGGAATCGACATGCTCGCCGAAGGAAGCGCGCACGACGAACACGCCGCTTCCCACCGATGCTTCAGGAGTCCACCTCACCGGCTTTGTACCCTCGTCCCACTGCCAGATCAAATCTCCCCGGATATCGTAGATCCTCACTGCGTCCGGCGAGACGAAACCCTGACCGAAGAATCGACACGACCCCCGGAACGGGTTGGGCGCCGCCTCCAGCGACAGGCGAATTGGGAGTGCCCGAGCCTCGCCGGCCGCCGCGGGGTCAATGCGAAGTGCCACGGGGATGGCCACCGACGACTCGTCTGGATCGTTCGAGAGCACCGTGATCGTGCCTTCGTAGAAACCCCCGGCGAGCCCCGCGCCGGTGAACGTCACCACAAGGGCGTTCGTGCTGTCCGGAGCGATCACGCCAGCGGTGGGTTCCACGCGAAGCCACGGTTCGCCCGGCTCGATGAGCACTGCCAGGGAATCGTGGAGGTAGGGCTGGTTGTACGCGATCCGCAGCCCGTCCATGCCCGAGGAGTCTTCCGTGCCCACGGTGCACAATTCCACGGATCCAACAAGCCTCAGGTAGTGGTAGCGGATCTGGCCGTCCGCGTGCAGCACGGCCTGGAATGTATAGGATGAGGAATCGGGCGTGTCGCTGTAGGACGGCACCTGATCCCACTGCACGATGAAACGCCCGGCTCCGGGATCGCTGAGATACCGGATGGTGCCGCCGCTGCTCGGATCGAGGTCGGTCCACAGGGGTGCGATGAGGCTGTTGGGTTCACCCGGACACGGGATATCCTCATGGGCGAAGGAGGTCGCCTCCGAGGTAAACGACAGCCAGCCATTTGAGCAGATCCGAACAGCCGTGCGCTCCGCGCCGTAGAACAAGAACGGGAATCCCAGATCGAAGGGGCCGAAGTTGCCGTCATCGTCCGTGCCCGGGCAGGTTCCGGATCCGCCGATGTCAATCCACTCGAAGAACACCTCGCCGCTGTCGCTGTCGGTCCAGCGGTAGCCGTGGCCATCCGGGCCACCCTGCCCCTTGGGTGGCGGGCATGTGGCAAGCGGGCGTGGTGCGCCCTTGGCCGCCTTTGTGGGAAACCGTATCGCCAGGCCGCCGGCGGCGGCGACATGCACCGCATAGATCAGATCTGCCGTACCGAGATTGGAGACGAAGAGTTGTCCATCAACCGACTGCCCGGCAGAGAGGGTGATGTCGAACCCAGAAGGCGATACCTCGATCTCGGGAAAGACCGACGAATCAGCCAGAGCCGGAAACACGATGTAGTCGACCCAGGCACGGTCCTGCCCCTGGTTGACTGACTGGTCCTTCTCGTAGCTCCACTTGAAGCTGTGGCTTCCCGGCGCCACGGCGATGCTGGCCACGGTCCACGGGACATTGCCTGAGGCCGCCAGCTTCTGCTGGCCGTCGACGTAGAACCTGAGGAAGTCGTAGGAGGCCTCGGAGGAAACCCGATAGTGGAACGACACGACCCCCGGCTCCGCCACGGTGAGGCTGACCATCATGCCCGAGCGCTGGGAGTTGCCGATGGCGCCGGACACGGCGCCATACGACCCCTGGGCGGCATTCTCCGACGTGATGCGCCATGGCTGATGGCCATCCATGACCCACGGAAAGAGGGAGAAATCTCCGGTCTCGAAGTCTTCGATGACTCTGCCCACCATGATGGTGAAGGAATCGCAGGCGGCATAATCGGTTCCCGTGATGTGGAGCAGGAATCGGGCGCTGTGTCCGGGCAGAGTGGTGGGAGACGCCGTCACGGGATAGACGGCCCTGAACTCCGCACCGGGTGAGAGGGTAGCGGTAGTCTGAAGGCTCTCGCCGACTGCGACCGCCGGATCCAGCGAAACGAGCACTGCGACCACATCCAGAATCCCGGCGCCGCCATCGTTACCGATGGTGATCTCGATATCGGCCCCTTCTCCGGGATCCAGGACTCCGTCGGCATTGCCCACGGAGTCGTTCACCTCGATGCCCGTGATCTGGATCACCGGCGCATGGGCCGTCAGGACGAAGTAGTCCTGCCAGGTTCGACCGGCGGAATCACTCAGCGCAAGCTCCATGCGGAGTTCCCGGTTGTCGGGGACCTCGGGCGCGACGGACAGGAGGAACGCCCCGGGGAGCGTTACCTCCTGCCCCGGAAGGATGTCGCCGTAGAACTCCAGGGAGTCACCAATGGCAACATGGGGATCCATGGTCCAGAGGAGTGCCTCGACGCCGTGGGCGCCTTCGGTGCCGCTGTTGCGCAGGGTAAGGGCCAGGAGAAGATCCTCGCCGAAGTCGGCCTGGCCATCGCCATTGCCGCCCTGGGTATCGTCAATCTGCACCCCGGAGATGACGAGCCAGGGACCCTCACCTGGCGCCACCTGGATGCGGGAAGAGGCGGGTATCCGGTTCTGGCGCGTGACCACCAAGTCCAGATCCCTTGTCAAGGCCAGGGCCGGGAAGGTCATGGTCGCGGATCCGCTCTCGCCGACGAGAGCCGAGGCCAGCAGTGCCCCCTCGCGGCTCAGCGCCGCGTATGACCAGGGCTCGGCGAACACCTCCATGGCCATGTCACCGATGGTAAGCTGGGACGGATGGCCGACGGGATTGGCCGATGGAACTCCGAAGTATGTGCTCAGGGAGGGATCGCCCATCAGGGAGTAGATCTCCCAGTAGTACGCGGCAGCCTGGCTCCCGGCTTCCACCACCGCCAGGCACCCGGCCATGATGAAGGCATACTGCGTGGTGAACCAGTCGGGAAACGGCTCGCCGTGGTCATGGAACATGCCGTCATACGCGCCGGGGCCGGTGCCCTCATAGGTTGGGTGCTGCGTCGCGGTGCCGGCGCCCACACCCCACCAGAAGTCCTCGTCCCACAACGAGCTGTTACTGGCGCCGATGTAGCCGACCGCGCCTTTGGCCTCGGCGCGGAGCCATGCTTCCGCGAAACAGGTCTGCACCTCGAATCTGCTGGTCTCGCAGCAGTTGCCCACTACTGTCGGATACCGATGGGCGTTCTGAAGACCGTTGATATCGCCGACGTCGAATGCGGGGTTCCCCCACCCCTGGTCGGAGCCGTGGGCGGTGTAGTTCGCATAGCCGACGCCGCGGGAGATATCCGCGATGATGCTGGCAGCCTGGCTCCCTGAGGCCGGGTACAGATAGGTGTGGGAGAGGATACCGTGATCCTCGTTGAAGTAGTAGGTCGTGCCGTAATTGATCTGCCCATTGGCCCAGATATTCGCGAAGTTCGGATCCATGCCGGCAATCATCACCGTCTCGCCCAGGAACGCAGCATCCTCCATCTGGAATCGCTCATACTCCAGGGTCTTGTCGATCTGGGGCTGCAGCTCGTCGGAGGTGTTGGCCGAGAAACGCCCGACATAGACATCCGGCACGTAGTCGGCGCCCTCCAGAGTCACGTAGGGTAGATCGGTGACATGCTGGCCGGTGGTACCCTGCCAAGGCGGCACCTGGGCCACATCTCCGACCAGGAGCACGAAACTGGGCGCGGGGCTCGTCGGGGTTGCCCCATCATACAGGCCCTGAAGGTAGTTCTTGATGGAGGCGGGGGTCGTTCCCACATCGGGATCGCCGACATAGGCGACCACCACCTCGAATCCCTTCATTGTCTTCCACTGGATGAAGGGCTGGAGCTGGGCCTGGAAAAGGGGATGGGCCACGATGGCATACTTCACGGGATAGCGGGTCAGATCCGAGAGAAGAGCCGGCGGTTCGTAGTTGAGCACGTTGCGCCGGTAGTGGGCCTCGAAGTATGGCGACCATGAGGCGGCTCTGCGGCTCTGGGTCTCGAGGCGATCCCCTCCGTTGAACCTCACCTCGACTTTGATGTCATTGTAGACCATGATCTTTCGTTCGACCGGATCATACCGCACCGGCTCCACGACAAGCAAAAACAGGCGGAGGCCACGGAGAATCCCCAGCTCATGGGCCGAGGCGAGGGGGCTCTCCCCGAATCCGCCCGCGCCGTAGGCTCCCGTGTCGAACAAGAATGGCATATCGCCCGGCGATCGGTTCTTGGGCATCGGCGGCTGTGCCGGCGCCAGCGGATACTGAATTCCCATGTCGGCCAGCATGAACTCCCGCGTATCGGCAGCGGTCGCCTCCACCTCGACGGTGGCGCCAAAGGGTACGGCAATGATCCGCCGGCTCGCGGGGAGCTTCGGGAAACCAATCCGGGTCGTGTGGCTCAGACCGGGCATGCCGATGAGCGCCATGGTGCCGCGCGGGGTTTGGACATCCTGCCAGTCGATCCGGGGGAAGGACAAGGCGACGGCCACGCCCTCTTCGTGCCGATGGGCGACTCTGACGCCGGCCCCGCCGCCGGGCAATGGGAAGGAAGAGACTGCGGTCTCCCCGCACCATCCGGCTGCAGCACAGATGCCTGCGACACACACGACTCGAAGCAGCACACGGGAAGAGGCACTCATGGGCGCATCCTTTCTGAGGCATTCACCGACACGAGATGAGGGGTCGTTGACATGCGAGGGAATAGACAAGGTCCCGGGCGGTTGGGCGGGGCGAAACACTCCACGGCCCGGCGTTCGGACGCATCATGGCCTTACTGCACCAGGACATGCCGCAATGGCACCGATGGCGCCGGGACGGGCGGCGCCGCGGTTAGCCTCCACGGGCAGCCGGTGGAATCGCACCGCTGTGTAAGCCAAAGGTGAGAGCGGTTTCGGAAGGGCGCATCTTCCAAGTGGGGGCCACCCCTCATGAAGACCGGCTGACTCTGAGCCCTGAGCCAGGGATCGTTCACCGGATAGTGGAAGAGATCGCCGGCGCCGGCGAGCACGACAACATGCTCATCCAGCACAAGTTGAGCTAAGGCCTGTCGCGGTTCGTGCACCCTGGTGATGAAAGTCTCAAGGACCGCCTGGCGTACCGGCATGAACCCAAGATGCGCCGCTGCCATGGCAATGGGAACGTAGCGGGCCAGAAAGGATCCTGACGCCGCAACGTGATGCCAGCCGAGGCCTGAAAAGAGAAGGAGAAAGGCCAGCGTCTCATGGAACCGCAGCGGCCCCGTGGCGACCTGGCCGGGGTGCCAGTAAAACGCTGTGGCCAAAGCGATCCATGCGACGAAGACCACCCCTGCCCATGCGACTCGGCCTCTCTCTCTGCACCCCCGACGTACCAAGATCAATGACAGGGGCCAGCCCAGAAGCCAGAAGTTGAGTAAGATCACGTTGCGCACCAGATGGGCCACCGCCTTGGCCGGCCCGAAGTTCCCCTTGAAGCCCATGGCTTGTGGCTCATAGAGCTGAAACGGCAGCATCAGAGGGGCGCCCGTGGTCATCGTATTGTGGAGGACCAGTGCCGCCAGGCCCACGGCAATCCCCGGTATCAGCCGCCGGTACCCACGGCCCACCAGCAGCAGCGCGGCCAGGAGAGCGCCCATACCGGTGATGATCCGTACATTGAGCAGCGCACCCAGGACAAGGCCCGCCCATAGGGGCGACCGCCGGTCACCGCATGGTTGCGCGATGAGCAGCCATATCACCGCAACTACCAGGAGCAACGACGTGGTCTCGCTTACCAGCGTCGCGCCGGTCATGAGCAGCATCGGGCTACTCAGGGCCAGCAGCCCGGTCAGGATCCCCGCGTCGCGGCCGCCGATCTTTTGGGCTGTCAGTGACAGCAGCAGCACGGTGAGGCCTGAGGAGAGAGCCGGAACGAGGCCTGGTGCGCCCAAGAGCACGCCTGCGGCCAACAGCAGGCTGTGCCCCGGCTGGTGGTGGCCGAACCATCGCCCTTTGTGGATCAAAAGACCCGGCGCCCAGAAGCTGGCGGCCCCGGGCGGCGCGGGCGCACTGATGCGGCCCCGGGCGAAGATGCGGGCCTGGAAGAGGTATTCGTCTTCATCGCCGGGAACAAAGGGCAGGTGGGCCAGCACCGTGTGCCGAAGCAGCACTGCCAGTGCCACAACCACCAGCGGCGCGACCCACAGCGGGAGGCGTTTCTGCTTCGGCATCTCCTTCACGTTGGCGGCGATGAAGAGAGTTATAAGCAGAAGTACGAATTGCCTCGCTATCTCCTGGGACAGGGTGAGGATCCCCTGGGCGGGGCTGAACCAGGGATAGAGCAGCAGGCCGAACCCGAAACCCGCGGCGATGTAGGGCAGCATACGCTCAGCCGGTCGTCAGTAGGGCCGCCCAGCATCCGCAGGTGTTGGACCAAGCTGCGCGGGAAATCCGAAACGTGGGGTGGTGGTTCGACCTGGTTGTAGGAGCGACGTCAGTCGCGAAGGAGCAAATCCCTCCCAACCTCCCTTTGCCAAAGGGAGGGGCTGGTAGGCAGTCCTGACCCAGCCCTTGTTTGAGAGTACATCCTGACCTCGTACTCATACTCGTACTCGGAGCTGCGGCTCCGATAGCGATAGCGATTGCGCCCTTGGGTG
>JAFGKV010000314.1 GCA_016928395.1 Candidatus Fermentibacterota bacterium | reverse complement strand
TGCTGGCACCCAACTCTAGCATGCGCCAGCAGGTGATCCAGACCGCCGGACCGTCCCCGGCCCTTTTCGAGCGCCTTGCGGACGCTGCCAGGTGCATGGGGCTCTACCCGAGCAAGAAGATGCTGCCGTCGATATGCGACAGGATGATCGAGCTGGCCAGCCCAAGGCATCCAGGCGCCGCGCGTCTTACCTGTGGGCCATGCTGATCGCCCGCATCTACGAGGCTCTTCCGCTTCTGTGCCCACGCTGTGGCCAGCCGATGAAGCTCATCGCCTTCATCTTGGAACCTTCTGCGGTCTCCAAAATCCTGGACTCCCTCGGCGAGCCCACAAGACCCCCGCCGCTTTCGCCGGCTCGCGGGCCGCCGCAGATGGACCTGGACCTTGACCTGGTCGTCCAGGTGCCTCCGTGGGAGTGACTCTGCCGCCATTTCTGCAGATGCCTTCGAGAGCCACTCCGAGTCGCGCCCTGCGGTCCCACCGGTGGGACCGCAGGGGAACACGGGAACGGTGCGCCTTGGAGCACACGAATACTCCAAAAACTGACGGACTCGCCATCTGGATCTCAGCTCTGGAGTTGACGTGGGAGTGCGTGCGACGGTAGGATTTCAGAGTGGAAGTCATCAACATGCCCTGGTCAGGAGAGCCGAAAAAGGCCGTTTGTTTTTCCTATCCCTCGGAAAGTGTGGGTTCGAAATGACGTACAACAGTCCGTCACGGGCATCGTCGTGTGCCGTGACGGAGGCGGGGATGATTTCGATGATGATGCGGCATGAGATTCAGGTTCTCCTGCGGGCCGGGCACTCCGTCCAAGAGGTGGTGCGGCTCACTGGAGTCTCTCGACCCAGCGTCCAACGGGTCCGCAAAGAGAAACCCATCGAGCAGGTGGGCTCGCGGCCCCCCGTGACCCTATGGCGGTAATCCCTGCCTCGGCCGCCCGACCACAGCACAACACCCATACAAGGCCCCCGGACCGATTCAGTAGGCCCGGACGACCGTCTCCCTGCGCCCGCGACGTCCAAGCTGCCGCCGCCAAAACCGCAACGACACGGGCTCCTGCGCTGACATCACGCCGCAAATACTGGCCGTCCTTGACCAGATCCATCAGGCACCGGATATTTCAAGACATGAGGGATTTGTTCGATGATTTGTCTTATCCGCGGATGGGAGCGAATGATGACCGACGAGACTGACTGGAGTGGCATTGAGCATGCTTACGGTCCAGCGGGCGATATCCCATCTCTGTTGGAGGCGTTGAGGAGCCGGAACAAAGATACGCAGGAGCAGGCGCTAGACGCATTGGAGGAGAAGCTCTACCACCAGGGGCATCGGTATGATGCGACTCTGGCGGCGCTTCCGGCGCTGATCGATGTGCTGAAGCTTCCAGATGGGCCGGACCGCTTCCGAATGCTGATGTTCTTGAGCCACATCGCCGTTCAGTACCCTGATGAGATGGTGCGGGAGACGAACTGGAGCGAGTTGGAGAGCGACCTGTGCTTCAACGCGGTGCGCGATTCGCTGCAAACCGTGGTCGATCTCCTCGGCGAGAAGAGCGAGGGCGTCCGCGCTGGAGCGCTGGGGTTACTTGCGAACGTGCCGCCGAAGGATCCCGAACCGCTACGGCGTGCACTGGACGACAAGAGTGCGCTGGTACGGGGACTGGCGGTATTGGCACTGGGCCGTTGGGGGGTGTACGCTGGGGAACGGGCGGGTGTCCTACCGGAGATCGAGCACCGTGCGAGGAAGGGCCGCGGGAACGAGAAGGCACTGGCCGCGATTGCGTGGCTGCAGATGGCTCCGAGCCAGACCGCCTACGACGCGGCGCTGAAGGTGCTCCCGAAAAGGAGCAGTCAGACCAGATATCTGCCGTTCGGGGGCGGCAGCCTGTTCGTGTTGATGTGTCAGATGTTGGCGGATGCGCCTGCCGAGCTGAGTCGGGACAACGAACGCTTGCTGGAGCGGCTGCGGGGACCGCTGACGGACGGGAAGCTGAAGCGGTGGGAGCTCTCGGACTTGGTGGATGCCTGCATTCTGGCCTTCTTCGGAGAGTCGCTGAACGAATCGTCGCCGGCAAGCGCGTGGGTGGAGAAGGCTCCGGAGGATTTGACCTGGGTCCAGCTAGAACTTCTCAAGCTAACGACGGATCTCCATTCGGGCGACACTGCCATGCGGCTGTTGGTGGCTCGTGGTGTTCCCGTTGCCCCCACGGCAAACATGACCATGGCAGATGCGCAACGGTGCTACCTGGGATTGATGCCGGCTGTGGACGAGTACCAGCGTTTCCCAGCGCCGCCAGACCACGAGGGGACTTGGCCGCTGTACAAGTGGTTGCGCGGCGTGTTCTTGGAAATCGTACCGGAGTGCGCGTTTCGGAAGATGGCGCAGGAGTTGGATGTCGAGTCGATGTTGGAGGTGGTGCAGTGGCTTGCTAGCCCAAGCAATGTGGGGCCGGCTCCCAAGGTCGATCGCAGTCGGGGGTTGGCAATCGCGATGGACTTGATGCGCGGCCGCCGGGGGATCCGGCCAGAGGTCGAGAGAACCCTTGCCCAGCGCCTGAAGGCCGGGTCAGTCTCCAGGAGGCAATTCCCGCTGGTGGCGTATTTGTCGGAGGAGCTCGCCAAGGACCAGATGGCTCTGCCAGCCGAGCTTGACGAGCACCTTGGTGAGGTTCTGATCGTGGAAGATGCGCCGTGGGCTGTTCAGCTTGTTCGCAGCATCGTTGAGGGGCTCCCAAAGCCCCGGCGGGACGCCGTCGTCGGGGGAGTGAGGCTGAGAGTCATTACGACTGTCGACCACGGCTGGCAGCAACTCGACGGGTGGCACCTGCTCGATCTGCATTCCGACACGAGTTTCGCGATTCAGCGAGCACTGGGGACGATTCGCGAGTGGCTCCCGTTTTACACGGAGAACATCCAACCAAGGTTTCGGCTGCGAGTCTTGAACTGCCTCAAGTCGCTCGGCGATGGTGTCATCCCCTCCATCGAAGCTGCGCTCGAGACGGAAGCCCAGACCGGCGACGGTATCCTAAGGGAGTTCCTCGATGAGCTCCGCGGGTCGTCGCCGTGAATCCTGGCCGCCCCGGCAGGCTGGAATCCGCAAATGCTCTCAACCACCGACGACCAACACGGCAAGTGCCACATCTGCGGCGAGCTGACGAGCATCAGCTACTGCGAAACCTGTGAGCACTGGTTCTGTGAGCGTTGTC
>JAFGKV010000049.1 GCA_016928395.1 Candidatus Fermentibacterota bacterium | reverse complement strand
CTAGTGATATGCTGCAGTAGACAGACGAGACAGGCTGCAGATCGTGCAGTCCATAGCGTCTGTAGTTCTCACCGAGCGAATCGTGGAGAACATTGTAGTACTTCGCATTCACGCCGCCAGTAACGCAAACACCGAGTTGTGATAGGCTGCGGGAATTGCAGCCTATCACAACTCGATGGTTCGCACGCATCATGGCTCCCCCACAGGTTATCCGCGAGGCTGCGAACACCTTGCCCTCCCTTGTTCAACACGTGCGCGTAGATTATGGTCGCGCTCACGGCCCTCTGGCCAAGAAGCTCTTATGTCCTGCGGATGTCGTAGCCGGATTCCAGAAGGTACATCGTAAGGGGATGGGCATGCGGCCAGACGCCGACACGGTTTCTCCCAGAGACAGATACCCCTCGTGAAGGTGAAATGCCCTCGGAAGG
The DNA here is from genome assembly GCA_016928395.1 of Candidatus Fermentibacterota bacterium. Lineage (GTDB taxonomy): Bacteria > JAFGKV01 > JAFGKV01 > JAFGKV01 > JAFGKV01 > JAFGKV01. The sequence continues at coordinate 5,336 of JAFGKV010000049.1, read as the reverse complement.
GAGGTGAAATGCCCTCGGAAGGGAGAGGAAGCTCCACGAGATCCAATCGTATCCGTCACGGCCCCTGGTGAAGGCCTTTCTCGGAAGGGAATAGGGGAAAGAGGGGCCGCGGCCCGCTCCGTCAAGGCGCCGAATCCCCGGTCCATGCAGGAGTGCAGTCGGAGGATGATGTCAGCGTGCTCTGCAGGACGATGAAGCCTTGTCTGGATGGCTCTTTCGCTCAGCAGATTGACATTTCGCCAACGCCCCGTGCGCCGGCCTAGACCGGCATTCCCCTACGCTGAATCGCCCATCCGCTCTTGCGTCACTCCGGCTGGCCTTCCTGAGGGCTTCTCCCTCTCGAAACCGCCCGCCAGAACTCATCCTCAGACAGCCCCGTTCCCGACTCGATGCTCCTGCGGGACCGTGCCATCATCCGCTGAAAACGGGGTGAGCGACTGAGCAGCAGCGACTCTAGATCATCATCATCTGCCGGGGCTACCAAGACCGCTACCGCCTTCCCGTTACGCGTGATCACCACGGGCCCGCTGGTCACGCTTTCGTCCACATAGGCGCTCAGCCGCGCCTTCACTTCTGCGAGTGATGCGATTCTCATGGCCCGAACTCCTCTCTCCCTATTGACAGACGCTCCCGCCTTTTGACACCGATCGCCAGCACGTACACGACTCGTTCCGCCAGGTCTACATCGTAAAACACCCTGAACCGATTGCCTGGCCCGAATCTGAGTTCCCAGGTTGCCTCATAGAGCGCAGGCTGTTCAAGCTGCTTCCGGTTTCGCGCCGGCCGGTTGGGCTCATGAGTCAACCGTTCGCTGACCGTCTGTCGGATGAGGGCATGGTACCTGCGTTTGATCCTTTCAAGGTGGCCCACAACCTCCGGCGCAAACACGAGTCTGAATCCCTTCGCGTGTTCCATAGGCCTCAATTATAGACCTCATTATGGTTCAGTCAAGACCCCAACTTCGTCCCGCCACTCGGGTCTGCCGATGGTTCGCCCATAGCAATACTCGACCCTGGTCCGTTGCCTGCCAGCTCCCTCTAGGCTAACGCCCCGCTATGGGACCTCGGAGCCTGCGTCCCCACGGTGCCCCAATATTGTTACTGCCTTCGCCGCATAACTGAGGGCCGGTACCAATTGGCTACCGGCGACTACTGGCGCGTCTGTGATCTTGGAATGATAGAAAGGTGGATGCATACCTCACTTCGCTCGCTGAGATGGCAATGAGGAGTGAAGAGACAGCCCGGACTGCCGACTGGCTACCGCCAACTGCCGACTGGCTTCCTCCTTCACCGTACGACTCTCTCATTCGCTCCACCTCGCCAGCTATCCGGTGCTCTCCCAGCATCCTTAGAGTCACCCACACCGGAACGGGAGGAGATCATCTTCAGTGATCAGTCATCGCTTGCCAGTCGTCATCCTGCCTTCCACATTCCGCAATCCGCAATCCAGGAGCTTCCTCCTGGTCCCCTGACCCCGCCAGCCGGCCTGCGCATGGCCGCGGGTCGATCACACGCGCGGCCTAGCCTGATGCCCCGAACCGAGCCGCGCAGTAGTGCCGGATTGCGTTGACCGTAAAGGGAGATCGCATGAGCCCCTCCCGGACGCGCTCCAACAAAGCTCCGGACATATCGGCCTGAAAGGAGCAGTGACCGGACTCGTATGCCCTCTGGAGCGCTTGAATGGAGAACCACCGCGCGGTCGAGTAGTGAACTGATGACCTGTGTCGCACGAAACGGTGGTCACCTGGCGCCAGGATGACTGTGTCATCCGTGAAGCTCTGGGACGTGCGGAGCATGACCGCCACCACACGGGCGGGTCGCCTTCAGGTTCGGTCAGTATGAACCACAGGTGGGGCTTCGCATCCGGAGTCTCCCGCAGAAGGAAAGCTCTCCCGGACCGGAAGAGCTCCATCTATGCCCCGAGCGATTCCGCGAAGGCCTCCGCGGAGAGGGCCTCCTCGACCTCCCCTATCCTTTCTTCGTCGAACCCCTCTGCCGCGAGGATGTCCCTGAGGTCAATCGGCAACCTCGAGCCCTGTGGGTCCTGCCACTCGGGCAGCGTGTGCGAGTAGTCGCGAAGCTGCCACTGGTCCATGGACCCAAACTCCGCGTGGACCTCGTCGAGTAGGGTCTCCTCCGCACGTGACAGGGCATCCGAGGGCGGGGTGCGGACAAGACGAACCTGGTACTCTTGGCTCGGTGAAATGAAACGATGCCAATACGAAGGTGACGAAGGATCAGGCTCCTCGCTGACCTTGTTGAGTGTCAGGCTCAGGACTGGCCCATGAGGGAGCGAGTAGTACCAATCGAAAGTGATCGGCCGACCCCACCGCAAGATGGCATTCCGATCCGCGATGTAGAGGAGCTTGATGAGCTTCATGTGGTTCATCCGCCCCCCAGCAAGCTTCAGCAAGCGGGCCGCAGCCTGGGTCGCCTTCTCCTCATTGTATCTCGGGTGCATGTCCTTCCCTCGTGCTGGGGGATCAGGTGAATCCAATCGCAGAAATATACCTATCCGCCGCCGCCCTGTCTACGGCCGGTGATTCAATGCGCAGTCTCATGACGACGTACCCGAAGCGTGACCCCATCAAATCCCCCAATGCACTACCTGGTGCCCCACCAGCCGTCCCTGACCCCACCAGCCGTCCCTTTTGTGTGACTATCGGATCGGCAGGATTCTAGCTCGGGACCCGGCCTCGTCTATGCTGATGAGGGCCCCTGACTTCAGCGTGTCCTCAAACTGCCTGAGGACGGACAATACGAGTGGTCCCAGATGTGAAGGGCTGACATCCTGTGCTCGAACCTGCAGGACGCTGGGGGAATCCATTCCCGTTGCGGCAAGGATCGCGCCGAAGTCCAGATCGTGGGTCAGGACGACATGCTCGTGCAACCTGGCCCAACCAAGAATGTCCTCATCCGATGCGTCAGGAGCCCCGATTCGCGACCAGTGGCTGGCGGCATGGCCAAAGTTGCGAAACACGACCTCCCACTCAGGAGAGAGGTTCATGTCGATGATGATCTTCACGCCGAAGCCGTCGCGAGAGGAACATCCACCTCCTCAACGCGCCAGGCGGCGTATTCGAGGGCCTGGTCGATATCCTCGGGCTCCAAGTATGGATACAGCCGCAGTATCTCCGCGCGGTCGTGCGAAGCCGCCACGAGACCGACGATCATCCCGACCGTGACGCGCAACCCTCTGATGCAGGGCTTGCCCCCCATCAGATGAGGATTGAATGTGATTCGATCAAGTCTTCTCATGGTCTGCCTCCAGGTTCAGATTGTCAGACAATCTACACGCATGTCCAGCGGAGTCCATTGCACGGGGACAATGCTATCCTTCACCCTCCGATTCTTCCATTCGCTCCACGCGATTCCTCGCGTCCGCGGCTATTCGGTTCCCGAACCGTGTTCGCCCCGCACACGGAGAGGGTCGGCCACCGACGTCGTCAGACCTCGAGGACGTCGCGCGTCGAGAGCCGAAGTCCTGAACGGGAAGGAGTTCGAAAACCGGCAGATGCCGGAACGGGAAGAGATCCTTGTGTCACAAATCCAAAGAAACCCCTTGACTTTCTCCTGGTACTCTGACCCTAAGCAGCTATGCGAGAAGGGACCGTGCGAAGCGCGTCTACCTCTTCCCGCTGCCCATTGCCTTGGCGGCAGATCCATTCAGATTGGCGACCAGATGCTTGCTGAGTGTTCTTAGGAGTCGTGCGTGACGATCAGGTGCGACATGACCGATCGCTCCGAGGATTCTCTGACTCGGCAGGACAGCGAGGAAACCCAGGCGAATGACAGAGCTTGAAAGAAGGCCGGAGTCCGCGAAGTCCACGTCGGCCTTCGATATGATCTCGTCGAATTCCGGAACCGCTTGATGAAGCTGCGTGCTGATGCCGCAGGCGAGGTAGTCTCCGAAAGGTGGGAGTTCTCGAAGCAGGAGCGCCGGGCGATTCTTCGTTGCGCCGTCTGCCTGAGGCAGCGGTGTCAGGATGACATCACCTTCCTTCATGCTCCGTAACCTGGATTGGCCTCCCGAACCATCGAAGGGGTGTATTCGGGTTCAGACTCGCCGTACGCGTTCCGGAGCGATTCCGAGGACCCGGCAAGCCACTGCTGTCTCTCAGCATCCGCGCCGGTCGATTCGGTAACCACAACAAACACGTTGCGGCCGCGGCTGATGGCAATGGGCTTGGCCAGCTCCAGGTGTGTGGGGTCCAAGACCCTTGCCTGAACAACAACCATCTCATTCACCTCCTCAACCGAAGAAGGTCGCACGCGCAGGCCGTGATATCAAGGCTGTGAACCAATCAGCCTACCCAGCACCCGCAGGTGCGAGACCAAGCCACGTCGATTGCGGACGCGGAGCGCAGTGGGAAACCGACTGCGGGCAAGGACACGCGTCCGGATCTGCTTGAAGAAGTCACTGCACGAGGCAAGGGTGCGGCTCGGCCGTTTGTTCAGGGGCCGAGAAGAGCAGAGGCCGCCCGCGGCCTCGCGCTCACCGTCGAAACGAGCATGGCACCGAGGCGAAGGCATTAGGGTCAGTACCCCGCATCCGCAGGTGCGGGGCCAAGCTTTGACATGTGACAGTCTCTTCTCAATCACCGCGATCCGCTTAGCGAATGCCCGGCGTGCCGTCCCCGGCAGACGCACCGCCGGTGCGTTTGTGAAACCGCCGAATAGCTCCCACGCACCTCCCTGATCGCCTCGTTCGTCATCCTCTTGTGTGCTTTCAGGAGAAATGGCTCACCACTCATCCGATTTGTCACAGGAGAAGCCCTGGCACCAGGCAGCTCCCTGATCGAAGAAGGCAGCCGAACTTCGACCGACCACCCGTGGAGAACGGATGAGCGGGGCGTTGTGCTGCATGAATTGAACCGGGAAGCGTTGGCAGTTTGGGAATGGCGGAGCGTGAGAGGCGAGATCGGATGACCTTGGGCACTATTCTCCCCTGAGAATAGTGGCGGCCAGTGGGCTTGAAGCTGGCTGCACGCAGACAGGAGTCCGCCAGTTGGCAGGTTCCTTGCTCCTTCCCCGTGCGACCATGATCATTCGCTCCACATCGCCGGTCTTCCGGCGCTTCCCCAACGTGCCCGAAGCGCGAACCCATCAAATCCCCCAATGCACTGCCTGATCCCGCCGTCATGCTCCCGTGCCGCCTCCACAGCGCAGATTCTCATTCGGCAACCTCGAAACCAGCGCCTGCGGTTCCCCGCAACTTGACATTTTACCTGCGTCCCTAGCTCGCTATCACTGCTGCGACCCCGACTCCTCATCCTCGACGAGATCGGCTACACACCCCTGGAACGCCCTGAGGCCACCTTCCTCTTCGAGATCGTG
>JAFGKV010000313.1 GCA_016928395.1 Candidatus Fermentibacterota bacterium | reverse complement strand
GCTGAGGAAAACGCGAGTCCCTGAACTGCGCACGTGTAGCCTGTCGTGGCGTAGTTCACGCCCCGCACTCCGTTGCCGCTCGATGTGTAGGTCTCGCCCACTACGCCGTACGTGGTGCCTGTAGGCGCAACCGCCTTGCCCCACACACCCGTGCCCGCATCGGAAGAGGAGTGGCCAATCACCCCGTAGGTCGGGCCGGCGGTGGCCGCGGCGATGCCATACACTCCGCGACCCCCGGTGGAGTTTGCTTTCCCATACACACCGTACGTGTAGCCCGTGGAGGCCAATGCCAGGCCGTGCACGCCCATGCCCGCATCGGAAGAGGACTGCCCATACACGCCGTAGGTCTGCCCGGTGCTCGTAGTTGTCTGGCCGAGCACGCCGCGGCCGAGGGTAGACGCGCTCTGGCCGTGGATCCCATAGACGCCGCCCTCGGTCGCCGTGTTCGTCACCTTGAGGGCCGCGTAGGTGCCGCTCGTGATTGCCCCGCTCACCTCGGTCCCCACCACCAGCCCGCTGGCCATGTAGGCATAGCCCACAGACGCCAACCGCTGACGCGGCATCTGATTGACGCCATTGAAGATCACCAGGAGCCAGTAGTCAGTGCTGAAGTCCAAGGAAAGAGCAGGTTGTGGGCTGTCACCAAGCAGCACACTGAAGATGCCGCCCGCCACCGCCACCGTCTGGTTGTTGCTGTTCCACAGCAGGGTTCCTCCCGTGGCCGCGTCGTAGATCCGGAACTGCATTGTGTAGGGACCATCAGCCACAGGGTTGCCCGACGCATCGGTCACCTTCCCCTGGTAACTGATCACCTGCGGAACCTCGGCGCTTGATGTCTCAACGAAGCCGATCAGAAGAAGGATCCCCACCAGGAGTGAGGTCGTGATGTGGCGAATGGTCATGGCTTTCCTCCTTGGCTGACTCCCATGCTGCCTGTTGAAGTGACTCTGTCTGTTTCTAGTTCTTGTTGCCATCCTGCGCCCCCGATCCACCTCTGGCGGCTCCGGGGATGTCGCAGCCATAGTCAAACTCACCGGCCACGTTGCTCTGGGGCGACAACTGCGTGGCGTTTCGGGCGATGCCGCGGAAGAAGTAGTTCGTGGCGACATCGCCGATTCCCGCGGCGAAGTCTGACGAGGTGGCCGGCGCCGCCACGGTTCGCCACGGAGCTCCCGAGGCATTGAAGAATGCCGTGGTGCTCCGGTAGAGGTCGTAGAACGTCGCGCCAGTCACCGTGGCCCAGGAGAGGCGCGCGGCGGTGGGATTGAGCAGGGTGATGGCGAGGACCATGGGGCTTAGGGAGCCACCCCCGCCCGTGGCCGCGTGCCAGAACCCATGGTGGGTCTGGTAGGCGCCCGCGGCGGAGGTTCCCACGGGGGAACTCTGGCCCGTGGTGCCGGTCACGACATAGCTGCCCCCCGTCATTCGAGAGCCTCCCCCGGCGATGACCGAGGGGCCGACCACATACTGGGCCTCCGCGCTCAGGGGCAGGAGCAAGAGAAGCAGCACAACGGAGCCGCGCCAACCTATCCGAGAGAGCAGACGGCCGGGACGAGAGATTCCTGGTGGTCTCATATGCGACCTCACAGGTGAGGGTGAAAGAGGATTAGGAACCCAGCGGGATTCCCTGTCACTCACGTATGTTCAGGATGGTCGCGGTTTGTGACAGAGGGGCGAGGAGGGGAAGAAGTGAGGAGATAGGAGTGAGGGAGTGAGGAGAGGGGTGAGCAAGGCACAGGCACGTCCGAAGCCCCGTCGGCAGTCGGCAGTTGGCTATCGGCTTTCCGAACTGACAACCGACGACTACTGCCCTCTGTGGCCGCCGCGAGCGGCGGCACCGTGGTCGAGCCCCCCTCGACACTGTCCTCCGCCTTCCTCTCCTCACTCCTATCTTCTCACTCCTCACGATCCCCGCGACTCCGCCTCGCTGGGCAACCACTTCTTGCATTCTTACATTGAGAATGGCATTTTCCATCGCAATCTCACAATATATAGAGAGGAGTGCATCATGCCCCACGCGTTCGTTGAACGACTGCTCCGGCTTCCGGAGCGCGCTTTCTTCCTGTTCGGGCCGCGGGGCGTCGGCAAGAGCATGTGGCTGAGGGCGAGCCTCCCGGATGCCCCGTACTTCGATCTTCTGGAGTCCTCACTTTTCCTTGAGCTTGCCCGGGCGCCGGATCGGATAGAGGCGATGGTGGGCCAGCGGCCGGAGGGAACGTGGGTTGTGGTTGACGAAGTGCAGAAGGTGCCCGCCCTGCTTGACGAAGTCCACCGGTTGATCGAGACCAAGGGGTGGCGCTTCGCGCTGTGCGGCTCATCGGTGCGCAAACTCCGCCATGGCGGCGCCAACCTCCTGGCGGGAAGGGCGGTCACTCGTCATCTGGAATGCTTCACTTCATCCGAACTCGGCCCGGCCTTTGACCTCTCGCGGTCGCTGGAATGGGGCTCCCTGCCTCTGGTTTCCCTGAATCCGCACCACGCCGCTGACATCCTCGATGCGTACGTGAACACCTACGTCAAGGAGGAGATCAAGGAAGAGGGAATCGTACGCAACCTCCCGCCATTCCTCCGATTCCTCGCGGTGGCGGGTATCCTGAACGGCCAGGTGGTCAACCGCCAGAACGTGGCCCGTGACGCGTCGGTACCCCGCAGCACCGTGGACGTGTACTTCTCGATTCTGGAGGACACGCTGCTGGGATGGTCGCTGCCCGCATACCGGCCCGGCGTGAAGGTACGCGAGGGCGCCCATGGCAAGTTCTACTGGATGGATGCGGGGATCGCCCGCGCAGCGGCAGGGCTCCTCCGCGACCCCCCCGACCGCATCTGGCGCGGCTTCGCCCTGGAGACTCTGATCTACCACGAACTCCGGGTCTTCAACCATACCGCCGACAAGCACCGCGCCATCGCCTTCTACCGTACCGCGGCGGGCATGGAAGTCGACTTCTTGATCGAGACACGGACGCGGACGTCCTCCCATCCGGCGCATGTGGTGTGCGTCGAGGTGAAGCTGGCGGATCGATGGGACCGCCGCTGGGAGGCTCCGATGCGCGCGCTGGCCATGACCCCGGAGTCCCTGGTCGTGGATCGGATGTTCGGCGTCTACGCCGGCACCAGGGAGTATGTTTTCGACGGGGTCGAGGTGCTCCCGGTGGCGGCCTTCCTTGGCCGGCTGTACGATGGGGAGGTTTTCTGAGCGCGGGGAGGCAGTCGGGCAGCCCGCCTCGCGGGAAATCCGAAACTCGAAGTTCGAAATCCGAAACGGGGGAAGGTGAGGCGCGAGGTGGCAGGCGCGAGGTGGCAGGCGTGAAGAGCGAGGCGTGAGACAGGATGGTCACAGAGAAAGGCCCGTCACCTCGTCGGCTTCGCTCAGGGTTAAGCCCCTTCCAACCTCCCTTTCCGAACGGGAGGGGCACCAGTCGGCTCGCGATGAACTACAGACTCGTCTGAGAGTGCAGGGGACGTTCGTACCCGTACCCGTACACGCCCCCCCGGCTCGTCGATTCCGGCAGCCCCCCGCGGGCGACCAGGGACGGTCGCCCCTACGAGACAACGGTGCCGCGGCAGGCTGCCTGCGGCATGAAGCAGTGCAGATAGGCTGAGCGAAACGATCACACGGCCACTATTCTGCTTCGTAAATAGGCCGGGACGTGGTCTCACAAAACCGCCGTAGTGCTATGAAGCACACGGAACGGCATCATTTTCATCCTCTCCGGGCGTCGTCCAACGCGCGACATGACGACTAACATGAG
>JAFGKV010000048.1 GCA_016928395.1 Candidatus Fermentibacterota bacterium | reverse complement strand
GTGGCAAATCGGTCGCCCTTCGCTACACGGGCGGGCACAGAGTCCCGCCCCTACGGACATGATGGGCACCAGCCCTCGTAGGGGCGATCGTCCCTGGTCGCCCGCCGGGGGTTCGGGGCCGGTATCGCCATCGGAATCGACGAGTCGGGCATTGGAGTACGAGTGCGGGCTTTGCATGTACTCTCAAACAAGTCGGGCCTCGGAGGGCGCGGGGTGCACTCAGATCTTTCGGGGGTGAGAGTACGGCCGGCAGTTGGCTATCGGCTGTCAGCTATCGGCCCCGGGCACAGCTCTGCGAAAGACCGTTGCCTCGTAGGGGCGACCGCTCATGGTGGCCCGCCGGGGGACGGGGACGGTAGTGGGATCGACACGTGACTCGTGGATTCGAGTGTGATGGCGATTGCGACGGAAAGCAGAACCGTGTACACTCAATGAACGAATGCGAGTCTTGCCGAATCCGCTTTGCGGAGGGTAGGACGGGGGGCGCCACAGCCCCTCCTGAATCCTGAACCCTAACGCCTGTCTCGCACCCCGGTTTATCTGGCGAAGGGCCACGGTCCGGGAGCCACCTGAGGAGGACCCATGGGTATCGGCCATGATTTCATGCAAATGACACGGTATGAGAACCTCGAACCGTCGGATCAGACGCGCGGCGTTTCGCAGCCTCCGCTAGAGCTGGCTGCACCCCACGAGGAGGCGATCCCCCTACCCGATCCCGCCGGGCTTGATCGTGGCGCGATGACTCTGAGAGAAGTCATAGCTCGGCGGAGGAGCATTCGGGAGTATGCCGAAACGCCTCTCACAACGACGGATCTCGCTTTTCTTCTTTGGGCCACGCAGGGCGTCACGCGGGTTGTCTCCCGCGTTGCTACGCTCAGAACGGTTCCCTCCGCCGGGGCCCGGCATGCCTTGGAGACCTTTGTGCTGGTCAACCGCGTCACCGGATTCACCCCCGGCCTTTACCGATACCTGGCCCTGAGCCATGCCATGACTCCGCGCGACACGGATCCCGCTGTGGCACGCAGCGCGGTGCAGGGCTGTCTGGGACAGCAGTTTGTGGCCTCCTGCGCAGCCGCCTTCATCTGGGCTGCGGTTCCCTACCGCATGACGTGGCGGTACGGAGAACGCGGATACCGCTATCTTCATCTGGACGCCGGCCACGCCGCTCAAAATCTCTACCTCGCTGCGGAGTCGCTCGGGTGTGGCGCCTGTGCCATTGCGGCATTTGACGATGATGCCATGAGCCGGCTGATCGGCGCCGACGGGAGTGAGTTGTTTGTGATCTACGTGGCAACTGTCGGCTATCCGCGGCGGTAGTCAGACAGCGGTTCACTCCTGCACGGTCCACTACCGTGGATTCGCCGGATTCAGGTGCTATATTGACCGTGCCAGTGCTCAGAATAGTGTATGCCGTCTTTCGGCGACAGTCGTAAGGAGGGTGCTCATGAATGAATTCGTGTCCAGGATGTGGCGTGCGGCCAAGCTCGATCCGGTGCTCTACGAGGAAGTCGAGGCCGACAAGACGCTGATGTCCCAAGCGTTGGGGGTCGTGCTTCTGGCGGGCCTGGCCGCCGGGATATCCGGGATGGGCCGAGCCGGTCTCGGCGGCTTGATCAGCGGCACGCTTTGGGGCATACTCGCATGGCTGGTGGGATCGCTGGTCATGTACTACGTGGGAACCCGGTGGTTTGCCGATGAGGAGACGAAGGCTGACTTTGGCGAACTGCTGCGCACCTTGGGATTCGCAGCCTCTCCCGGGGTTTTCAGAATCCTGGGCGTGATCCCCAGTCTGCGTTGGATCGTCTTCTGGGTCACTTCTCTCTGGATGATTGCCACGACGGTGATTGCTGTCAGGCAGGCCTTGGACTACTCGACGACGAGCCGGGCGGTAATCGTGTGTCTTGTCGGATTCGTGATCCAGATAGCCTTGGGCTGGGTGTTTCTGCTGGCTGGCTGCGGCACGGCATTCTAAGCATCTCGCCATCACGGTTCTGCAACAGCCGATCGGACACGGCAGCGGGGGACCGCCGCCGTTGTGGTGAACGACCTTCCGAGGAGGTTCGTCGATGTGGGCAACGGCGTCTGCATGGATTGAGCAGGCCAACAATGCCATAAACGGCATCGTCTGGGGGCCGTATGTCTTGCTTCCGCTTTTGGTCGGAGTAGGGCTATACCTTGGCGTGAGAACGAGGTTCGTGCAATTCATGCACTTCGGCCGCATGCTGAAGGAGACAGCAGGGAAGATCCTCCAGCGCGGCGCCGCGGCCGAGGGCGACCTAACGCCTTTCCAGGCCTTGACTGTTGCCATGGGCGGGACCGTGGGCGTCGGCAATATCGCGGGAGTCGCCACCGCCATTGCCCTGGGAGGCCCTGGCGCGGTGTTCTGGATGTGGGTTTCGGGCCTTCTCGGTATGGGTACCAAGTTCGCCGAAGTAGTGCTGGGGCAGCACTACCGCGTCCGGGAGCCGGGCGGCCCCATGATCGGCGGCCCCATGACCTACATCACCCGGGGTATGGGCCGCCGCTGGGCATGGCTCTCGGCCACGTTCTGCCTGTTCGGGGCTCTCGCGGCCTTCGGGATCGGCAATATGGTACAGGCTAATGCCGTGGCCGAAGGCCTGGAGCATTTCGGCATGTCCCGCTGGGTCTCCGGAACACTCATCATCGTGTCGGTGGGGTTGGTCACGCTGGGAGGCATCCAGTGGATCGCCCGGGTCGCGACCTTCTGCGTGCCGTTCATGTGCGGCATGTACATGCTGGGCTCTCTGGCGGTCATCGTCGTATATGCGGGGCGGCTGCCCATGGCCTTGGGCCTGATTCTGCGCTACGCGTTCACTCCCATGGCAGGTTTCGGCGGGCTTTTGGGCACCACCGTCCGGTACGGGCTCGCCCGGGGTGTGTTCTCCAACGAGGCGGGGTTGGGCAGCGCTCCCATAGCCCATGCCACCGCGCGGACTGATCATCCTGCACGGCAGGGCCTTTGGGGCGTGTTTGAGGTCTTCGTGGACACCATGGTCATGTGCAGCGCCACCGCGTTTGTCATCCTGCTGACCGGTGTCTGGAAGGGAAGCGATGCCCAGGGCGCCACCATGGTTATGCACGGCTTCACCGCCTTGTTTTCCCAAGGCTTCGATCCGGCAACGGCCCGAGCCCTCGGATTCGGATTGGTGACCCTCAGCATGATCCTGACTGCCTACGATACCAATCTCGCGTGGTGTTTCTATGGAGAGACGTGCACCGCCTACCTTCTGAAGCGGGGGAAGAAGGTTCGCATCGCCTATCGCGTGCTCTGGCTTCCCTTCACGTTAATTGGTGCCGTTGGTGGCCTGCGGCTGATCTGGGGCATCGCCGATACGCTCAATGGGCTCATGGCGTTTCCCAACCTGATTGCCCTCATCGCCCTCGCCGGGGTAGTCGCACGGTTGACGCGGGGCTTCTTCTCTGGAGAATCGTATCAGCCACCGCAGGGCTGAAGGAGCGCCGGCATGACCGGCATACCCCTCGTGCGAGAGCTTCGGGGAGCCAGACGACCATGATTCCGTTGCGCGATACCGTCACGAGCCGTCATCCTCCCATCGCCACGTGGACGATCATCCTGCTCAATACTCTGGTATTCATGGTGCAGCTTACCCTACCGCCTGAAGGTGTCCGGCAGCTCTTCTACCTGTTCGGCATGGTGCCCGCACGCTTCACCCATCCCGCGTGGGCTGAGCAAATCGGCATCCCTGTGGACACGTACTGGCCGTTCCTGACCAGCATGTTTCTCCACGGCGGCCTGGGCCACATCCTCATGAACATGTGGGCATTGTGGATCTTCGGCGACAATGTCGAGGACCGCATGGGACCTATTCGTTTTACAGTGTTCTACCTCGTGACCGGGCTTGTGGCCGGCATCGTTCACTGTCGGTTGAATCCGACCTCGACGCTCCCCACGGTAGGCGCCTCAGGCGCCATCGCCGGCGTGATGGGCGCCTACCTTGTCCTGTATCCGCGGGCGCGGGTGATCACCATCATCCCCTTGTTCTTCTGGTTTGGCGCCTATCAGATCCCTGCAGTCGTCTACCTCGGATTCTGGTTTCTGCTCCAACTTATCAGCGGCGCCGCGTCGCTGGCGCAAGGCGCAGCGACGGGCGGCGTTGCCTGGTGGGCCCACCTCGGAGGGTTTGCCGCCGGCGCGGTGCTCCACCGGCTCTTCCTGAGTCAGGGCAGGAGGCCTCGCCGTTTCCAGGCCGATGAGGCGGTGGGTGACGAGGAGTGGCGCCGCTATTTCGGCTAAGGAGAACGATGTGGCATTCCTGCCCATGCGTGCCCGTCGCCTCGGGGTCGCCCGTGTGTGGCCCCGGATCACACCGCTGTCTCACGGGAGGTAACCGCCAGTGGGCTTGACCGACATCTTCTGGCTGTTCTTGATTCTCGCCGCAGTCCACCCTCTTATCAAGCAGCGTATGCTCGAAGCAGCACGTCAGCGGCTCATCGCCAAGATCGAGAAGGAGCGCGGCTCCCGGCTCATCCTGCTGGTGCACCGCCAGGAGACCATGAGCATCCTCGGTTTCCCGGTGTTTCGCTATATCGACGTCAATGATTCTGAAGCGGTGATCCGGGCGATCCACATGACCGATCCCGAGATGCCGCTGGACATCGTGCTGCACACTCCGGGGGGTCTTGTTCTGCCCTCAGTGCAGATCGCCAAGGCCATCAACCGGCATAACGGCAAGGTAACCGTGTTCGTTCCCCACTACGCCATGTCGGGCGGGACGCTGATCGCCCTGGCGGCCGATGAGATTGTTATGTCCGAGCACGCCGTTCTGGGGCCTGTGGATCCCCAACTCGGGCAGTACGCCGCCGCATCCATCCTCAGGGTGGTGGAGCAGAAGTCCATCGACAAGATCGATGATGAGACGCTCATTCTGGCCGACCAGGCCGGCAAGGCCATGGCGCAGGTCAAGGCCAGCGTGAAGGATTTGCTTGTCGACAATCTGACCGAGGAGCGCGCGGAGGAAGTTGCCGCGGCCTTGACCGGGGGCCGGTGGACTCACGACTACCCCATCACCTTCGAAGAGGCGAGCACTCTCATCGGTCTACCGGTCAAGGGGGACATCCCGCAAGACTTCCTGCAGCTCATGGGCCTTTTCCCGCAGCCGACGCGCCGGCAGTCTTCGGTGGAATACCTGCCGGTTCCCCGAAAACGAACGCCGGCCCAGAGCGACTGACGCGGCCGGTCCACGGCCCACCGTCACGGTTGTCGGCCAACGTCGCGCGATTCGCGATCGTTCATGGAGAGCCCTGGCGCTTTGCCCGTCCGCGGAAAGGAGGGGGACCCCATCGGGTGCCGCGCGGCTTTCGCGTTCGTGACCTTTGCAGTATCATCGGTGCCGTAGTTGAATGTGCCGCGTGGCTTCGTATGCCCGACCGCATCGCACGGAATGATAAAAGACCGGAGTGATGGGGGAAGAGGCGGCATTCAGCAACCAGGCTCATTCGATGATTTGACCTGAACGCAATAACCCGTACCCCAAAGACCGCAATTTTTGCGCGGCGGGATCAACCCTAGATGCCTGAGCAGTCGTCTACCTTTCATGGTTTGCTCCTGAACACCCGGGGCCGCGTGGTTGGGGAGCTGGAGCGGGCGTTTGGGTATGATGGCTCAGCAAGGATGACCGATCCTCATGTCTGACTGCTCAACAGACGGCGCCCCCACCAGGCTCTTCTACTACCGGAGGAGCATGACGCCCACGTTTACGCCGGGGGACATGCTGACCGTCACGCCCTATGGCGACAAGAAGATTCGACCCGGCGATGTCGTCGTGTTCCCCTCGCCCGAGTCCGGCGACCTCATCACTCACCGAGTCGTGGAAGTCACCGGAGAGGGCATCGTGACGCGTGGCGACAATATCCAGAGTCAGATCGACCCGTGGACCCTTGGGCCGGACGACATTGTCGGGTGCGTGGTAGCCGCAGAGCGAGCGGGAAAGGAACGGTCGGTATGGGGCGGGCCGGTGGGCATTGCCTACCACAGAATCCAGCGAAGGCGGGCACGGCTCGACACCGCCCGTCGCCGGCTTCTCTACGCAGTCATCAGGACGGTCGACCTGGGGCGCTGGCTATCGGGCATGAATGCGTCGGTACTTCTGCCCGCGCGGCTTCGTCCCCGTGTCTTGGCGGTTCGGAGGCCCCGTGGTACTGAGCTGCTGCTGCTCATGGGAAGTCGTGCCATCGGGAGACACGTGCCGGGAGGTCACCTGTGGAGCATCCGTTACCTGTACCTCCCCTTCGTGAACAAGGCATTCCTCCGCAAAGCCGTCGAGGAGTTCGGCCAGCGATAGGCTGGCTGGCCCGCCGGGGGGAAATCCGAAGCCGGCATCTCACGCAAAGCCGCCTTGATAAGTGAGGAGTGAGGAGATGGGCTTAGCCTCAGGAGTGCGGAACTTGGAGTGCGGAAGGCGGAAGGCGGAACGGGGAGCGGAGCGAAGTTCACCACGAAGAGCTCTTTGAGGTGAAGAAGTGAAGAAGAGAGCGAGTCAGCAGTCCGACTGAACCCCGAACCCTGAACCCTATGAACTGCTCGCAAAGCGAAGCCGCATTCTCTCGTCACGGTCTTTCTTCAGTCTTCATCTTCAGTCACTTCATGCTCTTCATGGTGTAGACAAAGCCCATTCTACCATGAAGCTCATGAAGGGATGGGTCCGCAGTCGGCAGTCAGCCTGTCTCCTCACTCCAATCTCCTCAGAGAGCGAAGCGAGCCATCCATTCATCCTGATATTCCATGCCTGGAATATTCCATGCCTGGAAAATCCTCCTGTTCAATCTGTCCTCGCCATCACCCAGACCCGAACCCTGAACCCTGTCCCCTGCTCGCGAGGACGATCTCCGGCCTACCTGATCACCACCAAGGGCGTGCGCCCCACGAATCCCTCTGTCCGCATCTGCAGGATGTACGTCGCCGGGGGCACCCGTTTTCCCCCGAAGTCCCGCAGGTCCCACCGCAGCGCATACTCTCCGGGCGCCTTCATGCCCTCTCCCATGCTCAACACCCGTTGCCCCAGAAGATCGTACAGCTCGAACCGCGGCACCGATACTCCCGCCAGGCTGTACTCCACGGTCACTCCAGAGCATCCATTGCACGGGTTCGGATACGCTCTCCCCAGCCGGTACTCGAAGACCTTCGGCGCATCAGTTTCCGCATCCGCTGTCGCCTCAGACTCCTTTGTCGCCAATGGCCTTCCACACTCCTCCTCCGGCCACTCCCACAGCGCCCCCGCACACGCCGAGATTCCCGTGACGCCATACTCCGACATCTGGTTGAGTGTCCACTCGTCGAAGGGTCCGCACTCGAGAAAGCTCTTGCTGAACACTGTGTACTCTCCGAGATCCTGTTGCCGGGCGAAGCGGAAATCGACCTGATAGTGCCGCGACGTAGGATTTGTGCAGAACCCGTCGCTGGCAGGTGTCATGTGCGACCTTAGCCACCACACACCTCCCAACTTCGGGCTCGCTGTCATGTACAACCCATTGATGTACTCGTCCCCACAGCGGGTGTAACACGGAATCACGATATTGTGGGAGTGCACAGACTGGTCCCGTATCACGGCCATGGCATCATCGCAACTGACCTCAGGGTCGGGCCAGCCGCCTCTCTGTGACGCGAGCCATGTCGCCGCGCAGCCGGTGACTTCCTGGAACGCACACACTGCGGTGCGGCCTAGCCTGAGTTTCCGGGTTAGCTGATTCTCGATTACCAATAGGGGACGGAAGGCATTGGGCTGCAGGGGGTTTGTGTTTCTGAT
>JAFGKV010000047.1 GCA_016928395.1 Candidatus Fermentibacterota bacterium | reverse complement strand
CTAAGCTGTAACTTCCCGCCGCGGCACCGGAAGTTGCACCACGTATCGTCCGGGCGGGCCCGGGGCCCCCACGTGTTTGAGAGAGCATGGAAATCTCGTACACGCACTCGTACCCGTACACGCGCTCGACTGCCCCAGTTCGTCGATGACGACTACGATTACGACAACGATATCGATAGCGATACGGACCCCGAGCCGCCGGCGGGCGAGCAGGGACGATCGCCCCTACAAGGCAACGGTTCCTCGCAGACCGGTGTTGGAGCGCCGTAAGGCGCGAAGGGGTACTCTCACCCTTGAAAGACCTGAGTGCGCCCGCGCCCTCAGAGGCTCGACTAACCTGAAACTTCATCAGAATAGCCTCGTGCGAAACGCTACGGACGACGCAGAGGTCGTCCCTCCATTCGGGAAAGATGCCCTGTCCCCTAATCGCTCTGGAGGGTCGGGCTTCGTCCCGACCGCGACGCCACCATGGGTTCGTACGAGGCTCAGAAGTTTCCCTCTGTATGAGCCGGGCAACGCCCGGGGCTGGGGCTCGTTTGAGTGTACATCCACGCACTCGTGCTCGGAGGTGCGACTCCGATGGCGATAGCGATACCGACCCCCGCCCTCCCGCGGGCGACCAGAGACGGTCGCCCCTACCACGGCAACGGTTTCTCGTAGCGCTGGGCGGGCCGATAGCTGAGGGCCGATAGCTGAAAGCCGATAGCCAACTGCCGGCCGTACTCTCATCCTTGAAAGACCTGAGTGCGCCCGCGCCCTCAGAGGCCCGACTGATTTCTGAATCCCCTCCGATATCTCCTCACTCCTATCTCCCATCTCCATAGCCTTGCCCATTCCCCTTGCACGAAGCCTGGTCAGACCACAGTATCAGCGGGGTCCCACCCACACCTCAAGGACACGCCAAAAGACGCTGTTCAGTGCCGTGCACGGCGGCAGGCGTGCAAGGAGACGACGCGATGATTCCCAAGGATGTGTCATGGTGTGCCCGCCTTTTCCAGGAGCACACCGAGTTCAGAATGCAGGAGAACAGCGAGATCGGCGTCGCGCTGCTGAAGGGCAATGTGGTGCAGAACTCACGATCATCGAGCAGTGGCGTATCGGCTCGGGTATACAAGAACGGATCGTGGGGCTTCGCCTCCTATCCGGAGACAAGCGATGAGGCAGCCGCAGATGTCGTGCAGGCGGCCACGGAGAACGCCCGGTTCATGGCGCGAGCAACTGGTCGCAGTGCGCCAGATCTGCCGCCAGCCGTGGCGAGCCACCAGTGGGATTTCTCTACGCAAAAACCCCGGTTGGACCAGCAGGCTTTGGTCGATTTCGCCTCGACTGTCGACGCGTTCGTCGCCGCATCCTATCCCGCCCTGACGAGCCGTCGCGTGGCACTGCGGTGTCTCGACATGATCAAATCCCTGGTCACCTCCGACGGTTCCGTGTCCTTCTCCTTCGTGCCGAGGACCCTGATATCGGTGTCACTTTCCGCTGAAACTTCGTCAGGCCCGGTAGATGTATTCGATGTTTGGGGAGGCCTCGGCCAGTTCGAGGACGTGTTTGCCTCTCCCGAGGATCTCCACGAGCCCTTGGAGCAACTGCACGATCACCTGATGGCGAAACGAGAGGCAGTCTACGCGCAGGCCGGTTCGGCCAGATGCGTCCTGGCCGCGGATCTGGCGGGCATGCTGGCCCATGAGGCAATCGGGCATACTGTTGAGGCAGACTTCGTCATGGGAGGTTCGGTCGCCCGGGACTACCTGGGCGCCCAGGTCGCCAGCCCCCTGATCAACCTCATTGACTATGCGCACACGGCTCAGGGCTCGCCGTGCCCGGTGCCGGTGTTTGTCGACGACGAAGGTGTAGAGGCCCATGACACGGTCATCATTCAGGACGGCGTGCTGAAGTCGTACCTGCACAATCGGGAGACCGCCCTGCGATTCGAGGTGCCCCCCACCGGGAACGCCCGTGCCTTCCGCTTTTCTGACGAGCCTCTCATTCGCATGAGGAATACCGCCATCGTACCGGGAGAAAGCTCTCTTGGCGAGATGATCGCAGCCATCGATGACGGGTACTATCTGCTGCGATCCGGCAATGGTCAGGCCGATTCAACCAGCGAGTTCATGTTTGGGATTACCATCGGCTACGAGATCAAAGGAGGGAAGGTCGGCCGGGCAATCCGGGACACCACGATTTCCGGCGTGGCATTCGATCTGCTGAAGACCGTCACCATGGTGTCCAATACCATGGTATGGTCCGTCGGAGGAATGTGCGGCAAGAAACAGAGCATACCGGTATCCCTCGGCGGTCCGGCCGTCGCGTGTACCGTCACCATAGGGGGTCGCTGAGATGAAGGCGCTACATTTGGCCCACCACGGACTTGACGCGCTTCGCATGGCGGGCGCCCACAAGGCAACCTGCAGTGTCTCCCATGGTGAGCAGCATGAGCTGACGGCCAATGTCGGTAAGATCTCTCTGATGCGGACGACCTACGAGACAGCGGTCGGCATGTCGGCCATCATCGACGGGCGGCGTGGGGCGGCATCAGCGAACAAGACGAGTCAGTCGGATCTGGAACGATTGGCCCGGGAGACGGTCGACATCACGCAGGCCTCGCCGCCTGACCCGGCGTACGATATCGCCGAGCGGCAAGAACCCGCAACCTTCGAGCGGGGTCCCCATTCGCCCAACCGCGATCTCATGTTCTCACGGTTCCAGGAGTTCCTTGACACCAGCCGCCGGCGTTACCCGTCGGCGATCGTCGAAGAGGCCGTCCTTGAATTCAGCCATGGAACCAGCCATATCGTCAATACGAACGGCGTCGAGTTCTCAATAACTGCCGGGCTCTACGGATTCCAGGCCATGTTCACTGCCAAAGACGGCACGCGAACCTCCTCGTTCAACGGCGCGTCGTTCTCCTCCTTGGATCTGGACCGCCCCTTGATCGAGGTCGCGTCTGTGGATCGCCTGCTGCGTGAGTCATGCGAGCAGCTTGATCCACTGCCGATACCGGACGCCTTCGTGGGCGATCTCATCCTCACCCCCGACACTCTCGCCGGCTTCATCCGGTATTTCGCCGGTGTCTTCCTGCGCGACGGCGCCATCATCGCTGGCACGTCGCGCCTGAAGGACAAGATCAACCAGCCGGTCGCCGCTCCGTGCCTGACCGTGCGGGACCTCCCCCTGGCGCCGGAACTGGCCGTCAACCATTTCGTGACGGCTGACGGCTTCCTCGCGAAGGATCAGACCATCATCGATCGCGGAGTACTGAGGACCTTCCTGCTCTCACTGTACGGCTCAAGAAAGACCGGCTGCCCTCGTTCGGTCAGCGACGGCACCTCGTATGTGGTGGACGCCGGCGATATCGAGTATCGGGACCTGCTCGGCTCGGTCGAGCGGGGCATCGTGCTGGGGCGGTTCTCCGGCGGAAGTCCCGGCGAGAGCGGCGATCTCTCCGGAGTAGCCAAGAACAGCTATTACGTGGAACACGGGGAGGTCAGGCACCCCGTCACCGAGACCATGGTCTCGTCCAACCTGATCGACCTGTTTGAGAATATCGCGGCGGTGTCTGCAGAGCGGATAGATTTCGGGTCGACTATTCTACCCTGGGTACGCTGCAGGGGTGTGACCATTTCAGGCAAGTAGCTGCCCGCGCAAGAATACCCGGCAAGGGACGCGACCGTCCGGCGCTACGCAGCGATGGCCACCGAGAAGGCGCTATCGGTCGGTGAGCTCTCCCTCGAGGCGTCTCTCTACCGCCACATTACCGGTATTCCGTTCGAATTCTCCCACCGTATTGGATTCCGCGGAAACCTGGCCGGCGTTGCGCGCTTTGCCCTTGAAGTAGTAGGTCAGAGCCGGGTCGCCGATGCCCTCCGTGAAATCATACTGCGTTGTGGGTTCGCTCACGGTCTGCCACACAGCGCCCGTTGCGACGAAGTACGGAGTAGTGCTTCGGTAGATGTCGTAAGCTGTGGCCAGTGCCACGGGGTCCCACAGCAGGCGCGCGGTTGTCGATGAGACGAGTTGGATAGCCAGAACCATGGCATCCAACGGTGCCCACCCCACTGCGTGCCAGAATCCGTGATAGGTGTGATACGTGGCTCCTGCTGAGGTTCCCACGGGAGAACTCTGCCCCAAGGTGCCGTTCACGGCATAGGTCGAGCCGGCCATGGGGCCGCCGCCCGCGCCTATCACTGACTGTGTGAGGAAGTACGTCTGCCCAGGGGCCGGGTTCGCTAGGGCCAGGATCAGCACAACGATGAACGCACAGGTCTTCATGGCTACCTCCCTCGGGATCCGCAGCGAGACAGATTCGTTTCCCGTACTGAACATTCAAAATAGGGCTCTCGTCATGAAACGCAAGACGGGTGTTGAGGTGCATGGTGCCCACGGGTCCAGGATCCCACCGTGCTGCCAAAGCCTGTCGCGGCGACGAAGCCGGTCTCCCGGGACACGGAGCTTGAAGCGGAGAACGGGTAGTACACGCAAGCGTGCCTCCCTGAACCCTGGATACCACTTCCTGAACAAAGGAGACCACGACCGCCAGGCTTCCCCGGAGCCGGAGAGACCCCAACCGTGAACCCCGCTACCTGAATGCTGGCTACCGGGCGGTGTTGCCTTGACATCCTCGCCTGCGACACCATACTGAGCCTTTCTGGTCACCACTCGACCCCGACATAGGACAGGGCGCTTCTGCACCCGCAGCCTGAGGTTTGCACATGCCGGATCATCCTCCGCGTCCTCCGTGGCCGGCCATGATTGCCGTGCCGGTCGTCATCTTCCTGTGCTGGGCATTGCCGCGCCTGGCCGTTCAACTTGGTGGGATTGAGGGCCCGTGGACGCCGTTCTTGTACCAGTATTTCCTGGGAGGTCTGGTGTTTGCCATCGGCCTTGTGGTGATCCGAGTGAGCGGTGCCTGTGACTTCCGCCGGCCGGGGGACCGCACCTGGTTCACCGCGTTGGTTTTGGGCTATGTCGCGTATGCGCTCATGCATGGCACGGTGACCTGGCTCGCCTATGCGATACCATTCAAGGGTGTGCAGGGATGACCGCGGCACTGCGACGTAACGCAAGACCAAGCGGAACCGCATCTATGGCGATCTTCTTCGCGCTGGCCTTCGCCTGGCTTGTTTTGCCGAGTGCAGCAGGGGCCGCAGGAGAATCCGGAAGCTTCGAAATCTCCATCCCTCAGGGCTCCCAGGCCATAGTCCTGGCAATCTGCATCGTGTACTTCCTCGCGGTCTTGGGCTTTGGCCTCCTGTTCGGCCGGTTCAGCCGCGACACCCACGATTTCTTCTATTCGGGCCAGCGTTTTCCTTGGTGGCTGATCACCGCCTCAATGGTCGCTACCGGCATCGGTTCGTACTCGTTCTTGAAGTATGCCCAGGCAGGCTACAACAGTGGGCTGTCGAGCACCATGACCTACCTGAATGACTGGTTTGTCATGCCGTTCTTCATGTTCGGGTGGCTCCCCATCATCTACTTCTCCAGGGTGCGATCCATTCCGGAATACTTCGAACGAAGGTTCAATGTCGTGGTCCGCTACCTGGCCATGATCATCATCCTGGCCTACATGCTCTACTATATCGGCTACAATCTCTTCACCATGGGGCTTGCCATCCAAGGGATTACCGGGGTCAACATCTGGATCCCGGTACTCGTCTGCACCCTCATTATTGGATTCTACGTGACCACGGGCGGGCAGACAGCGGTCATCTTCACCGATCTACTGCAAGGCTTCATGCTCTATCTTGCGGGGGCGGTGGTGCTGGTGGGAGGACTGATCTGGCTTGGGGGCTTCGGGGAGTTCTGGGGCTGGCTCCCGGTGGAGCTGCGGTCGCCGTTTGCCCACATCAACGCCACGCCCAGACTGGGGACTGCCAATACATTCTGGGGGGAGGGTATCGCCGGGTCCATCGCATTCACCTTCATGAACCAAGGGTTTATCATGCGATACCTGGCGGCCAAGAGCGTGAACGAGGGGCGCAAGGCGGCGGTGGCAAATGTCGTAATTCTGCTGCCGCTCTCCGCTGTAGTGGTGAGCTGTGCGGGCTGGGTCGGCCGCGCCATGATGACCAAGGGCGCCGCGCAGGGTCTCATCCCCTTCGAACTGCACGATACCTATCATACGTTCACCACCGTTCTGTGGACGGTCATGCGGCAGAATGCCATCGTGTTCGGATTCATCATGGCGGCGCTGCTTGCCGCGCTCATGTCCACGGTGGACACGCTGATCAATGCCTGCGCGGCGATCGGTGTCAATGATCTCTATCGGAGGCTGGTGAAGAAGGAGCACTCGGAGAAGCACTATTTGGTGGTGGCCCGGGTGGTGAGCGTCGTGGCCACCGGCATCGGCCTGCTTCTGGTATGGATGTTCACCACCATGGAGCAGGACCTCTTCAATCTCCACTACAAGGGGGTGATGGTCATTATCCCTGCCATGGTCACCGTGATTTTCATGGGCGCGTTCTGGCCCCGATTCACTTCGGCGGCCGCCGTGGCTGCCATGATCGGCGGCAGCGCTATCAACTTCCTGAGCCTGACCTTCACGCAGTGGGTCGATCCGCTGAGCCGGTTCCTCCTGGCATATCCGCCCGAAGGGACCCCGCCGGAGCATTCGGTCTTTCGGGGTATCTTCGGATGTCTGGTCACCGCGACCATCGGAATCGTCGTCACCTTGTTCACACCCAGACCCAGCGAGACGAAGATCCGTGGTCTGACGGTCTTCTCTCTGGAAGACGCCATGCGTTCGTTCAAGGCCGGCCTTCCGAACTTCCGGCGGGGACGACGCGGATCAGCAGGTGGTCTGGCCTTCAAGGTGCAGCCGGATACCGGCGGACGCGTGCTTCTGCCGGGGGGGTTGATGGAAGACCTGGCCATCACGGAGGGCGACCTTGTCTATGTCGCTGACGATCGCTGGTGGTTGGGGGGACTTCGATCGGTTCAGCTCAAGGCCGGTCGTGCGGCGGAGGAAGGTGTCGTAGTCCTCGCCCCTGAGGAGGTGGAACGGGGATCCTTCGACCCCTCAAGGCCGCTGCGAGTCGAGAAGATCATGTAGCGTCGGCTACGGTCGCCATGGATCAGAAATCCACAACGTCGGGCATGGCTGGATGGGTCGATGGAAAGCTGAGGGCAAAGACGGCGCTCCTCGTATCCTGATTCCTCGTAGGGTAGAAGACTGAGACGCCACTGAGACCGCTGGATCGATTCCGCCCCCAAAGCACCCGGTCAGGGTCAGAGGTCCCGCACCGAACCGGAACCCCACCCTGCGAAGCAAGGCCTACCCGTCGCCCGCCTTGGCATTGGTAAAGACACAGAAGGTATTTCGGCCCTGGCTCTTGGCCCGGTACATGGCAATGTCGGCGTGTCGCAGCATTTCGTCGATGGTGACGCCGCCTTGGGGGTAGATGGCTATTCCGATGCTGCCGGTCACTCTCAGTTCGCGGTCATCGATCTGGAAAGGCCTCCTCAGGGCCTCGAGTATCTTCGACGCCACCTTGGATGCGTCGTCGGCAGAGGTAAGCAGAGGCACGATGATAAGGAACTCGTCGCCTCCCATGCGGATCGCGGTGTCGGTATGGCGGAGAATCGCGGAGATCCTCTTGGAGGCCGCCTGCAAGAGCCGATCACCCGCCGCGTGTCCCAGGGTATCATTCACGCTCTTGAAGTAATCGAGATCGAGCATCATGACGGCAACATGGGCCTTGTGCTCCTCAGCGGCGGCCATGGCCGGGCGTAGGCGGAAGCCAACCATTGCCCGGTTCGGCAACCCCGTGAGGAGATCATGGGTAGCCATGAACGCAAGTCTCTCCTCTGCCTTGACGCGCAGCAAGGCGATTCCCAATTGCTTGGCGACCGCTTCCAGCGTGTCCACGATATGAGCGGGAAACATGTCCTGTCGCTGATCTGCAACCTCGATGAGACCCAGTGCTTTGCCCTGCACACGGATGGGTATCAAAGCGACCGACTCGAAGTCTAGTCTCCAGCACCGCATGCAGATATCCCAGTGCAACTCGCCCAATACCGCAGGGAGATCCTGGGATGATCGATTCATGATGCAGGACCCGTTGGCAGTGAACGCAGGCACGCCGGGCTTCAGATCACCGGCGATGATGGCGCGACAGATGCCACGCACTTCACTACGGGCGCAGGGACGATCCTGTACCCCCGGATTCTCACCAAACCCTACGGTCATCTCGTATCGGGCCCCGTCCTCGCTGAACCTCAGGTGGACGCCGGCCAAAGTGCAGCCCGTAAAACCCTCGATCTCCGTGGCGAACTCACTGATGAGCGGCTCCATCTCACGATGGCGATTGGCGATCTCCAGGAAACGGTGGGAGACTCTGAGCGCACTCTCCGCACGGCGCCGTTCGACATTCTCGCGTTCCAGCTCTTGGCGCTGATCGAAGAACCTGCCGATCAGAGAGGCAATATCACCGAACTCGGTCCTGTCACGCTGAAGACGCCTGACAGGTGACGGATCATCGGTGGCCAGACTGCGCGAGATGAGACGAAGAGGCCAGCTTACCCACCGCGTCACGGACAGCAGCGCGACCCCCATGAGACCTGCGGCGAAAACGAGGCTCAGGATCAGGTACTGCCGGGATGCGCGGAGAAAGGTCTCTACCCCGGGCACCCGGCTGCTGACCTCCAGCCTTGCAACGGGAGCGCGGTCCCAGCCGTCGAGCACGAATGGAAAGCGGATGATCGCCGGGTCGTCGGAGCGAGCATCGGCAGTATCCACATCGGTCGACACCACAGTGATGGTGCTGGCGCCGAGGCCAGCCAGTTCCTCTACCATCGGGTCATCCCAGAGGAGTCCGAAGAAGAGATAGCCCCGCGGCGTAGTGGTTCGAGCCTCGTCGGAGGTGGGGTGAATGGTGGCCCCCCTGACCTCGGCCAAACCCATGGTCGTGCGGCAGAAGAAACGGGCGAAACGATGCGTCGTGAACATCGTGTCGAGCGCGGTGTCCGAGGGGAGGAGTTGGGCCTCCCGTGTGTCCAGAATACGATGTGAATCCGCCGCATAGACCTGTTTTCCACCCGCGTCATAGATCCAGATGAAGTCCGCGCCGTAGTTTCTCAAGACGGGAAGCAGATTCGACCGAGCCCAGGCAGTATCAGGCCGGCGAACGAAGTCAACAAGCTCATCCCAGTATGAGTAATCGTAGGCCAGTTGATGGAGAAACCGTGTCCGAAGGCTTACAAGGCTGTCAAACATCGCAGCGGCCTGAACTCCCTGTTGCTCCAGGAGCATGGCTGCCTGCTGGCGACGAGAGGAGTCTATCTTGACCAGAGCAAGGCCAAACAGCACCACGATGACTGATAGAAGAGCCAGCAACCGCGTCTTCATGGTCTGCAGCACAGACAACCTCCGGACTCACCAGAATATGGCACAGACGCCATCGTTCACACCGCACGAAGAGGAACTCCTGTGCGGGCGTTCGGGGCCGCACTGTGGATCACCCGCAAGGGAGTCATCACTCCAAGATAGCACAAGACGCGACATGGTCATCATTCTTGCGCGGGAGAGGTCTTGACCGCTGGCGAGAGTCGTGTATGGTTGAATCAGTGCCGGATCAGACTACGCGGTGTATCTTCTGTTTCGCGTACGGCATCCAGGAACCTTGAGCACTACGACAGACGTAGCAGCGCTCGACCGTCGTGCGCGATGACGACGATGGGCTTCCCAGATGCACCGGGCGGATCGCAGTTTCCTCGGCGGGGAGCACGCCGCTTCTGTGGCTGCCAAGTTGGCGCATTGGAGGTCAAGGGAGTGTCTTCTCACGGCCTGCCTGGAACGGGGAGCCCGCTGATTCTCGTCGTAGTCCAGCGTGTTCTAACGAATGTCGGCCACGACACAGAACTGCTCATTATCAGAGAGGAATGGCGCCATGAGGACTGTGGTTGTGCATCGTTGTCATGATGATATCGAGGCGGCCCAAATCGGGGACATGCTGACCCAGGAGGGCATTCCGTGCCAAGTAGCATCGAGCGTGCCCCACACGGTGCTACCCCTCACGACCGATGGTTTGGGGGAGGTACGCATATCTGTGCGCGAGGACCACACGATGCGAGCTCGGGAGTTGATAGAGCTCTTCCTGGCCGAAGGAATGCCCATGGAAGATGAGCAGGCGCATGACCACCAACCGTCATAGTGTATGCTCGTACCGGCGAACTGCACTCACGGGCGCCGGCCCAGCGCATGCCTTGACTGCCTCTGTTCGCCCGCCCATACTGAGATGATAAGGAGGTGCGAGCTTGGCAACTGCATTGAGGTTCCCATTCCCGGTGCGATGGCCGCAGGTGCGATCGCAACCATGGGTTCAATCCTACCGCAGACCATTTCCTGTGTCCAGGCTCTTCTCCCGCCTCGTTACGGATCGGGATTGGCGCGGCCGCGGAGGCCGGCCAGAGAACGCACTACCGCTTTGCCCTGTGTCCCCCTAATGTCTTCTCGGAAGGAGATATGACATGATCAAGGATTTGTCGCCGTTCTACTCAAAGAACGCCCGTAATCTGCAGAGTTCCGTGATCCGCGAACTCCTGAAGCTCACACGAAAGCCCGAGATCATCTCCTTCGCCGGCGGTCTGCCCGCACCGGAGACCTTCCCGGTGGAAGCTATTGAGCAGATATCCTGCCGGATTCTCAGGGAACGGGGAAGGTTCGCCCTTCAGTACGGTCCGACGGAGGGAGAGATGCCGCTCCGAGAAGAATTGGCCAAGTGGATGGCACTTTCCAAACCCGGCATCACGCCCGCGAACATCCTCATTACCTCCGGATCGCAGCAAGGCCTCGACATCGTGGCCAAGGTGTTCATAGATCCAGGGGATATCGTCGTAATGGAATTGCCAAGCTATATCGGCGGCATCCAGGCATTCAGTGCCTACCGTGCCAAGATGATCGGTGTGTCTCAGGACAGCCATGGCATGCGTATGGACCTGTTGGAGAAGACTCTGGCCAGGCTCGCCAAGCGACATAAGAAGCCCAAGTTCATCTATGTCGTCCCCGACTTCCAGAACCCCTCAGGTGTCACGCTCACCGAGGCCCGCAGGCGTCGTCTTCTGGAACTTGCCTATGCCTATGAAGTCCCCATAGTCGAAGACAGCCCATACCGGGATCTTCGTTTCAGGGGCGTTGCCCAGCCACCCATCTACGGCCTGGATACTCAGGACCAGGTCATTGTCTTGGGTACCTTCTCCAAGATCTTCTGCCCCGGTCTCCGGCTGGCGTGGCTCATGGCACCGGCATCTTGGACCGATCGCATGGTCGTCTCCAAGCAAAGCATGGATCTGGCATCGCCGACCTTCAATCAGATGATTGCCGCGGAGTACATGCGCCAGGGCCTTCTCCGCCCCCAGATTGAGGCAATCCGCAAGCTTTATGGAAAGAAGCGTAACATCATGCTCAAGGCGCTCAAGGAGTTCATGCCCAAAGGCGTCCGGTGGACGAAGCCGGAAGGCGGGCTGTTCCTGTGGGTGAAACTACCGCGGACCATGAATGCCACCACGCTCTTCAGGAGCGCCGTTGACGAAAACGTCGCGTATGTCGTTGGCGAAGCCTTCTACTGCAATGGCAAGGGTCAGAATACCATGCGACTCAACTTTTCCTACCCGTCAGAGGAACAGATCGTCGAGGGCATACGACGCTTAGCGGCCGTGATCAAGAAGAACATGTAGGGGAGCTTGCGAGGGTTCAGGCCAGCCGGACTACCGGCTGGCTCGTGGTCGACATCGATCAATCGCCGATTCGACCACGAAACCGATG
>JAFGKV010000312.1 GCA_016928395.1 Candidatus Fermentibacterota bacterium | reverse complement strand
TTGTACAGCATCACCGGGACGATGGGGGAATCCCCGGGTTTGATGTCGAACCCCGCCTCGGAAAGGAGCTTCCGCCAGTAGGTGGTGTTCCACTCCAGCGTGTCGCGTCGCTCGGTGGTCTTGGAGATAAGGTCAAGCACCGTGATGGCTCCGGCGACTATGACCGGCGCGACGCTATTGGAAAACAAATATGGACGAGCCCGCTGGCGACACAACTCTACGAGTTCGCTCCGCCCCGATACGCACCCGCCCGAAGCGCCGCCCAGAGCCTTACCCAACGTCGTGGTGATGATGTCGATCCGCCCAAGGACACCGCAGTGCTCGTGGGTGCCCCTGCCGGTCTTGCCGATGAATCCGCTGGCATGGGAATCGTCGACAAACACCATGCTATCGTATTTCTCTGCCAGCTCCACGATCTCATCCAACTTAGCGATGTCCCCGTCCATGGAGAACACGCCGTCGGTGATTACCAGGCGGTGGCGCTTGTCCTGATGTTCCTGAAGCTTCTCTTCCAGATGACCCATGTCGGAATGCTTGTAGGTATCCTGCATGGCCTTACAGAGCCGCATTCCGTCGACGATGGATGCATGCACCAGACGATCGGCGATCATGACATCCTCGGGGGACAGTACCGCCTCGAACACGCCGGCATTGGCGTCCATGCATGAAGGAAACAGCAGGGTGTCCTCGGTGCCCAGAAACGCGGTCAACCGGTCTTCCAGTTCACGGTGGATGTCCTGCGTGCCGCAGATGAACCGCACCGACGACATACCATACCCGCGTGCCTCCAACCCGTCGTGGGCTGCCTTGAGCACGTCAGGATGGCTGGAAAGCCCGAGGTAGTTGTTGGCGCAGAGGTTGATGACTTTCTTGGGCACAACGCCTTGACCGATGGGAAACTCGACCTCAATGTCGGCAGCCTGGGGCGAATGAATGTACCGCTCCTGCTTGAACAGGCCTTGGTCCCGGAGGCTGGAGATCTCGTTCTGGTATGACGCGCGCGCAGCCGAAGAGAACGCCATTGTGCCCTCCGGCTCAGGCCTTGGCCTGAAAGCGGATTACCAGCGAGGCTATGCTATCCACGGTATCGAACGCCTCGGGGGAGGCATCCGCATCCGGAATCTGGATGGCGTACTTCTTCTCCAGGAAGCGCTTGAGTGAGACCATGGAAAACGAGTCCACGATGCCGCTGGAGATCAGCCGGGTTCCGGTGGTGATCTCTTCGTCGGAATCCTCGTCGAGGTATTCCTTCTTCACATAGGCAAGGATGGTGGGTTTCAGATCGTCTGCCATTGGAGGCTCCTTCCGTGAGTACCCGTGGTGCAGCTACTCATTCTCGAGGGTCGAAACATCACCTATATCTTCGCCCCACTCCTGGGCCCGCAGCACGCGACGCATAATCTTGCCGCTACGGGTCTTCGGGAGGGAGGGCACGAACTCGATATCCTGCGGCATTGCCAGGGGTGAGAGCTTCTTGCGGATGAAGTTCATGATATCCATCGTCAGATCGTCGTCGGCGACATAGCCCGGCTTGAGGGCGATGAACGCCTTCACGACTTCCATGTTGATGGGATCCGGTTTCCCCACCGCCGCCGATTCGGCCACGGCGGGGTGTTCCAGCAGGGCCGATTCGATCTCAAACGGGCCGACAAGATGGCCGGCGGTGTTGATCACGTCATCATCCCTGCCGACAAACCAGAAGTAGCCGTCGCCATCGATGCTGGCCCGGTCTCCCGAGAGGTACCAGCCGTTCTTGAACTTGGCGTTGTAAATTTGCTCGTTGTTCCAGTAGGCACGGAACATTGACGGCCAGCCGGGTTTGATGGCGATCAGCCCTACGGTGCCAGGGGTCTGCACGGGCTCGAAGGTCTTGGGGTTCACCACAGTGGCCGTGATGCCTGGGAAGGGCTTTCCCATGGAGCCGGGCTTGATCCGCATTCCTGGGTAGTTGCTGATCATGATGGAGCCTGTCTCCGTCTGCCAGAACGAATCATGGAACGGCCTGCCAAAGGCCTTCTCCGACCAGATGACCGCCTCGGCGTTCAGCGGCTCTCCAACGCTCACCAGGTGTCGTAGCGTCGAGAGATCATGCTTCTGGACGGGGTCCATCCCCTCCTTCATGAGCAACCGGATGGCCGTGGGCGCTGAATACCAGACCGTAACCTTCATCCGCTCGGCGAACGAATACCAGTTCTGCGCGCTGAATCCCGCATCGAGGACCACCTGCGTCACGCCGTTGGCCCACGGACCGATGATCCCGTAGGACGTGCCGGTGACCCATCCCGGATCGGCGGTACACCAATAGACATCGTCGGGGTGCATATCAAGGACCCACTTGGCCGTCAGGTACTGCGCAATGAGTGAGGAATGTACGTGCAACGCGCCCTTGGGCTTGCCGGTGGTGCCAGAGGTGTAGTGAAGAACCGAGGGTGTTTCCGGACCGGCCTTATAGATATCAAAATCCTCGACCCGGGCGGCCCCTTCCATGTCGAATGCAACCTCTCCTGGTTCCAACGATTTCTCGCCGGCATCCACGACGATGATGGTGGCCAAGGCCGGCAAGTCCTTGCGGATGCGGCGCACCTTTCCCAAGTGCTTCCGGGTCGTGATCACCGCCTTGGTTGAGGCGTCTTCCAGCCGCGTGAACAGAGCCTCCTCGCCGAACGCGGAGAAAAGAGGTTGCGCGATGGCGCCCATCTTGAGCACGCCGACAAAGCCGATATACAGCTCCGGTATCCGGTCCATGAACAGGCAGACTCTGTCGCCGGGCTCCAGCCCCTGATTCTGCAGAAACTGGGCAATGGCATTGCTGTGAACCCGGATATCATCGTAGGTGAACTGTTTAACGTGGCCGCTGAACCCCTCCCAGATGAAGGCGGGTTTGCCGCCCAAACCCTTCTGGCAGATCCGATCGGTGCAATAGAACGCTATGTTGTACATGCCGCCTGCGCCATACTCCAATTCCTGTTCGGAAATCGACCAGTCGAAATCCTTCACCCGGTCCTCGTACAGACCCATACTGCTCACGCTTTTCCTCCTTGGCGGTGTGCTTGTTTCCTTATCGGTGGCAGGCCGTCGGGCCTTGGGCATCTGGCCCGGACGCACACGGGCAGAAACGGATTCCCCTCGGCGCTCACGACACGATGGCCTGGAGGGCGCCGTGCGCCGGGGAGCCGTGGAGACGCCGCTGCATCCCCCGGTTCATACCCGTTCGCGAGGGCGCAGCATAGCGCCAAGGCCCCCCAAGGGCAACCCCGGCGGAATGGAGCGAGCTTCACTCGCGGTTCACAGAGAGAGGGATCGGCCTTCAGACCGGCCACACCCCCCGCAGTGAGGATTGAGCAAAACCCCCAACTTCCAGCGCGTTGCGGAAACGGTTCGTGGTCCGCTCCCATCATTCCATTCATCCTGTCTCCCCGTCATCCATCCGCCCCGTCACCGCGTCGTGAGTTCCATGCGTCGTCCCGGTATGTCCCGGCATCCGGCGCATGAGTCGCTATGTCGCGCTCATCCTCTGCCGGGCAGCCGCCAGCTCCTGTGCATCCGGGAAGAGGACAACCTTGCCGCACTGCCTGGGCGTGCCCATGGCAGTCTCAAAGCCCTCGGTGAAGCGCTCCAGGGGCAGCAGATGAGTGATGATCGGTCGAATATCCACCCGCGCCGAGGCCAGCAGGTTGCGGACGCGATACCAGGTATCGAACAGTTTGCGGCCCGAAATGCCGTGGATCTGGATACCGCGGAACACAATGCCGTTGTTGTAATCGATGGGAATCGTGGCGCTTCCTGATACTCCGAATGCGCTGTAGCGGCCTCCCTTTCGGATGATCTTCAGCCCCTCCTGGATGGCCGAGGCCGCTCCCACCATGTCGAGGACAAGATCAGCGCCGTACCCGCCGGTGAGGTCACGAACGTACTGCACGCGGTCAACGCCGCTATCGGTGATGTCCAGCGTGTGATCCGCCCCCATTCGCCGCGCAATGCCTAATGCGTACGACGAGGCGCCTATCACCACGATGGTGGTCAAACCGACGGCCCTAGCAATGCCGACAGCAAACAATGCCGTGGGGCCGTCTCCTAGTATGACCACCGATTTGCCGGCAACATCGCAATCCTCGCCTAGCAAGGCGTAGCACGCATTGCCCATGGGCTCCTGTACCGCTGCCAGTTCGGGCGGAATAGCCCCATCGTTTACCCAGCATACCGATTCCGGCACTGCGAAGTACTCCGCAAAGCAACCGTCGTGATCGACGCCTACGATCTTCATTCGTTCACCGATGTGGCGCTGGCCCAGCATCGCCTGGAGATCTGCGGGGTGATAGATGTGGGTCTCCGCGGACACGTAATCTCCCACCCTGATGCACCTACACTGCGAGCCGGCCTCCACCACCTCCCCCGCCACCTCATGGCCTAGTATCTGCGGAAGTCTCTCTATGCCGATGCGTGTCTGCGCCCATTGATTCCACCCGTAGATGTGGACATCGGTCCCGCAGATGGACGTCGCCCGGACCCTGAGGAGCACCCAGTCCGGTAGGGGCATCGGCACGGGCACGTCACGCCATTCGGCCCCAAGGTGAGGGGCAGTCTTGACCACAGCCTTCATGGTTCGCGGCATGAGTCCTCCTTCAGAAATGACGGCGCAGATTCGCGCGCCGGTGTTCGTTACGCATCAAGTCTCTTCTGGTCCCCCAGAGGGGCACGCCGCTAGCGCCGAGGCGCCTGCGGTCGGCGTAGGATCACCGCCTCCAGTGCCTGGGCCGCCAAGGGTACAAACTGATGTCCCGAGGCGGCCAGCACTTCTGCCACGGCGCTCTTGGGGCGTAGGGGAAGGCGATACCGGCGCGACGGTGAGGTCATCGCTTCGTACGCATCGGCCACCGCGACCACGGCCCCGTCGAGACTGAGGGCTGTGATTCCTCGAGGATAGCCCGTCCCATCCGGTCGCTCATGGTGTTCGCCGGCAATTCGTGCCAACTCGGGGAGCCCAATATCCATCAACAGCGCCTCGCCTGCCGCCGCGTGATGATGGAGAAGCTCAATCTCGTGCGGTTGCAGAGGTCGGAGTCGGTTGAGAAGGCTCCAGGGGATCATGAGTTTACCGATATCGTGGAGCAGACCGCCTAACTCCACGGTCTTGAGATGCCGCTCGTCGTGCCCCGACGCATCGTCCAATTGGGCAGCCAATCGCCGGGAAAGGCTGGCAACACGTCGCGAATGATCACCGCCGGTGTAGGTATCTTTGCTCTCGAGAAGATCCAGGAGTTCACCCAGTACCTGGGCGCCCGAGCGCTCCAGACCTGTCATACGGTCTCCCTCGGATGCAAGAAGCTCTTTCAAGAGATCGAAACACACCTCAATCACCCGAATTTCCTGGCGTGGGCTCGTGAAGATCAGGCTGCTCTGCAGAGCCTTTCGTGTCCAGGACATGGCGCTTTCCACATGACCCCGGGCAGCGCTAAGCTGTGCTCGGCGGCGGTACACTTCGGGGAGCAGCCGCTCCAGACGCAATTCCACACACTCGGCCTCCAGAGGTTGGAGGAGACGTTCGGCGGTGGCGATCTCCCCGCGGAGAAGGCACGCTTCGGCCAGATTGCCCGTGGCGATGATCCGTGTGCGCGGCCTGAGACGACCCTGAAGTACTTGCCGAAAAGCGCGGATTGCGTGCATGAGCAGATCGTGATCCCGACCCGCCTGTTTGCCTTGGCGCATAAGCGCCCATCCGGCATTGTTGATGACAGTGCCCCGCACCATCTCGGGTTCCTCGCCCCGGGCCTTCTGGAACGCGTCCATGGGAGCTTCGTCGAGAAGTCTGGCCGCCCTTCCGTATGTAGCGTGGGCATCCTCGAAGCGCTCCAACTCGGTAAGGGCATTGCCCAGGTTGTTGAGGATAGCCACAGCCTCGAATTCGGGATCATCGTCTGCGACTGCAGCCAGCGCCCTCTCGAACATGGAAATCGCCGGAGGGAAGAGCCCCTGGTCGGTGCACGCCAGACCTCCAACTTTGAGGAACTGCGCGGCCTCTCGGGGCCGTCCCGCCTCCATGAACACCTCCGCCAGGTGGCCGGCGACCATTTCAGAGGCAGAAGGATCACCGATCCGACGCAGATCCTTGGCTAAGGTGACCAGTGAGGCCCCATCGAGGAGAAGCTCCGAGCCCAAAGCCCTGATGTCGCGCACGAGGGCATCCACGGCATCGGACGCCTCCTGGAAGGCCTCAGGCGCCAATGTCGGCAAGGCTGGTAGAGACGCGATGTGCTGCGACAGCCTTCGCAGACGCTTCGTAGTCATCGGCCTCCTCGGGCTCGCCTCGCGAGCAGTACACAGTTCACGGTGTGCAGTTCACAGTCCACCATCACACCCCTCCATCCCGCTAGCTTCGCCTGCTTCCATCATCCTCACGATGCGGGTCTTCGATGTTCGATGTTCTTCC
Source organism: Candidatus Fermentibacterota bacterium (assembly GCA_016928395.1). Classification (GTDB taxonomy): domain Bacteria; phylum JAFGKV01; class JAFGKV01; order JAFGKV01; family JAFGKV01; genus JAFGKV01. The sequence goes on along the minus strand of JAFGKV010000312.1, from coordinate 23,524 downwards.
TCGAACCCCAAACCCTCTCCCCCATCCTTCCACCCATTCATTACGCCATCCTTCCCGTCTTCATTGGCGGCCTGCCATCGCGCCAGGAATGGGGCTTCTGACCGTCGGCACTAAGGTTATCTCCCGGTCCTCAGCCGTCAAGACGCCAGTGCATCGCCTGGCGGTAATCCCCTCTTGACAGCCCAAGGTGTTGGGGTCATGTTGCGACCCACAACAACATGTTGTGTGCGACACATCCGCTCGAGCACTTCGTCAGACAAGGGGAAGACACCTTCAGAGTAGTACCATGCCTCTGCGGCGCGTACCGCATGGAGGGGGAGACGGCAGATCATGAAGCATGCAGTTCAGGACGACTCGGCTGTGGATGAACGGCAGTTGATTTTCTGGCCCCAGAAGTCCTCAGGATGGCGCCCGCCTCGGTCCGCCCCGGGTGATGGACCGGCCCGGGGAATCCTTCTTCGGCGTCACTTCACCCGTGCCGGGATCCATCCCTTCGACGCCGTGGAATGGGAGGAGCGCTCAGCTTCGATCAACGCGGCGGACGGTACGACCGTATTCACACAAGAAAAGGTGGAGGTTCCGGCATCGTGGTCGGCCACGGCAACCAATGTGGTCGCTTCCAAGTATTTCAAGGGATCGCCCGACCTCGGCAGCCGCGAGCACAGCGTCAAGCAACTCATCTCCCGCGTCGTTGATACGATCACCGCGTGGGGCATCAAGGACGGGTACTTCTCCGGGGATGACCAAGCCCGGGTCTACTCCGAGGAATTGTCACATATCCTCCTCCACCAGATCGCCTCATTCAATAGCCCTGTCTGGTTCAATGTCGGCATCGAGGAGCGGCCTCAGTGTTCGGCCTGCTTCATCAATTCCGTGGAAGACACCATGGACTCGATCCTTGATCTGGCCAAGACTGAGGGCACCCTGTTCAAGCATGGCAGCGGGACTGGCACCAATCTTTCTACGATACGTTCCAGCAAGGAACGCCTCTCTTCCGGCGGTCATGCATCGGGGCCCGTCTCGTTCATGCGCGGGTACGACGCGTTTGCCGGCGTCATCAAGTCCGGTGGCAAGACCCGTCGCGCCGCCAAGATGGTCATCCTCGATGTTGATCATCCCGATGTCGCCGAATTCGTGCAATGCAAGATCCGGGAGGAACGTAAGGCCAAGGCCCTTATCGCCGCGGGATACGATGGCAGCCTTACGGGAGAGGCGTACTCCTCGGTATTCTTCCAGAACTCCAACAACTCCGTGCGTGTCACCGATGACTTCATGGAGCGTGCGCTCCGGGGCGGCGAGTGGAATCTGCGGGCGGTGACCAACGGCGAGGTGTTGGAGCGCCGCAGCGCCCGGGAGCTTCTCCGGCTCATGGCCGAGTGCGCCCATGAATGCGGCGACCCTGGGCTGCAGTTCGACACCACGGCAAATGCCTGGCACACCTGCGCGGACACCACGCGCATCCGCGCCAGCAACCCCTGTAGCGAGTACATGTTCGTGGATGACTCCGCCTGCAATCTCGCCTCCCTGAACCTTGTCAAGTTTGTCGGGGAGGATGGTGCATTCGACGTCGAGTCGTTCCGCTACGTGGTGGACATCATGATCGCCGCCCAGGACATTATCGTGGACAATGCGCAGTACCCGACACTCCGCATCGGAGCCAACAGCCACAGGTACCGGCCTCTGGGTCTGGGCTATGCGAATCTCGGATGCCTGCTCATGTCTTTGGGCCTTCCCTATGACAGCGACCAGGGCCGGGCGCTGGCCGCAGCCATAACCGCCCTGATGACGGGAGAAGCCTACAGGTTTTCCACTGAGCTTGCCTCACTTCTGGGCCCCTTTGAGGAATACTCGGCAAATCGCTCTTCGGTTCAGAAGGTGCTGAACATGCACCGAGAGAAAGTCAACGAGATCGATAGTGAGAGCGTTCCCTCCCTCCTTCTGGATACGGTGCGCAAGGTCTGGCAACTGGCCGACGAAGGAGCACGTCGTTTCGGGGTGCGCAATGCGCAGGTTTCCGTGCTCGCGCCGACGGGAACCATTTCGTTCATGATGGACTGCGATACCACCGGAATCGAGCCCGACATTGCCCTTGTCAAGACGAAGAAGATGGTGGACGGGGGCACCATCCGCATGGTGAACCGCTCCCTGGCCAGGGCGCTGACCACCTTGGGGTATGCTCCCCATGAGACCGGCAAGATCCTTGACCATGTGGAGCGCACCGGCACCATCGAAGGCGCCGGAGGTCTGCACGATGATCATCTCCCCGTGTTCGATTGCGCGCTGACGCCCGAGCGGGGCGTCCGCTGCATCGGACCTCTGGGCCACCTCCGCATGATGGCCGCGGTCCAGCCCTTTATCTCAGGCGCCATCTCCAAGACCGTGAATGTCGGCCACGAAACGACGGTAGACGAAATCTACGACATCTTCGTCGAGGCGTGGAAGCTGGGGTTGAAAGCGGTGTGCATCTACCGCGATGGCTGCAAGAACGATCAGCCGCTCTCCGTCAGGAAAGACCCGAAGCCCGCTCCGAAAAAACCCATGCGCCGCCGGCTCCCCGCGGAGCGCCTGGCGGTTACCCACAAGTTCTCCATCGGAGGCCATGAGGGGTATATCACGGTCGGCAAGTACGAGGACGGATCCCCTGGTGAGATCTTTGTCCGCATGGCCAAGGAAGGATCCGTGGTCAGCGGGCTCATGGATTCCTTTGCCACCGCCACATCCATCATGCTGCAGTATGGCGTGCCTCTCACTGTGCTCATTGACAAGTTCAGTCACCTCAGGTTCGAGCCATCGGGGGCGACGACCAACCCGCAGATCCCGACCGCGAAATCCGTCCTTGATTACATCTTCCGTTGGCTGGCCTTGAAGTTCTTTGCTCCCGAGGAGGCAGATACCATGACCGGCCAGCCCCAGCTTGAGCTTGCCGTGCTGCCCGTGTCCCAAGCCGAAGCCGCCCAGGCCGCCAAGAACCAGATCGGCAGCCCGCCGTGCCCCTCATGCGGGAGCATCACCATCAGCAGCGGAAAGTGTTACGTGTGCCCCAACTGCGGCACGACCACCGGCTGCTCCTAGCGCCCCGCTCCCCACGAGCCGGGTTGCGGACTGAAGCCGCGCGGATTCCGCGGGCTGTGGAGCAGTCTTCGCTGTAAGTTGGCCCGCGTGTGAGGCCCTCCCCCATGAGACCCATTCGACGCCAGGGTGTGGCATGATAGACGCGACTCCATGCGCGACGGTGCGGCTGACGGTGAACGACCGGCCCACGACCGTGACGCCAAGGCCCGATGAGACGCTGGTGGAAACCCTGCGCCGCTATGGCTGTGCGGACGTCAAGGTGGGGTGCGGGGAGGGTGCCTGCGGCGCGTGTACGGTGGCAGTGGACGGCGTAGCCGTGCCCAGTTGCCTTGTGCTGACCGCATGCTGTGATGGCTGCTCGATTCGTACCGCAGCGGGGCTCTCTGGCGATCCCCTGGCGCGGCGTATCGCCGACGCCCTCGTGGAGGCGGGCGCGATCCAATGCGGGTTCTGCGCGCCGGGCGTACTGGTGACCGCCTGGTGTCTGTTCTCCCATACGCGAAACCCAGATCGGGAGACCATACAGCGGGAGCTGTCGGGCAATCTATGCCGGTGCGGCGGCTCTGCCCTCATGGTGGAGGCTCTGGCGGCGCTGGCATGAGCACGCCTGACCTTCGCTGGCCCTGGGTTGACCCCTATGTGGCCGACCTCGCCGTGCCCGGCATGGTCTATGCCGCGTTGGTACGTTCATCCCTCCCTCATGCCGTCATACGGGCGATCGATCTGGCGCCTGCCCTGGCAACACCCGGCGTTATCGCTGCGCTGGATGGGGAGGCGTTTGCCGTGCGCGGCGGTGTAATCCACTCATCCCGCGACGAACCTGTGCTGGCGCGAGGAAAGGTTCGCTATGTGGGGGAGCCTCTGGCCGTAGTGGTGGGAGTATCCCCCGAGGCCGCCGCCGCAGGGGCGAACACGGTGAAAATCGCCCTGGATTCCCTTCCGCCGGTGCTGACCATGACCTCAGCCGAAGGTGCCACGCCTCTCCACGAAAATCACCCCGACAATGTGCTGCGTGACATCGTGCTGGAGTTCGGGCCCGTGGAAGAGAGCTTCTCCCGCGCCCACACAGTGTTCACCGGAACCTACGGCTACGGCGCGAGCACTCATGCGGCCCTTGAGCCCCACGGCGCCCTGGCATGGTGGAGGCCCGAGAGACGGTTGTGGCTCTGGAGTTCGACCCAATGCCCTCATCTCGTCCACCACGAACTGGCCCGGCTGCTCGCCCTTGATCCTGCAGCGGTGCGGGTCATGACTCCCCGGGTGGGCGGCGGCTTCGGGGGCAAGAGCGAGGTCTACGCCCATGAAGCCGTCGCGGCGAAGCTCTCGATGATGCTGCACCGCCCGGTCCGCATCGTGCTTTCTCGCGAGGAAGTCTTCTACACGCATCGGGGCCGTCACGAGGCACTCATCACCCTTCGCATGGCGGTCGACTCCCGGCATGCCATCCTGGGGCTCGATGCGGATATCCTTCTGAACGGGGGCGCCTACGCGGGCATGGGCCTGGTCACCTCGTACTATGCGGGCCAGTTCATGGCGGTGCCGTATCGCGTCGAATCGCTCAGGTTCCGAAGCCGCCGCGTGTTTACCAATGGGCCTCCCGCGGGCCCGAAGCGTGGGCACGGGTCGGTCCAGATCCGATTCGCCGTGGAACGGCTCATGGATCATGCCGCACTGCACCTGGATCTTGACCCGGTGGCATGGCGGATGGCCCTGGCGCTGGAGCAGGGCGAGGCCACGGTGAACGGCCTGAAGATCGGTTCCACGGGATTTGTCCGATGCCTTCAGGAAGTCGCCCGCCATACCGAGGACATCCCCTGCCGAGCCGGCGAGGCGGTGGGTTTCGCCGGTTCGGCCTACATCTGTGGAGCCGCGTTCCCCATTATGCCCAATCGCCTGCCCCATTCCCAAGCCCTCATCCGTGCGGATCGCTGTGGCCTGTTCTCCCTCACGGTGGGCGTGGCTGACATCGGCCAAGGCGCCTTGGAAACCCTCCGCGTTTTGGCCGCCGAGACCCTGGGACAGCCCCCGTCCTCCGTCATTGTCTCTGCCGGCGATACCGATGCGTGTCCCGTGGACTTGGGCTCCTATTCCAGCCGCGTCACCCTTATGGCCGGCAATGCCGTCATTGCCGCAGCGGGCTCCCTCAGGCGCACCGTGCTGGAGGCGGCGGCCCGAAGATTGGGCACGCGAGCAGAGGACTTGGATCTCCTGCCGGGGCGGGTGGTGGTACGAGACGAACCCGGCCGAGGCATGAGCCTAACGCGGGCCATCGCCCGGGCTGAGGAACGGCTCGGTGTGGTCATGGCCGGCGGCGGATACACGCCTCGGGTGGAGGCCGGCTCCTATCCCGGCGGCGCCTTGGGGCCGTCGCCGGCGTTCAGCTTCAGCGCGGCGGCGGCGCGAGTGAGCGTGGACCGGGAGCTGGGAACACTTGTGGTGCACGACATCTGGCTGGCCCATGACTGCGGCCGGGCAGTGGATCTGGGCCGTGTTCGCGGCCAACTCCATGGCTGCGCCATCATGGCCCTGGGCGAAGCGCTCACCGAGAAGTCAGGGCTGACCCGGGGGATCATGGATCCCGTGGGATTCACGGAGTACGGCATCCCCACCGCGGCGGATCTGCCCCGTATCCATGCCGTTATTGTTGAGGAACCCGATCCGGCGGGCCCTCACGGCGCCAAGGAGGCGGGCGAGGGGCCGCTGCTGCCCGTGGTGCCTGCCATCGCCAATGCGGTGGCCCGAGCCATCGGGGCACACATCTGCCGCATCCCGCTGACTCCCGATCTTCTCCTCGGCCACGGTGCCGCAGGATACCCAACCGTTGAGGAGGCCGGCGGATGACGATCCACACCGTGCATATCGCCCGGTCGCTGCCGGATGCCTTGGCCAGACTCGACGAAGGCTTTGTTCCCCTGGCCGGCGGCACCGACCTTCTCCCCCGGGTGAAGCATGGGGTGCTGGCCGATGCTGCGTTCGTTGCCATCGGGCGCCTTGTGGAACTGAGAGAAATCCATCGCGATGGTGATAGTCTCCGTGTCGGCTCGGCGGTGACCCTGGGGCGTCTATCCCGATCATCCGTGTGCCCACAGTGGCTGCGCCGGGAATGCATGGAAGTGGCCACCCCCCGGGTACGGGAGTTGGCGACTCTGGGCGGAGCGCTCCTGCAGGAGGGGCGGTGTCGCTTTCTCAACCGCCCCCTGCACTGGCGCCGCTCGTCGGGGCCGTGTTTTCGCACCGGCGGAACGCGCTGCCACGCCGGCGGCGAACGCTGTTGGGCCCAGCAGCGCTCCCTGCTTGGCACCGTGTTGCTCGCCGCGGGGGCATCGATCAACCTGATCACCCCCGCCGGCGCCGAGACTATCGCGTTGCGGGCGCTCTACCCCGACGATGCTGGCCCGTGCCGGCGTGGCGGCATCCTCAGTGAGATTCTGATTCCCTGCCTCGATGATGACGCAGTGGCAGTGGAGACGCTGCGGCGCCGGGGAAGCATCGACTTCCATGATCTGGTGGTGGCCGGAACCCGTCACGAGGGAACCCGCGACCTGTCCATCGCCATCGGCGCGGCCCTGCCCTATCCCCGCCGCGTCCCGCTCCCTTGGGAGTGCAGCGACGACGTCGTAGCACAGAGTGCCGAGGCCGCCATACCAGCAGTGCAGACCGGGAGGTTCGAAGCCTCCTATGTGCGTCATGCCACCGCGGTGCTCATGCGGCGTGTGACGGCGAGGCTCCTGCCGTGAGGATCGAGGCGATCATCCTGGCGGCCGGCGAGTCCTCCCGCATGGGAAGCCCCAAGGCTTTGATCACGAAGGAAGACACCACGCTGCTGCAACAGGCTTCTGCGCCGTTTCGCGCGCTGGGCGTGCACCTCCTTGTGGTGACCGGGTATCACGCCGGTGAGGTGGAGGCAGGCGCAGCCGTTCTCCAGGCTTCCGTGATCCGCAACGTGGCGCCGGGGCGAGGCATGGCCAGCTCCGTGCGAACCGGGATCCGGCGCGCTGCCGAAGCGGACGTGGTCTTTGTCCATCCGGTGGATTGCCCCGGGGTGCTGCCCGCCACCCTTCAGATGCTCTTGGGCGCGTTGGAGGGTTTCCCGAATGCCCACGCTGCGGTGCCGATGTACCTCGGCCGCGGCGGCCATCCAGTGGCTCTGGACCGCGTCGCCTGTGGCATGATGATGGCCAGGCGGCAGCTGACCCTGCGCGATCTTCTGGGGTGGTTGGGGCCCGCGGTGGTGCGGGTTGAGACCGGAGATGCGGCCGTGGTGCGCGACATCGATACGCCCGAGGATGCCGCCGTCTGGCGGATTCAGGCGTGAGCATCCTCCCCTGCCAGTGATCACGGTTTCGGTCACCGCCCTGGCCCATCTCTATGATCTTCAGTGCCCGCGCCACCTCGTCTGGCTGACCGACGGTCAGCCGCGTCCCCGAATCCGCTGGGAGGAGACACCGGCCGGCGAGGTGTTGGCCCGGCTGGGCCAGGAGCATGAGAAGCATGTCGTCCAGAGACTGGTGCCGCCGGGGCAGCTCGCTACCCCCGAGTATCCGCCTGGCGACTTCGACCGTGGCGCCGCAGCGACATGCGCGTTGATCGAAGCCGAGTCGCCGTGGATCGAACAGGCGGTGCTTCTCGGCCCCATGAGCCCGGAGCTTGGCGTGCGGGGCATGGCCGATCTTCTTCGGCGGTGTGACGACGGCCGCTACCAGGTTATCGAAATCAAGTCGTCCCGAAGGCTCAAGACCTCCCAAGTGCTGCAAGCCGCCGTGTACACTGAGCTCCTGCAGAGAATCACGCCGGTGGCCGATCCTCTCATGATCGATGGCCACTACGGGAGCCACGAGCCCCCTCGCCTCGCCAGCGAAGCGATTCTCGGCGAGTTGGTCACCGACCTGATCCCCCGCTGGCTGCGCGCTGGTGACGACGTGTTTCACCGCACTATGCGCTGCGGGAGATGCCCGTTCGATCCCGTCTGCGCCGCGGATGCCCGGCAGCGCCGGCATGTCAGCCTCGTGCCCGGGCTCACTCCCGCCGTCGCCACACGGCTCAAGGCCGCGGGAGTCGGAGACCTTCCAGGTCTTGTGGCCATGGACACGGCGAACCTCCATGCCTTGGCCGTTGACGGCCATCTGCTGCAACGGCTCCAGGGGCAGGCTCGCTCCATCGTGGAGGAACGCATCCTTCCGACGGGCGAGGTGCAGGCGCCGCCGGGAACCGTGGTCCAGTTGTTTCTGGATGCCGCGCCCGATCCGACCGCCGCCGTGCCGTGCCGGCTGGGGCTGCTCAAGCGAGACCGTTCTAAGGGGCTCAGCGCCTATCGCGGCGTCGCGATTCCCTCTGACCACGGGGACGCGGCCAAGAAGGTGCGCGCATTCCTGGAGTTGGCGGCTCATCAGGCAACGAAGGCAGTCAGGGATGGCCTGTCATGGGGCTTCCTGTACTTCGGCCCCTCGACCGTCGAGGCCTTGGCCGATCTGGTGGCGTGGATGGGGTGGGGGGATGAACTGCTCGAGCAGATCCTCGTGCACGCGATGGATGTCCAGGCGCTCATTCGGCGACGGTGGTATCTGCCCGTGGAGCGCTACGATCTTGCCCGAGTGCTGGCGGCTTCCGGCCTCGACCCTATGTCCGATGAGTCGCCTCCCTTTATCCACCATGTGGCGTGGCGGGCCTTCGGGGATGAGGCGGCGGCGCAGTCGCTCCTGGCGCAGGGCGAGGAGACGCTGCGATCGGTCATGGCGCTGTGGGACTGGCTGGAGGCCGATGCGAGATCAAAATGAGAGGGTTCAGGGTTCGGGGTTCAGGCCTGACTGCACGCTCCTCCGCGCTGCGCAGACCGGTCGGTATCGGAATCGCTATCGGAATCGACGAGCCGGGCATTCGAGTGCGTGAACGAGTAGGAGCAAGAGATCTCCCATGTACTCTCACGCAAGTTGTCCACCCTCAACTGCCTCCCCACTCCTATCTCCTATCTCCTATCTCCTATCTCCTATTCCTGAACCATGACTGAGACACCGCCTCTTTACGCCGGCGACATCGAGAACCGGCTCGTCCGCTTCTTGCTCACGGAACAGCGGACATCCCGCAGGGCGACGCTGCTCCTCCACGAGCTGCCGGTGGATGAACGGGTGGCCAAGGGCATGTGCATGACCGATCTGGCGCCGCTGGATGCCCATGGCCGCGCACTCCGCTTCCGCTTTCCACTCCAGGCCTGCAAGCTGCGGGAAGGCGATTGGATGGTCTTGAACCGGGGCAAGCCCGTGGGCCCGGAAATCGGCACGGGAGTGCAGGTGGTGGTGGGCCGCGTGGATCCTCTGGCGCGAACGGTCACCCTGGAAGTGCTCGGAAGCGGCGAGGTTGCGCTGAGAGGAGACGTGTGGACATTGGACTATGTGTCGTCCGACACCACGACCCCCCGCCTTGCCGCGGCTGTGCGGGATGCCTCGGCCGATGATCACCATCTGCTCTCCCTTCTTTTGGGAGAACAGACTGACGACACCGCCACCGCCCAGGCCCCCCCTCCCGGCCTCGACCTCTCGCAGGAGCGCGCCGCAACGGAGGCTCTATCCCACCGGCTGACTCTGATCCACGGCCCCCCGGGCACGGGCAAGACACTGGTGCTGGCCGCCGTGGTGAAGGCTCTGGCTTCCCGCGGTCAAAGCGTGCTGATCACCGCATTCACCCATCGCGCCATAGACAATGTGCTTCAGGCCGTGATGGCCGCCGACCCAAAGACCCCGGTAGTGAAGCTCGGCCGGCGATCGGCCGACCTTGATCCCGCCATACCCTGCACGCAGCCTCACCGTCTCGGTTTCTCGCGCCGTGTGGCGGTGATAGGCTCGACGGTCTTCGCCTTGACCCGCCTCCCCCGGGAGAAACGCTTCGATGTCGTGATCATTGATGAAGCGGGCCAGCTTCCTCTCGCCCACGCGGCGGTGGCTCTGGCCAGGGGTCGGGAAAGCGCGGTCCTGGCCGGCGATCATCGCCAACTCCCGCCCGTCTTCAGCGCGACCCATCTCGATACGACGGCGGCATCATCGGTGTTTGGTCATCTGGCCGCCTTGTATCCCCATCGGATGTTCATGCTGCAAAAGAGCTACCGGTTGCCGCCGGGATTGTGTCGCTTCCCCTCGGAAGCCTTCTACGGCGCCCAGTTGCAGAGCAACATGTCCGAGGATCCTGCCATCGGTACGGCGTCCAAAGAGTTGCGCCAGCCGGAGTTTGGCCCCCTGTGGCGGATTAAAGGGCCCATGCGGGCCCTCTGGGTCAATCATCAAGGCTATGGTCCTGTCAGCCCCCCCGAGGCCGAGGCGGTGGCCAGGCTGGTGACTGCCCTCGTGGTGGATCAGGGTATCGAGCCCGCCGAGATCGCCGTGGTCGCACCCCACCGTGCCCAGGTTCGCGAGATCACCGACCGGTTGTGGCGGCATCTGGGCCCGGATGCCGCGGCGCCAATTGTCGTGGATACCGTGGAGCGCATGCAGGGCCAGGAGCGCAACGTGATAGTACTCTCGCTGACGGTGTCGGATGGGTGGTTCATGGCCGACGAGATCGACTTCATCCTGAGCACCAACCGCCTCAATGTCTCTATCACTCGCGCCCGGAAGCTCCTGCTGGTCGTGGGAAGCCGCGAGTTCTTCCGGATCTGCCCGGCATCGCCGGAGTACCTGGAGGCCGCCTGGCTCTTCAGAAGGCTGGAGGAGGCCCTCGTGCCCGCGTCGGTTGATCTGACCGCCGAGGCTCATGCCTGGGTTGGTGTGCCTGAGCCCCAACCTCTGTGACGATTCCAACATGCTGGCGATTCCGCGGCCTCTGATCCCTCGAGGTGAACGGCGGGAAGCCGGTTCCCTTCGCACCGGTTCCGAATCTCAGGCTCCCACTGTGCGGCGCTGTCCCGGTGTCGAGAAGACCGTCAGGACTCTGACTATTCTAATATTAGAATAGTTGGTCAGAGACGATCCACGGAATCTGTCATGATCCGCTGCGGGCCCCGAGGCGCTCATGATCAGACCATCGTGACACGACGGCTGACGGGCGCATGATTGCGAAGCGGCAACATGACTGACCATGGAGGCTCTTCCGCGGCGACGCTCCTTGGCACCTACATCCATGACGGCATCAGTTACTCTGCCGACCTGACCGAGCAGGGTTCGTACTCCTTCGACATCAGCGGCTCAGGCGCCGAGTTCGAGCATCAGCAGTCGACCCAGGGCAGCGTCACCGCCCCGGGGTTCTCCATGATGGTGAGCGAGAGCTACTGGTACAAGAGCATCTACGTGACTCAGTATGTGGAGAACATGGAGCGGATCGTCGACAACTCGTGGACCGCCGACGGGATCTCCTACCGGCTCTCCAATGCCAGGATCCGCACGTCATTCGTGGATTCGCGCCCCACGGAGTTTGACTCCTACTGGATCGCCCAAGGCTCACTCCTGAAAGGCAATGCCGTCCACGGCCAAATCGGGATGGGAGTCGAAGGCCTTCAACTCAGGATATGGCTCGACACTCCTGCTGAACGCATCCAACTGGAGGCGTGGAACCTCTAGTAGGGGCTGACGTCGGCACCACCGGTGGCCGCGGGCATACAACGGCGGCTTGACCGCAGGCGTCGGCTCTGGTACACTTGGAGCAAGTTCTTGATGGGTTCGTGCGGATAGTGTCGTCGGGGCGCCCCTCGGCGACGCGTCTGCGGCTTCGATCACCGGTACCGGAAGGAGCAACCCATGCGTTATCGGATTCGCCCGCCCTAGCCGAGAAGCCCACCGCTCGCCACCTTGATGGCAACCAGGTGTGGCCTTCCCCCACCTCAGAGGTTGTCTCGCGTCAGCTCAGAGCGTGGAACTGAGGCCATACGAGGCCCAGTACCGCACGCTGTCGTTATCGTGCAAGAGGAGGTTACTGCATGCGACGCTCTCTACTCGTCTGTCTCGCCGGTCTTTTCATGCTGATGAGCATGCCGGCATCAGCCCAGTTCCCGGTCTTCGTCGACTTCGAGAATGGTGGTGCCATTCCTCCCGGCTGGACGAATGATGCCGGCGATTCCGGGGAAGATTGGCTGTTCCAGATCCCCTCGGGAACGAGCAGCAATCCATGTTCGTACGGGGCCACCGTAGACCATACCGCCGACCCCGGCCAGTACGTGGCGTGGGTGGATGATTCTACCCCGACCGTGACGCCCACGAATTTAATCTCTCCTGCATACGACATCACCAGTCTGACGGATCCGGGCGTGAGCTTCTACTACTGGATTGGGCGAGGTGCTGCGCAGCCCGTGTCTAATCTCGTGGTCGATGTCTATGACGGCTCCGTATGGCACAACGACGTAGTGACTGTCGGCGCGAGCAATGGTTGGTCCCTGGGGTATGTGGACCTGACGCCCTATGTCTCCGTGGCGACACAGATCCGATTCAGGGCGATGGAGAGTTCTTCCTTCTACTACGACATCTGTCTTGACGACATCACCATCGCTGACTTTGCGACTCCCCCGGGGTGCGCTTCGCCGATGTCGCCTGCCGACATGGCGACGGATGCGGAAGCCCCTGATGGATCCCTCAATTGGAGCGCGGCAGCAGGCGCGACTGGCTACTACCTGTATTTCGGATCCGACGGTGGCGGCACGGTTCGCCCGACTAATATCGTAAACGGCACGGACCTCGGGAATGTGACCACCTACCCGTACACAGGGCTGGACTTCAGCACGACCTATTACTGGGAGATCGTCCCCTACAATGGCTACGGTAGCCCGGGCTCATGCGATATCTGGGAGTTCACCACGATCGCTGATCCCAACTGGGGCAGTGGTGGCGGCTACTACTTTGCGAACTCGTTGGCGACTGCTGCGCCCAGTCATCCAGTCTACAATTGGATCGACATCAGTGCAACGGGGACATACGTCGATCTGGCCGGGACCAACGGAGGTGCCGACGGATCAGATGGTGTCTTGGGTGACGACGACTGGGTGGGGCCCTACGACTTCGGGTTCACCTTCCCGTTCATGGGCACAGACTACACCCAGTTCTGCATCTGCTCCAACGGCAAGATCTACTTCGGAGATCTGACGGGCGTCAGCGAGAGCATCTACAACGGAGCCATGGGAACCGGTGCAACTATCCGACCGGCGGTGTACTGGATGGGTCAGGATCTCAATGCGAACACCGAACCGATCCCCGATCGCGCGGTCTACTACGGCGCCGGTGGCGGTGGAATGGTCGTTACGTTCTGGCATTGCCCCGAGTACAACGCCACCAACGATCTCGATGATCACCTGACCGCCCAGGTGATCATCTATCCCAATGGGAACATCAAGGTCCAGTACAACGAAGATGAGTTGGGGCCCACCTTTAACTACACCTCGGATTCCCATGTCGTGGGGATCGTCAATCAGGATGGGCTGAACTACATCGAGTACCGACGTCTGACGGGTTCGACCGTCAACACGCCTGGCCCGCTCTTCGGCTCGAACCTCGCCCTCATGTTCGGCCCCGATCAGAACAACGTTCCGGTCGAGCTTTCGAGCTTCAGCGGGGTCGGCGGCGCAGGCTTTGCCCAGTTGCGGTGGGAGACGGCGACCGAGCATGAGAACCTCGGCTACTACCTGCTGCGCAAGGCGGCGGGAGTCGAGGCGTTCGCGCGCGTGAACCAGGACCTGATTCAGGGAGCGGGAACGACCCTGGATCCGAGTGTATACCAGTACCGCGACGAGGGCCTCACAGCCGGCACCTACCTCTACAAGCTGGTTGACGTCAGCTTCGACGGTGCCACCGCGGAGCACGGGCCTCTCACGGTATCGGTAGGCGAGGCCCTGCCGTTTGCCTATTCGATCCAGGCGAAGAACGGCGACGCGGTTGAGTTCCGGCTCTCGCTGCCGGCTCAGACCCCGATGAGCCTGAAGGTCTATGACCTGGCGGGCCGCGAGGTATGGACTCTGGAGCGCGAGGACATGGCGCCGGGCACCTACACCATCGCGTGGCCTGGCCTGACGGCCATGGGCAGCCGTGCGGCATCCAGCACCTACGTGTACCGCGTCCGCTGCGGCGACGCTTTTGTCCAGACAGGCAAGGTGGTGCTGCTGAGGTAGCAGAAGCCGAAGCCTGACGAATCCGAGGCGGCGCCCCCGAGGCGCCGCCTCGTGCTGTGTACGGCCCGGCTTTGGGGCTTCTTCCGTACGGGAGCTATGACCCTGCCCACGGGCCGGGGTCATAATCGTTGTCTAATCGTAGTCGATAAGCCGCTCATTCGACCACGAGCTGCACGGGCGGGCACAGAGTCCCGCCCCTACGGAGATCATGGTGGCCCCGTTGCCCCCGTAGGGGCGACCGCCCCTGGTCGCCCGCCTGGGAGAATCGGGGTCGGTCTCGCTATCGGTGTCGCAATCGTCGAGCCGGGTATTCGACTACGAGCGGGAGCGCGAGCTTCCCAGCTTCTCTTCAAACAAAGGGTCCCGCTCGCAGTTCCCAGGGTTCGGGGTTCAGTCGGGTATCTACCGCCTCTCCTTGCTCTACTCCCGACTGCTGACTGCCTACTCCCGACTGCTGACTGCCTACTGCTGACTGCCTACTGGTTCGCGTCGCTGGCAGTGCCCCGCCTTGCTGCGCTCGTTATCATGCCCACTCCCCTACCGGGTGTTGCCTGATGGCGGCACCGGGGATAAACTGGCGGTGACTGCGCAGGTAGTCGGAATTCGGGATGGAACACTTGTTTCTCAGCGTCAACCTCGCTCCCGAACCCTGCTACCGTGAACCCTGAGCGCCTGCCCAGGCAACGAGGTGCGACACCGTGGATGAACTCGCCGAGCTGAGAATCGGCACATCTGGCTACAGCTTCAAGGACTGGCGCGGCCCCTTCTACCCGGCCGATCTGCCCGACTCTAAGATGCTTGACTACTATGTCCGGTTCTTCGACTGCGTGGAGATAAACAGCACCTACTACAAGATCCTCCATCCGACGATGTGTGCCCGCATGGCCGATCGTACTCCTTTGGGCTTCCTCTTTACCGTCAAGCTGCACCGAAGCATCACCCATGACCGTACCGGGCTGCAGGCGAATATCGACCAGTTCAAGAAGTCCGTTGCGCCGCTGGAGGAGCGGGGCAAACTGGCCGGCGTCCTCGCCCAGTTCCCGTGGTCGTTCCGCAATGCCAAGGAAACCCGGGAACACCTTCTGCTGCTCTCCCACCATTTCAGGCGATCCCAGTTGTTCGTGGAGTTCCGTAATGCCGGCTGGGCGACACCCGGGGTCTTGGGCTTCCTCCAGGCCAACGGGCTGTACTTCTGCTCGGTAGACGAGCCTGAACTGCCGGGCCTGATGCCCTCCGAGGCCTTCCTGACTGGCGACAAGGGCTACGTGCGCTTCCACGGGCGCAATGCCGCTTCGTGGTGGGGTGGCGGCGCCGAGGAGCGCTATCACTATGCCTACCGGGAGGATGAACTCCGTCCGTGGGTCGACCGGATTCGCACTCTCAGGCAGCGCGCCGCCAAAGTCTTCGTGTTCTTCAATAACTGCCACGCGGGTCATGCGGCCCGCAATGCCCTGCTCATGAAGCGTCTTCTTGGCCAAAAGTCTGGTCCCGAGCAGGGAGACCTCTTCGATGAATGAAGCCGGCAGGCACCCCACGGCCGCCCGGAAGCAGACCCCCGGCGGAGGTTCCAAGGCCGCGCCCTGGCGGCTCACGCTACGGCGCCTCTGGCCTGAGCTGCTTCTTGGGGCCACGATGGGAACCGCCTATCTCTTCGTCGTTCCCCTGTGGGAGGCGCCAGACGAGCCGTACCATCTGGCCAATGTCGCCTATGTCCGCAAGTACGGCCTCTACACCCTGACCCACGGGGTATCCGAGCTTCCCCAGAACCTCAAGGCGGAATCGTCCCAACCTCCGGTATACTACGTGGTCGCGGCCGCGGCCAGTCGTTTCTTCGGGAGTCTCAATGGGCTTGATTTCGGCACGATGGAGGACGTCGCATGTTGGGACGAGCCGTGGCGTTTCTACAACTGGGGAGACGTGATCCTTCCCCGGGGCTTGCGCGCCTTGAGCCTCCTGTTCCTCCTGCTGTGCGGACTCCTCGTGGGACATGCCTGCACGGTGGCCAGACCGCAGGACCCCGACTTGTCGGGTACCGCGGTGGCCATGATGTGGGCCGTGCCGCAGGTGATGTTCATCGGCACCGCGATCTCCAATGACTCCTTGGCCATGGCTGCGGGGGCTCTCATCCTCTTTCTCTGGATGGAGGTCGCTCGCCGGCCCTCGCGCCTTCGGTTTCTCCTCGTCGGGGTCATTTCGATGCTGGCGGTCTCGATCAAGTTCAACCTGCTTCCGCTGGCCGTGGCAGGTAGTGTGGTTGCACCTGTGGTGGGTACACAGCGAATAGGCAGAAGGCTGCTCCACCTTGTCTTGTATGCGCTGCCGATGATCCTGGCAGTTGGATTCGTGATGCTGCTGACGCCCGATATGGGGCATAGAATCATCCACGTGGTGGGGCGGCGGGTCGTGGTGCACGCGGTCAGATTTCAGCCTCTGTCCACGATACCCCTGGCATGGGAATCATTCTGGGGCCGTTTCGGATGGATGAATGTGCCGGTTCATCCGTGGGTTCGCCTAGCCTACTGGACGTGTACGGTGACGCTGGTCATGGGAATTGGTGCGGTGCTGGTTAGATCTCGCCAGATGCGACGGGTTGGCTGGATCGCGCTCCTCTTAGTGACAGCGACTCTGGTGGCGTTTGTCGGCAATCTCCAACACTCCGGCCAGGCCCAGGGGCGCCATACCTTTCCGGCTATCGCTGCACTCTCGCTCCTGGGTGCCATCGGCATGCGGGCGTACCTGGCACCGAGGCCTGCCCGGGTGGCTGCGTGGGCTGTGGCGCTGTGCGGCGCCGTCTATGTTCTTGGGATTGTCATGCCCGAAGCCTATGGCGAGGAGCCATTGGACTTAATCGTGGGAACATCTTGCTGCGAAGGTGTCGACCTCACACCTTCCCTGGGTTCAGGCCTTCCTGAACGACAGGCGTTTGTCTCGTCGCGACACAATCTCACCAGGGTGGGCATCGTTCCCGCAACCCACGGGCTGCCCGTGAAGGGAACCGTTGTCCTCTCGCTGATGGATCGGGCGAGTCGGGAGCTGGTTGCGTCACGAACGATATCCGGAGCCGAGATTCGAGACGGCCGCTACCTGTTCCTGGACTTCCCGGCCATACCGGATTCACGAGGTCGAAGCTATATGATCCGTGTGGAAGCTTCGGGCATGGTGCGTGGTCGCCTTCAACTGTTCTATTCCCTCGAGGGCGACTGCCCTCACGGTGCCCGCATTCCCGGCCGGGGCAATCTCCGATTCGCCACGTACCACCTGACCCACGATCGAGACCAGGAAGATGTCAGCCGTGAGCACTAGGCAGCCCGTCCTGCTCGTGGCCGTGCTGCTTGCCGCCTTTCTCGCGCTGGGCGCGGCCTATGTGCTGATAGTCCCCCTGTGGGAGAGCCCCGACGAACCCTCCACGGTGTCCACGGCCCTCACCGTCGCCACGATGCGCCGCGTGCCGACTCCCCACACCCAGCCGCTATTCCCCGGCGTAACCCTGAACGCCAAGTTGCACCCACCGGCGTACTTCGCGCTCATGGGTTTGGTGTTCTCACCGGTGAGACACCTCCAGCCTGAGATCGAGGCAAACCCATTCGGCGGCGTCTCGGCAGAGGTGGCGCGGTACCAACACGCGGGAGGGATACCCGCAGACCGGTTCCGCGGCGCCTCGTTTCTCCGGGGGGTGCGCGGCATATCGGTACTGCTTGGTGCCCTCACCCTGATCGTCGTGTGGCGAACCGCCAGATTGCTGATGCCGGGCTCGATTCTCGGGCCCTTTCTCGGTGTGGCGGTATTTGGCCTCACGCCCACATTTATCTTCTCCCATGCGGCCATCGATCCCCTGCCCTTGGCCGTGCTGGCGGCTACCCTCGCCGCACACCGAATGGTAAGGCTCTATCTCGCCGATTCAGTCACTCCACAGGGAATGCGCATGCTTGGCATCCTGCTGATTGCCGGGTTTGCCGTGCGCTCGACTCTCGTCTTTCTGTACCTGCCGGCAGCCTTCCTTGTGTGGCGAGAGAAGGGTCACCGCCTGCAGATGGCCGGTCAAATCGCGGCACCTGCAGTGCTGGGCATGGCATGGATGCTGGTGCTCTCGCCCGGGCCGTCGCTACTGGCCTTGCGTCACCTTGGGGGGCAACTGGTGAAGGTGGATCGTCCGTTTCTTTCTCGGGCGGGTCTGACGACTCTGGCGCTGCATTCCAAGAACTCATTCTGGGCGCGCTTCGGGTGGGCCGATCTCTATGCTCCTGCTCGCCTGATCGATGTCTTCGATCTGATCTCTTTGCTTATTGCCGCCGGCTTGATCCTGGTGCTCGTGAAGCGAAAGGTCCCCCCCGGAAGCTTCTTTGTCGCCGCGGCGGCGGGCATCGGGGTGCTGGGATACGTGAAGGGCAATCTCGCGCAGTTTGACCCTCAAGGCCGCTATCTGGGACTGCTCATCGGGCTCTATGCGCCTCTGGGCGGCATCGGCCTCGCCATGCTTCTCTCCCCAGTACGCAGACAGCGGATACGCATTGTGATCGGTGCGACAGTACTCGTGGTCATGATCGGCACGAATGTGTACGCCTTGGCGGCAGTGATCCGCCCCACATACGCCGCGCGACTCTACCCGGGCCTGGGGGTCGACGCCTATCAAGATCAGGGGACGATGGTGTACGGCGGTCCCAGCACAGGCCAGTCGTTCATCGCCCGGAAGTCCGGGTTGACAAGGATCGAGCTGTATTTCACCCCGGCGCGGCACTCGCCGCGGAGAGTTCTTGAGTTCCAGCTCTTGGAAAGCCCCCTCATCCCTGAGCCCTTGGCCATCGCCCGAGTCCCGTATCCTGCGCCGGGTGACCGGCCCCATACCGGGTTCACCTTCGCGCCCCAATGGGACTCGGAAAACCGAAGCTACTATGTACGGGTGGCGGTCGTGCCGGAGGGTGCGCCGGTGAGCACCTGGTTCACTCTGGAGGATCGCTATGTCGGCGGTTCGCGATACGCCGATGACACACCCGTACCCGGCGATCTTCGATTCACTGCATACTACGAGCTTCCGTAGCCCGGCATACCAGGTCCCGCACATGGTCTACGGGAGGCCCACTCCCCGGACTTCCGCCCCCTCCGGGCTTGTCCTTCCCGCGCTTCTCATCATGGCCTCAAGCTCCTCGTAGCTTCGCCCGTGCATCAGGGCGTACCGTTGGGCCCGCGCATGGGGAAAACCCCTGAGATACGCCGCCATGGCTCCCGCCGTGAGGTGGACCATGCGCCCGGGCGGATCGAGTTCCGCTTGCAGCGCGAGGTGGCGAAGACCGACCTCAAGGCGTTCCTCCAAGGGAGGGTCTTCAACCGGTTCCTCACCGTCGATGGAGCGCTGGCACAGGCCAAGGAGCCAGGGCCGCCCCACCGCAGCCCTGCCGACCATGACGCCCGCGCATCCGGTGGCCTGGATCATGTCTCTGGCATCCTCGGGCCGCATGATGCCTCCGTTGCCGATCACGGGGCACGAGGTCTCGGAGACAGCGGCGCCAATCCATTCCCACTGGGCCGGCGTCGATGGTCCGTCACCCTTGAACCGGGCGTGAATCGCAATGGCGGCAATCCCGGCGCGGGTCAGTGCCTGCACGGCCGGGATCACCGCCACATCCGTGTGACTCCACCCCAGGCGCGTCTTTGCGGTCACTGGTATCGATACCGCCTGCACCACGGCCGCCGCCACCGCGTAGAGTCGCTCCATGTCACGCAGCAGTCGCACTCCCGCCCCACAGGCCGTGACTCTCTTGGAAGGACATCCGGCATTGATATCTATGAGCTGCGCCCCCTGTGCTTCCAGAAACCTGGCGGAACGGGCCATGACCATGGGATCATCGCCGAAGATCTGCACCGCACAGGGCTGTTCCTCCGGTCGGACCACAGCCAGGTCGAGGGTTTTGCCGTCGCCTCGCACCACGCCTTCGGCACTGATCAGCGGAGTGACGACCATGCCGGCGCCCTGCTCCCTGGCAATCTGGCGGAATACTGAGTTGCCAACGCCGGCCATGGGCGCCATGATCACCGCGCCGGGAACAGTCACGGGCCCGATAGTGAGTGTCTGCACTGTACTACCTCACAGGGAAGCCAACTCGTCGACATGAGGATCTGATACGATGTCCCTTGCGGGGCACAATACCGGACTCGCCGGCTGGCTGCAACCATCGGTGCCCTTGCCGGTTCACTGGATTCCCTCTTCCTTGCTCTGCTGTAACCGCTCAGTCGACCAATGTCGAAAACGGCATGATGGATGAAGCGATGAACGAACTGAATGGCGGGGGAGGGGCAGGCAGTCGGCACTCTGGGCACTCGGAAAGATGGCCGATGGCCGATGGCCGATAGCTGACAGCCGATAGCCGACAGCCGATAGCGCCGTGCGTCGCGGGACCATACCTGAACCCCGAATCTAGATACCTGGCGCCACTGAGGACACCATGAGAGAGGTCATCACGGGGGTGCTGGTCGCATTCCTCGCAGGATGTGGAAACGAACCAGCCCCTGACGCTGCAAAGGAAATCGCGGTGGTGTGGGTCGTGGGCGCAGTGCCGCCCGAGGGTATCCGCCTGGAGACGGCGGATGCCGTTGCCCGCGAACTGGCCGGCGTGACGCTCAGCCTGTACGGAGTCTCAACGCAAGATGACGCCCGGCGCCTGCTACGAACTCTAAAGGCCCGGGGTGACAGCATTGTCGTGGGCCTTGGACGACCGATGCTCCAGGCGTTGCGCACCACATCGGAGGGGTCACACGGGGGGATCTGGCTGGGTTTTGATGACCCCGGGCCGGGCTACGCTGACGGGCTGGTTGCCTGGTGGGCTCCGGCAGAGTCCTTGCGCATCGAGCTGGCGCGCCGCGCCACGCAGGCCGGCACGTCCATGATGGTGGTCGGATCAGCCACTGCAGGCGTCCTCCGGGTAGTGCGGGATTCCGGCGCGCAGGCCCGGTTCGCGACACCCATCGGTTCGCGGCACACCGGTCTCCTGCCGTCTCCGGGTGAAGTCGTGCTCATGCTGGATGAGATGCCCATGCCCCGGGGCACGAACGATGTATACTGGGCATGCGAAAGCCCGTTTGCCACGCCCCGAGAGGCACGGGTTTTTCTACGGATGGATTGGGCCGGCGCGCTGACGGCCGCAATCCGCTGGCGCTTTGGTCACGGCGGCGCTTCCCCGGGGCCAACTCTGGGGCCGTGGCTTACGATACACGAAGAGAGAGGCGAGGGTTCGTGAGATGACGCGGCTTCGACGACGGAGGTTGCTCGCATGCATCCAGAGGATGCAGGGAGCCAGGGTGCTGGTCACGGGCGACTACATGCTCGACAAGTATGTCTGGGGTACCGTACACAGAGTGAGCCCGGAGGCACCCGTTCCCATTTTGGTGGTCGACAGGGAGGAATTCCGGCCGGGAGGGGCGGGCAATGTAGCCGCCAATGTCAGTGCCATGGGCGGCACCGCCATGAGCCTGGGCCTTCGGGGTGACGATCCAGAGGGAGCGACCCTGCGCGAGGTCCTGCTCGCCCGCGGCATCAAAGCCGATGGGCTGATAGTGGGGGAAGGCCGTGACACGACCGTCAAGTGCCGGATTGTGGCCCATTCGCAGCAACTGGTCCGTATGGACCGGGAATCAACCAGCGCGGCATCCACGCGCGATCAGGAGCGGCTGCTGGAAACGGCCAGGGCGAGAATGGGCGAGGCAGATGCTCTCATCATGGAAGACTATAACAAGGGAGTGCTGACTCCTCGGGTCATCGAGACGCTCATACAATGGAGCCATGAGCGTGGCATTCCCGTGGCCGTGGATCCCAAGCTGGAGAACTTTCACTCCTACCGCCACGTGACGCTCCTGAAACCAAATCAGAGCGAAGTGGAACGATTTCTGGGCATCGCCATCCGGGATGAGAACCAGCTCGTGGCGGCAGGCACGACTCTACGCAGGCGTATGCATGCGGACCTGCTGCTCATCACCCGTGGGGAACGGGGAATGACGCTGTTCGGCCCCGGGCGCGCGATACGGCACATCCCCAGCAAAGCCCGGGAAGTGTACGACGTATCGGGCGCTGGCGACACCGCGGTAGCCGTCATGGCATTGGCCCTGGCGTGCGGCGCCCACCCGTGGGAGGCTGCCTACATGGCCAATGCTGCCGCCGGCATATGCGTGTCAAAGATAGGCACCCAACCGGTATCCGTCGCAGAGCTAGAACACGATGTGCAACAAGATGAAACTCTGGGATAGGGCCGATCTGGCCTGCTGGCGGGAAGCGCTGCGGGTTCGCGGCCGCACTCTGGTATTCACCAATGGCTGTTTCGATATCCTGCACATCGGCCACGTGCGCCTTCTGGAGGCGGCGGCGAAGCTGGGGGATACGCTGCTGGTTGCCCTTAACAGCGATGACTCGGTCAGGCGGCTGAAGGGACTATCCCGCCCTGTAGTGACCTTGGAGGAAAGGGCCGAGACGTTGGCCGCCCTTCGGTGGGTGGACCGCGTAGCCGCCTTTGCGGAGGATACGCCCCTGGAGATCATAACCTTGTTGAGGCCCAACATCCTAGTCAAAGGCGGAGACTGGAGTCCCGACCGCGTGGTCGGCCGTGAGGTGGTGGAGGCGTCGGGTGGTCGCGTGGTGATCATCCCCTTGGTAGAGAACCGATCCACCAGCAGCCTCCTGGATACGATCCGTCACCTGGGCTGAAGGAGGAGGCCCAGCGGGGATCGGCAGTGAGAATCACGGCCTCGAGCGTTGCTCGAACTGTCATGCGCCATCGAAGCACACCTGGACCCGGCCCTGTCTCGGAACGAAACTTGCAGAAGTCCGGACGGACAGAAGCAGGCAAAGCAGCAGATCAATCCAACACTGACTATGACCATGGGAGGTAGGAAATGAACGGGAATACCTGGCGTATCGTGTTCGTGGCCATGTTAATCGCCGCGGCGGCCATGGCCGCGCCTCGAGAAGACATCTACTGGAGTGAGGCCCGGGGCAAGGGGGGGGAGCTGGCGTATCGGGAAAGGCATACGGCGACGTTTGAGGGGGAGCGGATCCTCCACTCGCTGACCGAGTACCTCTCGCCGGAGGGTGAGTTGATCGCCACCATGGAGAGTGACTACTCGCTGAGCGTTGCCATGCCAACCTATCTGTTTGAGGATCTCGTTCGCGGATCCCGCGAGGGGCTGCGGAGGGAAGGCGATGACTACGTCATCTTCCGGCAAGAGCCCGGGAAGGAGGAGGAGACCAAAGTACTCCGCGAGACGGACAGTGTATTCTCCTGCCAGGGGTGGCACTACTTCCTCGTCGAGAATCTAGACCTGCTGGCCCAGAGCAACCTGAAGCTCGATCTGATCCTTCCTTCGGAACTGAAGGCCTACACGTTCCAGGTGGAACAGGTC
>JAFGKV010000311.1 GCA_016928395.1 Candidatus Fermentibacterota bacterium | reverse complement strand
CAGGGTGACGGGGAACGGAGAGACTGAAGAGGTCGGCGCGAAGGGTATGAGGATGCCGCCGTACCGCGCACCGCGATGCGCGGCCGTAATCCCCGGCTGTGGCGATGTCGGCGTCTCGCGCGGCCATTCCTCTCCTCCCATGCAGGAGCCGATGGAGCCCACCCCGACTCAGATGCTGGCACTCAGTCTGGGTGCGCTCGGTCGGTGCTGTCAAGAACCTTGCCGGGATCGCCCGTTGGGAATGCTGCATTCCCTGGCGACGTGCGCATGAGGTCGCTCGAAGCAAGGCCAGAGGGCTTCTCCCCTAGCCATTTTAGGCGGACATGGTGAATACCCGCAGACGGCAAGACGGCCGGGCCCGCCGTTGGGCGAACCCGGCCGTGAATGCGCTTCCGCGGACTAGCTCTGCGGCAGATCCTTCGGCAACTCGAAGTTCATCTCGGCCAACTGCTTGTAGATGTGATAGCGGCCCAGCACATCCTGCTTGGCCTGGGCCAGCAGCATGGCGGCCCGCTCGGGATCCGACCGCTGCAAGGTCCGGAACCGGGTCTCTCCGTACATGTAGTCTTCCAGCGGGAGGCTTGGAGCCTTGGAATCGAGTTGGAGCGGGTTTTTGCCCTCGTCGATCCGGCGGGGATCGAACCGGAAGAGTATCCAGTGACCCGAGGCAACGGCCTTCTTCTGTTCCTGGAAGGCGTGGCCCATGTCGATGCCGTGGGCGATGCAGTGGCTGTAGGCGATGACGATGGATGAGCCGGGATAGCTCTCCGCCTCGGTCAACGCTCGCACCGCCTGCATCTGATTGGCGCCCAAGGCGATCTTTGCGACGTAGACATTGCCGTAGGTCATGGCCAGCATGCCCAGGTCTTTCTTGGGGGCAGGCTTGCCCGCAACGGCAAACTTGGCCGTGGCGCCTCGCGGCGTCGACTTTGACATCTGCCCGCCGGTATTGGAGTAGACCTCGGTATCCAGCACCATCAGGTTGATCTTGCGGCCCGAGGCGATCACATGATCCAGCCCGCCGTACCCGATATCGTAGGCCCAGCCGTCACCGCCCAGGCTCCACACCGACTTCTTCACCAGGTAGTCGGCCAGGGAGTACAAATGAGGCTCGCTCTCCTTCACCAACTCCTTGAGCTGGGCGACTCGCTTCCGCTGCGCCGCGATCTCGACATCGTCGCTCTGCGGCGAATCCAGAATGGCCTGCTTCAGCTCCGCGGGCACTTCGGCTGCCTGGAGCCGGCGCGCTGCCTCCTCGTGGAACTTGTCCATGGTGAGCCTGAAGCCCAGGCCCACCTCGGCCGCATCCTCGAACAGGCTGTTGGTCCACGCCGGGCCCAACCCGTCATCCCGCTTCGCATACGGTGTCGTGGGCAGGTTGCCGCCGTAGATGGAGGAACAGCCCGTCGCATTGGCGATGACCGCGCGATCGCCGAAAAGCTGGGTGAGCAGTTTGACATAGGGCGTCTCGCCGCACCCCGCGCAGGCCCCGGAGAACTCGAACAGAGGCCGTACCAGTTGGCTGCCGATGATGGTGGCCTTGTTGAAGAGGGCCGGATCCGTCTCGGGGAGGGAGAGGAAGAATGAGAAGTTCTCGGCCTCGGGTTTGCGAAGATCGAGCTGGCGGTGGAAGTGCAGCGCCTTCTCCTTGGGCGGGCAGTTGTCGATGCAGTTGCCGCAGCCCGTGCAATCCTCCGGCGCGACCTGTACCGTGAACTTCATGCCCGCGAAGTTCTTGCCCCGGGCGTCGATGCTCTTGAAGGTTTCCGGCGCGCCTTCCAGGTTCTTCGGATCATAGACCTTGAGCCGGATGGCGGCATGGGGGCACACGATGGAGCAGATGCCGCACTGGATGCAGTTCTCCGGCGCCCACACCGGTATGTCCGTGGCAACATTTCGCTTCTCGTACTGCGTCGTTGCCGAGATCCACTTCCCGTCTGCGGGCATCTCGGAGACCTTCACCGTATCGCCTTCCTGCCGGATCATCTTGGCCGTGGTCTGCTTCACGAAGTCGGGCGCGTGATCCGGTACCGTCGGGGGCATCTCCAGAGTGCTGGTGACGTGATCGGGGTAGTGCACCTCAAACACGCTCTCCAGGGCCTCGTCAACCGCTTTCAGATTCATCTCCACGACCTTGGGGCCCTTGCTCTTGTAGGTCTTCTCGATGGATTCCCGGATGAGCTCCACCGCGGTATCCTGCGGCAGCACGCCGGATATCTTGAAAAAGGCAGCCTGCATCGTCGTGTTGATTCGGACGCCCAGGTCCAGCTTCCGGGCGATCTCGTTCGCGTCGATGGTGAAGAACTTGGCCTTCTTGTCGATAAGCTGCTGCTGGACGGGGCGCGGCATGGCATCCCAGATTTCCTCCGCCGGAAACGGCGCGTTCAGGAGGAAGGTGCCGCCCTGCTTGAGATGACCCAGCATATCGTACTTCTCGAGGAAGATGAAGTTGTGGCACCCGATGAAGTCGGCCTCATTGCAGAGGTAAGTGCTCCGGATGGGCTTCTTGCCGAACCGAAGGTGACTGACCGTCATCGAGCCGGCCTTCTTCGAATCATACACGAAGTACGCCTGGGCATTGAGACCGGTGCCGTCCTGGATGATCTTGATGCTGTTCTTGTTGGCGCCCACGGTGCCGTCGGATCCCAGGCCGTAGAACATCGCCTGGAATGCGTCGGCGGTGCGGTTCACGCAGCAGGAGTCAAACGGCAGGCTTGTACCTGACACGTCATCGTCGATGCCCACCGTGAAGTGATTCTGCGGCTCGGTCTGCCGCAGATTGTCGAACACCGCCGCCACCATGCCGGGGGTAAACTCCTTGGAGCTCAAGCCATACCTGCCGCCGACGATGAGAGGCCAGTCGCCGAAGGGGGCGATCTTCTTCTCCAAGGCCTCTCCGATGGCGGTCCTGACGTCGAGGTACAACGGCTCGCCCAGAGCGCCGGGTTCCTTGGTCCGATCCAACACCGCGATCTTCTTGACGGTGGCGGGCAAAGCGTTGACGAAGTGCTCCGCTGAGAACGGGCGATACAGATGCACCCGCACGACGCCAACCCTATGGCCCATGCTCATCAGCTCGTCCACCGTCTCCGACACCGCCTCCGCGCCTGATCCCATGAGGATGATGACCCGCTCCGCCTCGGGGTGGCCGTAGTAGTCGAACAAGCGGTACTCTCTGCCGGTGATGGCCGTGAACTTCTCCATGTACCGAGCCACGATTCCTGGGGTCGCGGCATAGTAGGGATTCACGGTCTCGCGGCCCTGGAAGTACACATCCGGGTTCTGGCTCGTGCCCGAGATCATAGGGTGATCCGGTGAGAGACCGCGCCCGCGGTGCTCGAGGACGAATCGATCATCGATCATGGCCCGCATCTGCTCGGCGGTCAGCTCGACCACGGTGTTGATCTCGTGAGAGGTGCGGAACCCATCGAAGAAATGCACGAAAGGAACCCGGGCCTCCAGGGAGGCCGCCGTGGCGATGCAGGCCAGGTCCATCACTTCCTGCACGCTCCCGGAGGCCAAGAGCGCGAATCCGGTGGAGCGAACCGCCATCACGTCTGAGTGATCACCGAAAATCGAAAGGGCCTGGCACGCTATGGAACGGGCGGTAACATGGAAGGTGACCGGCAGGAGCTCGCCGGCGATCTTGAACATCGTGGGCACCATGAGTAGCAGCCCCTGCGATGCGGTGAACGTCGTCGAGAGCGCGCCGGTGGCCAAGACTCCGTGCACCGCCGCGGCGGCTCCGGCCTCCGATTGCATCTCCACCACGTGGGGGATGTTGCCCCAGATGTTGGTTAAACCCGCGGCCGAGCGCTCGTCGGCGATCTCGCCCATGCCCGAACTCGGGGTGATTGGGTAGATCGCGATTACCTCATTCAGTGAGTGTGCCACGTAGGACGCCGCGCTGTTGCCGTCCATCGCTACCGGTGTTGGTTGTTCCATCTCCCGGGTATCTCCTCGTGTGCTAGGGTGGAGAACAGGGCTCGCCGCCGCCCGTCGAGCGCCAATTGTGTCAACGCAAAAAGGGCCAGTAACTTGGTGATTTGCTGACCCCGGGTCAACCTTTCCGTCATTTTCGGAGCGCCCCTGGCATCTTTGACTCCGTGAGCGACCGCGTGTAGTCTCTCGCGTACGCACCGTGCGTGCTTTGCAGTGGCGCGCGGCCCCGAAAGGGGTTGAGGCCGACCGGATGGGTGTACATGGAGCCCAGGGTAGGCGACACGGAGAGTGAGTGCGACACTGAACCCTCGAGCCACAAGGAGATTCCATGATACTGTCGCTTTCGCTGGCACTGATCCTGAACCTCGGATGGATTGAAGGCTTCGAAGCGGTCCCGTACTTCCCGCCCGACGGATGGATCCTGGTCAATGCCGATGCCTACGATGCCTACTGGGTGCCGACACAGAGCACCCCCCACTCCGGCGCCCGCTCAGCGGTCTGTTGCGCCGATTTCAACTCCCAGAACGCAGACTACTTGATCACGCCCTGCGTCATGCCTCGGGCTGAGACCGGCGACACGCTCCTGTCATTCTGGGTGCGCAGCACGACGGCCGCCTCCTGCAGCATCGAGGTCATGATCTCCACCGCCGAGCTGCCGGCACCCTCCTCATTCACGAACCTGGCGACCTGGCCCGTAACCCAGGAATGGCACAGCCGGTCAGTGTCAGTGGGAGCTTTCGACGCACGCGCGATCTACTGTGCGCTTCGCGTGAGTCTTCTTCCGTCTGGACAGCAGGTGACAGTCGATGATATCTCCCTCCCCGCGGCACTCCCCCAACCCGACCTCTGCAATGGCCTGCTGCGCACCCGGGGCGAGCCCGCGCAGCAACGGCTTTTGGTGTGGGGCACCCATGAGGAGATGGGATATGCCCACGGGTTTCTTCTCGCCGAGCAGTGCCTGGCCAATATGACCAGATTCGTCGTGGGGACCACTCTGTATCATTGGTGGACCCCCACGGAGTACGAAGGCCAGGTGCTTCCCTATTTCAGGACGTACTTCTCTATCCCGGCCCCCTTCGAGGAGGAGGCGACCGGGCTTCTGGCCGGCGTACGGGCCAAGGGTGTGAGCCTCTTCCATCCTGCCTTGGCACGGGACATAACCGTGGAGGACATCCTGTGCAGCAATGCCATGGGTGACTTCCAGGGCTTCAACTGCTCCAGCAACTCGGGATGGGGCGAGTCCACCGCTGCGGATGATACGCTGGAGGGAGGCGTGGTCATCGCCCGGAACTTCGAGTTCCCCACCGGCCAGAATGCGACCTTGGGCCACACGTCTCTCATCATCGCCTTCGACCCGTCCGATGAGGATGAACAGCGCACCGCTTCGGTGACCTTCGCCGGCTACTTCGGCTGCACTTCCCTCGTGAATGAACACGGCGTAGGGGCCTTCATCGACAATGGCAACTACCCCATCCAGGGTTCCATCACGCCGGGATCGCTCAGTCCCTTCGGGCTCTCCCTGCGGAAGGCAGTGGAAGCCGCGGGCGCCACGGATGTGTACGGCGTCGCCACTGGCATCGAGCACTCCACCTCCCGCTATGCCTACGACGTCCACCTTGTCTCGCCCTTTGATGCAGCGCATCCGGTACCCGCCGCCATTCTTGAGATCAACAACATTGCAGACTCGCTCAGGTTCGCCACGAACAACGGCATTGCGCCGCCCATCGCCTCCGCAACCAACATGGTGGTGACGAATCATCACCGCGTGCTGTATCCACCTGTGTACTGTGATCGCTATGAGGCCCTGGCCTGCTCCCTGAATGCCAATTTGGCCATTGATACGCAGCGAGCCTTCCGCCTTCAGGATTCCGTGGCCTGGTGGGTGCCCAGCTATCTGGCCGGGACTCTGCACTCCATTGCGGTGCGGCCCAATGTGCTGGTAGAGAATCCGTCCTGGCCCTGCATTCTGGTGAGCTACGCGCATCGCTGGGGCGGTTCGCACACGCGGCCCCGCCATGCCTATTCATGGGACGAGCTGTTCTGGCGCGATGCCCAGGCCCCCGCCATGATCGCAGGCATCACGGTGACGCCGGTAAACGGAGATCTTCTCCTCGCCTGGTCTGATCCCGGTGACAATGTCGGCGTAACGGAGTACCGCATCTATCGTTCGGGTGCCGCGTTCTTTCCCGTCGGATTACCATCGCTTGCCGGTTCGACATCCCAGTTGCAGTGGCTCGATCCCGGTGCAGGGCAGAGCGTTGGCGTGTTCTACCGCGTGACCGCCCGCGACGCCTCCCTGAACGAAGGCCCCCCTTCACCATCCGTCGGGGGCATGGGATTTGCCTTGGTGGTGCCGTGATCCCCCAATGGCGCTCTCGTACCCGATGGATGACCATGAGGACATGCGGCGTGGCCTTCCCTGGTATGGTGCACGGCCTCGACCTGAGACTCCTGGCCCGGGGAAAGCGGGGGCCCGCCCACGAGGTGATCCTCGCCGAGTCTGTCTCCCGGAGAGTCTGCGCCGCATGGGAGGATTCCATGAAGCTCATATGGGTGCCGGGCGCCAAGGCGACCGACTGGACCATGCCCAAGCGGGTCATGCTGTTCGATCTCGCCGCGGATCCGGCCGAATCGCGCAATGTGCTGAAGGGAAACGAGATGCTGGCCGCCCGGCTTCGCGACCTCTGGGCCGAAGGGGTACATAATCCGCCCGTGCGGCTGGAGCCGTGGAGCGGCATGACCGACACGCAGAAGCTGAAGGCGTTGGCGTATCTGCAGTAGGGCAATGCCAGAGGAAGGGCTCTCCCGGGAGAGACCGAGGCGTCCGAGCCTTCTCCGGGTCGGTCGCGTACCGCGCGGCTGCACCATCCGAGCTATTCTAATATTAGAATAGCTCGAGATTGATGCTGATCTCCGGGATCTCCGGGCGACTTCCCTCTTCGCTGCGTCGTGAAGAACGCTCCAACTGCACACCATGGGCGCCCGGCGGCTCAAGGCTCGCATGGTTGCACGACGGTCTTGAGGTGTGCGGACGAGCACCCTACATTGGGGAGCGTCCGTTTTCGTAGCGTGCCCCGTGTAGACCACAGGAGGTGAACATGCGTCGTACCGCTATCCTGCTACTGCTTCTCGCGGCTCCGTGTCTCTGGGCCGTCGGGGTAGCACCAGTTCCTACCGCCGGCGAGTTGACCCGCCAGACGGAGTACACGTGCAATGACGGCAGTTCTGAGGGCTACTTCTGGCTTACCGATGTTGGCGAAGGATTCGCTAACCACTTCACGCCCGCGGTCTATCCAAGCCGAATCGACGCCGTGACGATCGGCCTCATGAACTACATCGACAACAACTACCACGTGCAGTACCCCACCTGCATGGTCTACGTGTGGGCCGATGCCGGTGGCCAGCCTGGAACCGTGCTCTTCAGCGGCACTGTGACCTTGGAAGCACCGGGCACGTCCGGCACCTTCGGGTGGAACACCGTTGACATCGCTGGTCAGAACATCGTAATCGACAGCGGTAGCTTCTGGGTCGGCTTCCTGGACGACGGAAGCTTAACCGTCGAAAGTCCCTATGATGATCCTGACGCGTGCGGGACGTACTACTACTACCCGGCGGCAGGCTCGTGGATGCCGCTCTCCGACCTCGGGTACCCGTATGGCGTGTACCTCGGGGCTTTGGTGGGCGAAGGCGTGCCCGTGGAACTATCCTCGTTTGACGCATCGGCCACCGACGGCGGCGTTCGTCTCACATGGCGGACCTTGAGTGAAACCGACTGCTTCGGATTCTACCTGCTGCGCGCAGCAGACGAGCAGACGATGGGAGTCCGTATCGGTGAGGGCCTTCTCCCGGGGCACGGCACGACCGCTGCGACCAACGACTACACATTTCTCGATGAGACCATCTCTTCTGGCGTGTGGTTCTACCGGCTGGTGCAGGTCGATACTGACGGTTCCGAAACCTCCTATGGACCCCTCAGAGTGACGTGGGGAGCGGCGGGCAGTAGCTGGGGACGCATCAAGAGCGAGTTCAAGTAGGGTGAAGAGGGCGGGGATGCGCGGGATGCCCCGCCCTCAGCTTACCACCAGGTGCGAGTGCCTGGGGCCTTGGGAGTCGGGATCATGATCCGCCTCGATGTCTATGCCCTGGCACTCCTCGTCGGATGCGCAGGATGGTGGTCTACAGTGGCATCCGGCTCCGAGAGTCCGGATCGCCTCCGCATCAGCCAGGCTACTAGTGCAGACAGTGCAGACAGTGCCACCCTCCCCACCCTCCTACCGTCTCCACCCGCAACCCTTACCGCCGATCACTACCCGTGGTGTACCGGCGAACCCGTCGAGGCGCTGTGGCAGCGTATCTCACCAGTGCCAGGCTTGACCAGAGTCTCGCCTGAACCCGGATCCTTCGGCGAGTGGCTCAGAAACCTTCCCCTGAAGCCAGGGAGGCCTTCCGTTCATCTTTTCGACGGCCGTCCTAAGGCCAATCAGGAGGCACATGAGGCCGTAGTCGCCATCGACGTCGGTGGATGCGATTTGCAGCAGTGCGCCGACGCGGTCATCAGGCTTCGCGCCGAGTATCTGTGGGCCAGCGGATGCGAGGATTCCATCTCGTTTCGTTTCACCAGTGGTGACCCCGCAACCTGGCGGGCATGGAAGGTCGGGTATCGCCCATCCGTGCGAAACTCATCGGTCATGTGGGCCAGAACCGCTCCTGCCGATGGCAGTTACTCTTCGTTTCGCAGCTACCTCGAGACCGTGTTCACCTATGCCGGTTCGGCATCGCTGGATGGAGAGCTTGAGCTCGTTGCCGACCCCTCAAGGCCTGAGATCGGCGACGTATTCATCCAAGGGGGATTCCCCGGCCATGCAGTCATTGTGGTGGATATTGCGGAAGATCGTCTTGGTGGCCGCTGGTTCATTCTGGCCCAAAGCTTCATGCCTGCCCAGGAGATCCACATCCTGCGGAATCCGGGCGACCTTTCCTCCCCGTGGTATCAGGCCCGTGCATCGGGGCGGCTTGACACGCCGGAGTGGGCATTCAACTATGAAGACCTGCGGAGGTTTCCCGCCGCAGGTTGCCCCTGAACGTCCTGTGTGACCTCACGGGGCTGACGCCTCCGGCCCACCGATGTCGAACCTCTTCTTCGGAGTCTCCCGACCATGGATGAAAAGCGTTCATTTCACATGAGCCCCGACGAGTTCAGCCGGCACGGGCACGCCGTGATTGACTGGATTGCCGACTACATGCGACGCGTCGAGGATCTGCCGGTCATGTCTCATCTCGAGCCCGGCGCGGTGCGCTCCCTTCTGCCTGATAGCCCGCCGCAGCATGGCGAGCCATTCCCCGACATGCTTAAGGACGTGAACCGCGTCATTCTGCCGGGCATCACCCACTGGCAGTCACCGAGTTTCTTCGCGTACTTCCCGGCGAATACGTCAGGC
Organism: Candidatus Fermentibacterota bacterium; assembly: GCA_016928395.1. Lineage (GTDB taxonomy): Bacteria > JAFGKV01 > JAFGKV01 > JAFGKV01 > JAFGKV01 > JAFGKV01. The sequence goes on along the minus strand of JAFGKV010000311.1, from coordinate 3,313 downwards.
CCTTCCATTCTAGGCGAGCTTCTGTCCGCGGGATTGGGCGTACAGGGCATGCTCTGGGCCACGAGCCCGGCGTGCACCGAACTGGAAACCCACGTGCTGGACTGGTTGGTGGGTATGCTGGGGTTGCCGACCCGCTTCATGTCCGGCGCATCCGGCGGTGGCGTCATCCAGGATTCGGCTTCCAGCGCCGCCCTCTGCGCGCTGTTGGCCGCCAGGGAGCGGGCTACAGGTTTCAGGAGCAACGAGCAAGGCTGCGATGGCCGGCTGGTGGCCTATGCCTCCACCCAGACCCACTCCTCCGTGGAGAAAGCGGTCCGGATCGCCGGTATTGGCAGGCGGAATCTCCGACTCATCGACGTCGACGGTCAGTTCCAGATGCGCCCAGAGGCTCTGGCATCGCAGATCGCCCGCGACCGGGCCGGGGGCCTCTCGCCCTGCTTCGTAGTTGCCACGGTGGGCACGACTGCCTCAAACGGCATAGACCCTTTGCCGACCATTGGGCGAATCTGCCGTGACGAGGACCTCTGGCTTCACGTAGACGGCGCCATGGCTGGCACGGCCTGCCTGTGCCCCGAATTCCGCTGGATCCATGACGGACTGGAATACGCCGATTCTTACTGCTTCAACCCGCACAAATGGATGTTCACCAACTTCGATTGCGACTGTTTCTGGGTGGCAGATCGCACCGCACTCATCACCACCTTGAGCATTCTGCCGGAATACCTACGGAACAAGGCGACTGAGTCCGGCGCGGTGATTGACTACCGCGACTGGCAAGTTCCCCTCGGCCGGCGCTTCCGGGCCCTCAAGCTCTGGTTCGTCATCCGCCACTACGGCGTAGAAGGCCTTCGTTTCCACATCCGGGAGCACATCGCCGCCGCGCAGGAGTTCGCCGCGTGGATCGAGAAGTCGCCGGACTTCGAGCTGGCAGTGAAGCCGCCTCTCAACTTGATCTGCTTCAGACACAAGAGAGGCGACGAGATGACCCGTGCTATCATGAACAGGGTGAATGACAGCGGCGCTCTCTGCATGAGTCACGCCGTACTGGATGGCCGTTTCACTCTTCGCCTCTGTGTCGGCCAGACCCTGACCACCCGCCTCCACGTACGCCGCGCATGGGACGCCGTTGTGAGCGCCGCCCGGGAGGAAAGAACGCATACCTGACGCATTACGTTACATACACGTCGCCAGAAACCGATCGCACCGCCGCTCCTACCCCGATGGCTGAGGATCTTGTCCTGCAATGCTTTAGGTGATCGCAAAAAGATCCTTGACATGAGAACGCTCGGCCCATAATGTTACATTCGTCATCCATTTATGTATCGAAGTGTTCCACCTCCTGCCCCATCTTGCAGAAAGATGCACCGGAGCACTGAATGCCTCTCGCCCAGCGGACATCTTCCCTGGTTGCTCTCTCGATACGTAGCGCACGCCGCAGCCCCCAACGGGCCTCCCGCTCTGGGGCAGGCGGTGTGGAGGATTGGATGACTCCCGCCCGGAGGGCCAGGCCCTCCACCGTCCTTCTCATCCCCTGCCGACACCCCGGTTCCTTGGCTGCCTCCATTCTGATGGAAGGCGCGCAGCGGAGGCGCCCGCGCGGTCGATCGGCCGACAGGCTCCCTACTCAATCCACGCGGGCATGCCGCCCCCCGGAGGATCTCTCATGAAGAGACTGTGCCTGTTGTCCCTGCTCATCATCTCCACCGTCGTGCTCTCTCCCGTCTCCGGCGCGCCCGACGAATCACGGCCTGTGACCTACGTTCCGGTGCAGGCCGGCCCCTGGGCGTCGCCTGTCTCCGCGCTACCCTATGCGCCGGGCCGCGTGCTGGTGAAGTTCACCGCCGAGGCCATGCGCGCCGCAGGGATCGACACCGAGATGCCCCGCGGCCAGACCAGGGCGCCGTTCACCGGGCTCTCTTCATTCGACGGATTGTGTCGCAGGGCCGGCGCAACGCGCATGACGAAGAACTTCGAGCAGGCCGAGGATCGCGCCCTGGCATCCCGGATCGGTCTAGACCGATGGTTCGTGCTGGAAGTGGATGAGTCCCAAGACCCGGTCGTTCTGGCCCAGGCCTTCGCGGATGATGAGAACATCGAATCTGCCACGCCGGACTGGCAGGCCTTCCCGGCTGCCATACCTAGCGACCCGCTCCATTCCATGCACTGGGGCCACAACAATACCGCGCAGCTTCTCTCCTTCAACTGGAGCGCGGGATCTCACGAAGCCGGATCGCCAGTGGGCACCGTAGGGTTTGACGCCAATGCCCATACGGCCTGGGACGGCGGTCAGGGATACGGAAGTTCCTCGGTCATCATCGCAATCATCGATAGCGGCGTCGATACCGCCCATCCCGATCTCACGCTGGTGACGGGCTATGACTATGGCGATAATGACAGTAACCCTATGGACAACAGCTCCCAGGCCGGCCACGGCACCTGCTGCGCCGGCGTGGTCGCTTCGAAAGCCAACAACGGCCTCGGGGCCGCTGGCATCGCCGCCAACTGCACGATCATGCCTCTCAAGGTCGCCAATAGCGCTGGCAGCATGTACTTTTCGGCCATTCAGAACGCCCTGCGCTACGCCGGTGACAACGGCGCCCACATCATCAGCATGAGTCTCGGGGCCGCGATCACCAGCGATCCCTCGACTGACGACGCCATCCTCTACGCCTACAACAAGGGCTGCACCATCCTCGCTGCCACCGGCAATGAGAACCAGACGACGATCAGCTACCCTGCCTGCAACGCCAATGTGATCGCCGTCGGCGCCGCCTCGCCGTGCGGTGAGCGCAAGCGCAGCAGCAGCAGCTCCGGCGAGGTCAACCCGGGCGTAAGCACCGATCCCAACGGGTACACCTGCGATGGTGAGCGCTGGTGGGGCTCCAACTACGGCTCTACGACCCAGAACGCAGCGGGCGCGGTCGATGTCATCGCCCCGACCATTCTGCCGACCACCGACATCAGCGGCAGCGGGGGCTACGACTCCGGTAACTACTTCAAATGGTTCAACGGCACGTCGTGCGCGACGCCCTACGCCGCGGGGGTGTGCGCCCTGATCAAGTCAGCCAACCCATCGTTCACCAATGCGCAGATCCGCGAACGGCTGCGCACCACCGCGCAGGACGTGACCAGTGTGGAATCCGGCACGGGCTGGGATCGCTATGCGGGCTACGGCATGGTCGACGCGGCGGCAGCGGTCGGCGGCGGTTCCACCAACAGCGTGACGGTGACGGCGCCCAATGGCGGGGAAACCCTGACCGCCGGCGCGTCCTACACCATTACGTGGACCTCCACCGGCTCCATCGCCAATGTG
>JAFGKV010000046.1 GCA_016928395.1 Candidatus Fermentibacterota bacterium | reverse complement strand
GAAGTTACAGCTTAGTGGGGGCCCCGGGCCCGCCCGGACGATACGTGGTGCAACTTCCGGTGCCGCGGCGGGAAGTTACAGCTTAGCCCCGGCCTAGAGCGTTGCCCTGCTCATACAGAGGGAAACTTCTGAGCCTCGTACGAAACCCTGGCGGCGTCGCGGTCGGGACGAAGCCCGACCCTCCAGAGCGATTAGGGGACAGGGTATCTTTCCCGAATAGAGGGACGACCTCTGCGTCGTCCGTAGCGTTTCGCACGAGGCTATTCTGATCAAGTTACAGGTTAGTTCTCAGCAGGGTCTGCCGATAGCTGACAGCCGATAGCTGACAGCCGACAGCCGATAGCTGACAGCCGATAGCCTCACTCCTCACCTCTTCACTTCTTCACCATAAAACGGCCGCCGGCCCTCCAGGATGAGCAGCGCCCAGCGGGCATAGTCATTGTAGGGCTCGTCGATGAGGACATCGCGAATCCTGCGGCGAACCTCATCCTCTATTCCCCAGATCCGGCCGATCTCGGCCATGACCTCGAAGGGCCGCCACATGCGCTTGTTGATCGTGATGAACTCCGCCGAGAGATCGAACGCCTTCTTTAGATCACCGGCCTCGTAGGAGAGGTTGATGACCTTGACCCACAGCTCCCAGTCTGTCTGCCAATAGCGGGCCAGGCTCTCGTACTCCCGCGCCGCCTCCCACCGCATACCGAGGCCCTCATAGGCTTGAGCAGCCTGAAGATGGCCGACATTGAACACTTGCTCGCGGTGGGCAGGCCGGAGAAAGCAGAAGGCCGAGGTCACCAGCGAGACTGCGACCAGGGTGCCCACTCGCCTGAGGAGGCTCGAGCCCGAGACGCCGCCTGCTGCCGTGAATGCGGCAAAGAGCAGCCCCAAAGCGAAGAACCCCTCCCCCACCTCATCGTCCGTCGCCGTGAAGGGCATGCCCATGAGCCAGATTGCCAGGGCGAATACGACCGCCGTGCCGGGATTCGGTACCGGCACATTGGCCCGGCGGGCCCATCGACCGAAAGGCCGGATGCCCCATGTGAGCAGAGGCAGCACGATACCATACCCCAGCATGACTGCAATGGCCGCGCCCCGGGGTTCGACAAGCTGGCGGGCCAAATTGTGGAGGGTGGGTTCATTCTGCACGTTCCTATAGGCGAAGTACGCCGGCGTCTCGTACCCGAACACCCGGTGGCCCCAACTGATCTCCTCACCGGCCACAAAGGCCGACAGGGCCGCCAAAGCACAACAGAACAGAAACCCCGCCCAGCCCTTGTTCCATCTCCCGACGGCCGCTTTTCCCCACCACCACGCTGCCGCTGCCAGGCAGAAGAATTGGAACCACTCCGGCGGCAGATCCTCCATGAGCGAGTAGCCGTACAGGCGGGGCGAGAAGAACAGCAGCGCGCCGAAGAGCGCCAGGACGGCCACGCCGACAAGGAGCTCATGCATCCCCAGTGCCCGTCTCACGCCGGCTCCCTCACATCAGTGAAACAGCACATCGACAGTCTCGTAGTCATCTTCGGCATGGAATCCAATCCTCAGGTGCGTACCGATAAGACTCTGCATGATCTCCCAAAGCCCTGGTTCGCAGACGCGGAGATTTCTATCCACGTAGAACACATGGACATCGCGTTGCGCCACCCACTCCATGAAATCCTCCCGCGACGCAATCCAGCGGCCGTCGATGTGGGGCGCCATATAGGACATCCTCGCCAGGGTGACCGGCGCCATCGTGTATGACGCCACAGGCGTGCCTTCCCGCTGGGTCTCGGCCAGGAACCGGGCAGCCATTTCATCAGCGTGGGTTCCGACCTGGGGAAAGCCCGGCACACCGAGACGCGCCGGGCGGGATAGGTGCACCTGCAGCGAGAACACCAGCAGCACGGCGCCGACGCCGAGGAGTGCCCGTGTCTGTGGCGACGATCCTGTGGTGCGCCCAGAAAGCAGGCCCCACGCGAGAAGAGCGCCCAGGAGAAATACGGCTCCCGGCCCCCACAACGGGAGATTGCTGCTCCCGACCCCATAGAGAATCAACATCCCCAACGCGCCTATCGTACAGAACATCTCCCGCCGCGCCCGCTGCCCATCGAAGAGTGCCGCGGCTCCCGCAGACGCAAGCCAGAACACCGGAGCATAGACGAGAAGGAAGTACCCTTCGCGATAGAAGGTCAGCCCGTAGAGCAGAAGGTGCGAGCACCAGAGAACGAGAACCAACGCCGTCGCCTTTTCGCGACGACCCCACAACGCAACAAGGCCGCGGAGAGCCAAGAAGAAGAGTACCGCGCCTACGCCGTGCAGCCCACGGCCGTAGACAGCCGTTGCCTGGGCGGGCGCCTGTCCCATCTCGATCATCAGGCGTCGCCCGAATGCGGGAGGGTTCCTGAAGATGGCCCGGGCTATGGAATACCTGTTCTCCTGCGGAGTCCCGTAGAGCGCCCGCGCCGCATCATAGCCCTCGACATAGGAATTGCGGCCCTGGTAGCTGTCTGCATAGACGACGCCTTCACCCTGTTCGAAGGCGTCGTAACTCCTCCGTGCGATGCCAAGGTTCAACGACCCCGATGCCAGGGCCTGGATCGCAATGTACGCCGCGACTATGCCGGATGCCGGCAGAAGAATCGCGCCGGCCCTCTGAAGCCGCCCGGTCTCTCTTCGCCAAAGAAGCAGCGTGAGAAAGACCGCAACGACCAGAAGAACAAGACCATCATTCCGGGCAAGGGCAGCCAGGCCGAGCAGAACCGAAGCCTGGAGCCCACTGGCCAGCCTCCCTTCACGAAGGAACACCAGAAGGCGTGCCAAGGCCACGGCAGACAGCGCGGCGAACAGACCGTCGGTCGAGTTGTCCAGTAGACCCCAGAGGCTTGGCGTAACCAACAGGAAGCCAAGGGACGCGAGGGGATGCACGATACGCCGAAGAGACTGCGCCACGGCGTATGAACCCGCCCAGAGGAATGTAAACGCTACGAAGCGACCCAGGCCGTATGCATACACCATCCAGAATGGGGATTCTCTGAAGGGAAGCGACAGAACCGCCCAAAACGCAGCCACCAGAGGATTCTCAGCAAGCACGGGCAACTCGCCGTGCAGGAGGCGTTGTCCCTTGTCGATGTAGTATGACTCGTCAAAGATCACGATGTCGCGAAGGTGCGGGAAGAAGACACGAAACGACAAAGCCGCACTCATGAGCATCATGAGAACGACGACACTCCATTCGCGGCCAGGCCGCAGCCCTGGAGTCGAAGCCCCGGTCATCCGGTTCGCGTCAGGCATGGTTCTCCCCTGCGGGAGTATCATGGAGTACGTGCGCGCGCTGTGGCATGCACGCGGTGAATGTGGCCTCTCAGGATACTCCCCCACCCGCCCCGCGACAACCCCGCTCACGGGCGAACGGCATCGATCGCCAGGAGATCGGGGAGGAGAAAGCACCCGCAGCGATGCGGCCGGGCGCCACTGGTCTGGATGCCATCGTGGGCATTGCCCCTCCAACCTCTCCACCGCTGGCGTTGACATCGGCCGATCAGATGCTTACAACCATGTAAGAACGTATCAGTTGGCAAGGAGAACTGAATATGGCGGTCGCACAGATAACGAGCAGAGGGCAGGTCACTATCCCCAAGAGAGTCCGAGATTCCCTGGGTCTGCACACCGGTGACAAGCTCGAGTTTACGGTCGAGTCGACCGGTCAGCTCACCATCAGGCCCATCACCACACGGATCGATGAGGTCTTTGGCGTGCTCCATGACCCGCAACGGGAGCCCGTGTCCGTGGAAGAGATGCATCGAGCTATTGGTGGCCGGATGAGATCACGGCTCACATGAAGGCCATAGTACTCGGGTTCATAAGTACGGTCACGCACCGAGAGCGACGGGGCGACCGGGCAGCACGGCGCGAGGAGGGCAGATATCCGCTGTGATATCTAACCGATCGAGCAACTCCGCTGCTCGGGATGCAACGGCGGTCGAATGCGATCGTATTTGTGAATCCGAGTACTCAGACACCAATGTCATAGTCCGCTTCCTTGTTCGTGATGATGAGCGCCAGTCCCAGGTCGTATACGCGTTGTTGCGAGGGGCGGAGGACCGGCGCGAGACATTCCTCGTCACCGTGCCGGTGCTACTGGAAACCCTCTGGGTCCTTGACTCCGTATACAACATAGACCGATCCCATGTTGTCGGCGCCCTTGATGCACTTCTCCAAGTACCGACCCTCGAGTTTGAGGCAGCGGACGCGGTTCGTGCGTTCGTATCAGCCGCGAGGGTGACGGACTTTGATCTCCCCGATCTTCTGATCGGCCATGGCGCCCAAAGCTGTGGTTCTGAATCGGTCTTGACATTCGACAAGAGGGCCGCTCGATCGAGTCTCTTTGAGCTGATACGCACACTCTGACGGAGTGCGGCCATGCCGGCGGGTGTGCCTGTCGGATGCGATGGCCTCTCCGTCTTGTCTTCTCACATCCTCGGTCTCGCCTTCTTCCGGCTTGACCGGGAGAGGGATCCTCCGTTTCATCGCATGCGTGCCCAAAGAGCCCACCATGCCAAACCCCGAGGCGACAGGAGTTTGGCCACCATCACATGAGAAACAGCATGAAGCATACACGACTCAGATTCCTTGGCGCTGGTGTGGTCATGGCCGCAGCCCTCGTGCTTGCGGCCTCGTCTTTCGTCCAATGGCGCACACCGGCCTGGGGCATCTTGATCTGGGGGCATCGTACCGATGTGTTCCTGGGCGCAGTGGGACTAATCCTGCTGGGGAGT
>JAFGKV010000008.1 GCA_016928395.1 Candidatus Fermentibacterota bacterium | reverse complement strand
TTGGCTATCGGCTATCAGGCCCGCCCAGCGCTACGAGAAACCGTTGCCGTAGTAGGGGCGACCGTCTCTGGTCGCCCGCAGGGGGGGCTCGGAGTCGGTATCGGTATCGATGTCGTAATGGTAATCGGCGAGCCTTTTAAGCATGGAATGATGGAATGATGGAACGATGGAGGGAGGGGGCTTCTGTGTTGTGTGCGCACGACACCGTTGCCTCGTTGGGGCGACCGCCCCTGGTTGCCTGCCGGCTAGCTCGGAGTCGGTATCGGTATCGATGAGCTGCCCGGGAGGGCAGAGACGCCCTCCCCTACGGAGGCCTGCGAGGAACCGTTGCCTCGTAGGGGCGGAGCTCTGACTCCGCCCGTTGTAGGGGCGGCCGTCTCCCGTCGCCCGCAGGCGTTTCGTTGCCCTAATCGTTGTCATTGTCGTAATCGAGGCTCCGGTCATTGGAGCACGAGCACGTGTGCGAGTACGAGCTTCGCAGGGACTCTGAGACAAGTTCCCAGTTCAGGGTGCCATCCACCGTGTCACTTCTTCACCCCTTCTGGTTCCTTCCGAGTGGGCCGGCGCCTGCAGGAGGCTTTTGCCCATGGCCCTTTGCCGGCTCGCCTCCCAGATCCTCCACCGGCCGCTGCCGCTGGTATGAACTTTCCTCGCAGACGGCCACGACGGTTCCCGGCGCCTCCGCAGCCAGCCGGTTCTTCAGCCGCGCCGCGTGAAACCAGGGTAACTCCACCACACGCCCGTAGCGGCGGATACGTTCAGCGGGTACATCGTTGTCCACGGCCATCGCTTCCACTGCTGACGCTACCGTCGCATCCGGGCACACCACGCGCCCGAACAGCAGGCATCCCCTCTCGTTCACCTCATCGCACGGCAGGGCCACCGACTGAGCCCGTCGCCGGTCTCGACGGACCTTCTGGACCGTGAACTTGGACGCCGTGGTGCAGAGGTGCAGTGTCGGCGCATCGTCGCTCCACGTTACCGCCTCCTCCAGGAGCGCCATGCCCAGTTCTCTGCTGCCCGAGACCTGCATGGTCATGAGAAACCTGGTATCGTTGAACAGGGCCCGCCTGGTCTCGTCGGTTACTGGGGTTCCCCCGATCTCATCAGGGATGGTGCCCACGGGTCGCATGCCCCTCTGCAGCAGCGCCTCGTGATTGCTTTGTGCCATCTGGAACTCATTGAGATTGACGAGATGGATGCCCAGACGCAGCGCGGTTTCAACGATTTCCTCAACCGCGCCCCAGGGCTTTGGTATGCAAGGAATCTCAATGCCCACACGCCACTGATAATCGCGGGCCGCTTCCACGGCGCGGGTGTCTCCGGGTGCGTGGAGGTGAAACCTGATCTCGTCCAATCCCGCGTCGCGAAGCAATCGAAACGTCTTGTGGGAAATTGACGCCATGCAGGTGTACAGGTGGGTCTGGAATTCCGGCCCGAACTCCTCCTTCAGCAGGGCGATGAACCGGGCGGCGCGCTCGGGCTTGAGGAGTGGTTCACCGCCGGTGATGCACGCAGAGGACGCGTTGATCAGCCGAGCCTCCCTGAGGATGTCTCCATCACTCCTGGCGACGATGTCGCCGGCATAGGATTGATCGGTACGCTCCGGGGGGTTTGGACAGTAGTAGCATGCACGGGTGCAGAGCTCGGTGACGCCAACGACCAACATGCCGCCCTGGAGGCAGGAGCTGCAGGATGGCGACAGCGTTCCCACGTGGAAATTGGTTTCATGAAGATTCGTGATGGATCTGGTGGGGGAGGTCATGCGCATTCCCTGATACGAGGCAACGACTGGGGTGAGTGGGGTCGCATGCTATTGGGCCGCGGCGTCAACGTCAATGCCGGAGCTTCGCTCACGGGCTGAAATAGGTTACGTACAAGAGACGCGCCATCGTGACGGCCACCACGGTGAGAAAGAACCCGCGGATGAAGCCAACGCCGCGTCGGATCACAAGATGCGATCCCAAGCCCGCCCCGATCACTTCGCCTACGCCCATAACCAGACCGGGGATGAGCACGACGTGTCCCCCCAGCGCGAACGCGGCCAGGGATACTGCATTGCTGGTAAAATTCATGACCTTGGTGTGGGCCGTCGCCTCCTTCAGTTCGTGGCCCAGCAGAACCACAAAGGCCACAGTCCAGAACGAACCCGTGCCCGGCCCAAAGAAACCATCATAGAACCCGATGCTCAGGCCCATGAGCATATAGAAGATGAGGGGAGAGAGCCTTGCGCGGCTGCGTTGGGAGCCGGCCTTGGGCGAGAGGAGCATGTACAGGAACACGGCCAGGAGGAAGAGGGGAATGGCTTTCTGGAGGAAATCCGGCGAGATATGTTGGATCGTGAGGGTGCCAATGGCGGCGCCCAAGGCGGTGAAGACGATGCCCCAGACAGTTCGGCGGATCCTTACCAGACGGTTTCTTCGGTAGCGGAGGGTGGCGGTGAAGCTGCCGAAACTGGACTGCAGCTTGTTCGTGCCCAGGGCCAGATGCGGCGGTAAGCCGGCCGACAGCAGAGCCGGCACCGTGATGATGCCGCCGCCTCCTGCGATAGAGTCGATGAACCCTGCTAAGATTCCGGCGAAGCCCAAGAGGATCAGGGTCGGGATGGGCATGGTGGAGAGCAGTCAGCAGTCGGCAATCGGCAGTCGGCAATCGGGCTGCAGAGGGCGTCGGGAGTGCAAGATCCGAAGCCCGGCATCCAGAGGAGTGGGACTGAGCACGAAATCCGAAATGGAGAGCCGGGAATGGTGGAATGCTGAAGGAATCGGGGTCGGTCAGGGCAGAGTGTGAACCGCGGGCAATGCACAATAGGAAGCCTCACGCCTCGAGGCTGCAGACCCATTGCAGTGTACACAGCTGATCAGGCCAGAACTCCCCCCGCCCGTTCGATTCGGGCGAGGAAGTCACGGAGGTTTCCCTGCTGGTAGATCTCGCGCCGAGGAGCAATCGCTGGATCACGGTTCCATTTCACAAGCCGGATTTCGTCGTCTGCGAGTTCGAGGGCGGTCAGGCCATCAGTGTAGAGGGCGCATCCGGAATTGAAGTAGCAGGGGAGCGGGAAGCCGTCTTCTGTTGGCTCGATGTCTCTCCCCTTGCGGATTTCGTCCAGAAGCGTTCCGCGAAGTTCATCGAGCTCCTGCGCGTGCTCACTGGTCTGCCCAGTGTCTTCATCGCTGCGGATCCGGGCTTCGACTTCGGCGATCTGCTCTCTGATGCGGTCGGCATACGATCGCGACGCGAAGATGGCGCGGTGTGAGTGGCCGCATATCGCCAGCACTCGCATCTCCTTGGCCCACTGATGCATGATCTTTTCATAGGTTTTGGCAATCTGCGATGTTGCGGTGACGGGGTTTCTGTAGAGACCGAACCTCCTTGCGAACGGCTCAACGAATCGGAATACGCGGACGAACATCCTGCTCAGACGACTGTACCTGTCCGATTCGAAACTGCCTTGATGGCCGTGGGCGAGCAGGATTCTCGGCACGCCATTCTCGTCGGACAGCTTGAGGGCCTCGGGCGCAGGTCGTCGGTCGGTCGTCTCCCAGAGGGGATCCGACATCCAGGCCAAATCGATATCGTGGTTCCCGAACACACGATGGATGCGTAACTGCCCAAACTCCCGGAGTCGTTCGTAGATAGTCTCCCCATACCTGCCAAGAACATC
>JAFGKV010000045.1 GCA_016928395.1 Candidatus Fermentibacterota bacterium | reverse complement strand
TGTTCTTCGGCTTCCCCCTCATGTATCTCGAACCTGCGGATCTTGCACCCTTGGGCCAGGCGATTCTGGCCGACCTGGGACTCTAGCGCGAAGGGGCCTGGGTCCCGTTCGCCGGAGCCCGGGCCTCGGTTTCTCGTCGGTTCACCGCAAGGAGGTGTACACCTGGGCGGGCACCCTTCCCTCGATCACGCGGGCTGCGTCTACCGCACCGCCCGCGCGGCCCATGCAATGCTGGGAGATTGTCTTGGCCTGCGCTTCCTGCGGTCATTCACCCTGACTGCCAACGTGGCCACGGCCCTTTTTAGGGATCCGGCAGCCGTCAGTGTGCTGGTCTTTGGCAATGATCAGCGGCTCGTGGAGGCGATCGTGTGCCCAGATCACGTTCCGGCGGATTCGCCCGCCCATATCTGTCTCGCGGTGTCCAATCGTGAGGATGTGGTGGAGCGTTGCCGCGCCAGGAGCGTGGAAGTACGTACGGCATGGGTAGGCGATCACGAAGTGTGCTTCGTTGCCGACGCCGACGGGAACCTGTTCGAGATCAAACAGGCATAGGCCCAGTCAGTTCGGCGGCGTCACTCCCGGCGGTAGGCTCTGTCGCCTGATTTCTTTCCAGGTGTCCAAGGGTACCCCTGCGAATACCGAGACCACCTCCGGGTCGAATTGCTCACCTTGGGCGTTGATCATCTCTGTATAGGCCTGCTCAAAGGATCGAGCCTGTCGATACGGCCGGTTGCTGGTGATTGCATCCAGCGTATCGCACACTGCGAACACTCTGGCGCCCAGCGGAATCTCCTCTCCCTTAAGGTGGTTCGGATAGCCCGCCCCGGAGAACTGCTCTTGATGGCAGAGCACCAGTTCGCGGGCCTGATCCAGAAACGTGACCCCCTTGAGAATCTGGTGTCCGATGGTCGGATGTCGCCGCATGATTCTCCATTCCTCGGGGTCGAGCAGCCCCGGCTTCAGGAGGATCGAGTCGGGGATGCCCAGCTTGCCGATGTCGTGAAGCAGGGCGCCCCAGGAGATCTGCACGATCTCGGACTCGGGAATCCCGACCTGGCGGGCCAGGAAGGTCGTGTATTCCGTGACGCGCAGAGAATGATTCGTCGTCTCCTTCTCCCTGGCGTCAAGACTGGCCACCAGAGCCTGAAGCGTCTCACGGTAGGTGGCGTGGAGTGCATCAAGGGCGGAATGGAGCTCTGCCGTTCGCTCATTCACCATGTGTTCCAGATTGCGCTGGTACTCCTTGTTCATGAGGATCAGTTCCCGGCGCTCGAGGGCACGGCGAACGGAAAACAGCATATCGCTCATGTCGAAGGGTTTGGTGATGTAGTCGTAGGCGCCCTGTTTGAGGCAATCGATGGCTATCCGCAGATCGCGTACTGCGGTAACCATGATGACCGCGATATCCTTGCTCTTCTCCTGCACCTGGTGGAGGAGCCACACGCCGTCATCCCCCGGCATCCGAAGATCGGTGATTACCAAGGCAACCGGTTCACTGCTCAGAAGCTCGATGGCTTCACGGGCGCTGGATACCGCATGGCAGGGATATCCGGAGTCACGCAGGGCCATCTGCACCACTTCGCGAACCCCGGCTTCATCGTCGACAACCAGCACCGATTCCGCCTTCGAGGCCCGCTCCGCCGTCTCCAGTTCACTCCGCATACAGCATCCCCGTGGGTCGAGGCTAGGATCGAGACACGTTCGTTGGGAGCACGGCCATCCAGAATAGCACACTCATCGCGGTCAGGCAAGCAGGTCATCGAGGGGTGGTCCTGAACCTTGACGTGGGTCCTCTCATGGGAATACTATGTTCGGCAACGTTATCCTCAAGCCCCCCATGGAGTGAGGGAAAAGGAGGTCTCGGTCATGATGTATCGCTGGCATCCCGGGTACATTGCCTGGCTGCTCAATCGTGTGACTGGTTTGGCGGTTACCCTGTATCTGGGTGTGCACATCTGGGTGATTCACCACCTTGGCCAGGGTCGCGAGGGTTTTGACCACGTGATGAAGTTCATCCAGAGCCCTGTGACCATGGTGTTCGAGCTGCTTCTCATCGGGGCCGTTCTGTACCACGCGATCAACGGCGTGCGGATCATGCTGGTGGAGTTCGCCGGTGTATCGCGGCATCAGAAGGCGGTTTTCGTCGGCGTTCTGGGCGTGGCGGGGGCCCTGTTTCTCGCCGCGATAGTAGTGGCGATACCCCATATCACCGCGCACTGAATCCCAGCGCGTGCAGACATACGGAGGCATCATGACAGTCAATCGCGGTCACGGTTCCGGCGGATTCTGGTGGTGGCTGATGCAGCGCGTGACGGGAATATTGCTCTTTCCCGTGCTGCTTCTTCACTACGTGGCGACCCATCTGCAGACATCCCACTTCGTGGAGTACGACAAGATTGCGGCGCGGGTGGCAACCCCGACCTGGAAGTTCCTCAATATAGCGTTCCTCACCATCGTGCTGTTCCATGGCCTCTATGGGCTGTGGAACGTCCTGCTTGACTATCTCTCGAAGAAGCCGGCGCTCCGCGCCGTCCTCTTCTCTCTCATCGTCACCATCGGGCTGGCCCTGTACGTTCTGGGCCTGGTGACGATCATCCCGTTCTCGGCCTGACGAGTGCCGGCCGCACTAAGAGGAGGCAAGGATCCATGGAACACCATCGACATGATGTAGTCGTGGTCGGCGCCGGCATCGCAGGGCTCTACGCGGCCATGAAGGCGGGGGAGAGCGCCGATGTCGGAGTGCTTTCGAAGGTCTACCCCACACGTTCCCACTCCGGCGCGGCTCAGGGCGGATCTGCTGCAGCCTTGGGGAATGAGGGCGAAGACAGCTGGGAATACCACCTGTACGACACGGTGAGGGGCGGCGACTTCCTGGGCGACCAGGATGCCCAGGAGCTTCTGGTCAAGGAAGCAATTCCGGTCACATACGAGATGGAGCACCTCGGGCTACCGTTCTCCCGCACTCCCGAGGGCAAGATCGCGCAGCGCCCCTTCGGAGGTCATTTCTCGAAGTTCGGCAAGGGACCGGTCAAGCGCTCCTGCTATGTGGCCGACCGGTCCGGACATGCGCAGCTTCACCTCCTGTATGAGCAGAGCCTGAAGCAGGGCGTCCGTTTCTACAACGAGTTCCTGGTTACTTCGCTGATCATCGAAGGCGGCGTGTGCCGTGGCCTGGTTGCTCTGGAGATCAGGACAGGCAATCTCCATGCCTTCTGGGCGAGAGCCGTCATGTTGGCCACCGGTGGCTATGCGCGGGCGTGGCGGGTTACCTCGAATTCCCACGCCAATACCGGTGACGGCCTGCCCCTGGTGGCCAAGGCGGGCGTGCCGCTGGAAGACATGGAGTTTGTCCAGTTTCACCCCACGGGGCTCTATCCCCACGGCATCCTCGTCAGCGAGGCTGCCCGTGGCGAAGGCGGCTACCTTTTCAACGGGGAGGGCGTGCGGTTCATGGAGAAGTACGCCGCCTCCAAGATGGAACTGGCGCCTCGGGATGTGGTCAGCCGGGCCGAGCAGACGGAGATCGACGAAGGCCGGGGCATCGACGGAGGCGAGTATCTCAATCTCGACCTGACGCATCTGGGCGCGGATGCGATACTGGAGAGGCTTCCTCAGATCCATGAGCTGGTGGTGAAATTCGCTGCCGTCGACTGCACGAAGAAGCCGATACCGATACAGCCCACGGCTCACTACTCCATGGGCGGTATTCCCACCGATCTCGATACCCGGGTGCTCTTGGACGGCAAGAAGCAGGTCGTCGAGGGCTTGTACGCCAGCGGCGAATGCGCCTGCGTCTCGAACCATGGCGCCAACCGCTTGGGGACCAACTCGACCATGGAGGCCGCCGTGTTCGGCCGCAGGGGAGGCATTGCCATGGCGAAGTTCGTCAGGGGTGCCGGCCCGATCCTCCCCGGCGATGAACGCGACACCGCCGCGGCAGAGGAGGAAATCGAGGCCCTTCGGTCCCGTACAGGGAGGGAATCCGCAAAGGTCATCCGTGCCGAGCTGCAGGCCTCGATGACCGAGAATGTGGGCATCTTCCGCACCGCCGAAAAGCTCCAGAAGCAAGTGAAATTCATGCAGACGCTCAAGGAACGCTTCAAGGAAGTCGGCGTTTCGGATGGATCCAGGGCGTTCAATACCGAGCTGACCGAGCTGATCGAGCTGGGCGGCATGCTGGATTTCTCCGAGATCATCTCGGTGAGTGCCCTGGCGCGACAGGAGAGCCGTGGCGCGCATTCGAGAAAAGACTACCCGAAGCGCGACGACGTGCAGTGGCTTCGCCACACCCTGGCCTTTCGTGAGGCGGACGGCTCCATCCGGCTTGACTACAAACCCGTGGTCATCAACCGTTTCCAACCCGAGGAACGCAAGTACTGAGGAGGTCGACATGGAGCGGCAGTTCAGAATATACCGGTACAATCCCGAGGTTTCCCCAACGCCTTCGTTCAAGACTTACACCGTGGACGTGCAGCCCGCGTGGACAGTGCTGGATGCCCTCAATGCCATCAAGTGGGATCAGGACGGATCCCTCACATTCCGCAGAAGCTGCCGGCACGGCATCTGCGGATCCTGCGGCATGAAGATAAACGGGAAGAACGGGCTGGCGTGCGAGATTCAGGTGGAATCGCTCAAGGGCGTCATCACTGTCGAGCCGCTGCACGGGTTCAGAATACTCCGTGACCTGGTGACCGACATGGACGGGTTCTTCGCCCACATTGAAGCGGTGAAGCCGTGGCTTATCGCCGGGACACCGCCCACCGATGGTGAACGTCTGCAGTCACCCGAAGACCGCAAACAACTGGACGGTCTTTACGAGTGCATTCTCTGCGGCGCCTGCACCTCGGCATGTCCTTCCTACTGGGTGAACGATGATTTTCTCGGTCCGGCCGCGCTTCTCAAAGCGGCGCGATACGTGATGGATACCCGGGATGAGGGCTTCGCGGAGCGTGTCGATGTGTTGGACAGCCGGAACGGGCTGTGGCGCTGCCACACCATCTTCAACTGCGTGGAGGCCTGTCCGAAGAGTCTCAATCCCACCGAGGCCATCGTCAAGCTTCGGCAGAAGCTTACCGCGCTAAAGATCTGATCGGAGTTCTGACACGGAACTGATCGCATTGCACATGCGGGGCTCCTTCGGGTATGCCGGGGAGCCCCGCGACTCTTGAGTCGGAGGAATCGATGAAAGTCCACGAATTTCAGGCCAAGGCCATTCTGGCCAAGGCAGGCGTACCGATTCCCCGAGGCCGTGTGGTGGGCAATCCCGAAGATGCCTATCAGGCGGCTCGGGAATTGGGCGGGCCCGTGGTAATTAAGGCCCAAGTGCATGCCGGTGGCCGCGGCAAAGCGGGCGGTATCCAGATCGCGAGCAATCCCGAGGAGGCCGAAGCGAAGGCCGGCAAGATGTTGGGTTCCTACCTGACCACGCACCAGACCGGCGGCCAGGGCGTGCTCGTCAAGCGTGCGCTTGTCGAAGAGGTGGTGCCCATCGCCCACGAGCTCTACCTCGGCGCAGTTCTGGATCGCTCGCTCAGTCGTGTCGTGATCATGGGCAGCACCGAGGGAGGAGTTGAGATCGAGGAAGTCGCCGCGCGATCGCCGGAGAAGATCTTCAAGGAGTGGGCCGATCCCTTTGTCGGCCTGGCAGACTTCCAGGCGCGTCGGTTGGCAATGCGCTTCTCGTCAGATCGCCAGGTCGTACGCCAGCTCTCCGCAGTCATCTCGAACGTCTATGGAGCCTTCATGTCGACTGACGCCTCGCTGGTCGAGATCAATCCTCTCGTGGTGACAGAGGACGGACGCGTCATCGCCTTGGACGCGAAGATGAACTTCGACGACAGCGCGCTCTACCGCCGTCAAGAGATCGCCCAAATGCGGGATCCCGCGGAGGAGAACGACCTGGAAGAGGAGGCCCGGGCTCTCGGTCTGAGCTTCGTCAGCCTCGATGGCGATATTGGCTGCGTTGTGAACGGAGCGGGGCTTGCCATGGCCACCATGGACATGGTGAAGTACTTCGGGGGTTCACCCGCCAATTTCCTGGACATCGGCGGTTCGTCCAGCCCGGAGAAAGTGCTGGCAGCGATGCGCATTCTCCTTGCCGATCCCCGAGTGAAGGCCGTGCTCTTCAACATCTTTGGCGGAATCACCCGGTGCGATGATGTTGCCAAGGGAATGGTGCAGGCGCTCCGTGAAATCGGAACACCGCTTCCCGTGGTGGTGCGTCTTACCGGCACGAATGAGGATGAGGGCCGCCGGATTCTGCAGGAGGTTGGTTTGGAGGTTGGTTCCTCCATGGAAGAGGCCGTCCAGAAGGCCGTGGCGAAGGCCGCTGAGGGAGGGCAGAGATGAGCATTCTCGTGGACACGAGCACCCGCGTTCTGGTACAGGGTATAACCGGCAGGGATGGGAGCTTTCACACGCGAAAGATGAAGGAATATGGCACCAACGTCGTGGCCGGCGTAACCCCGGGCAAGGGGGGCACGGAGGTCGAAGGAGTGCCCGTGTTTGACACCGTGGCCGATGCGGTAGCGGCCGTGTGTCCCACATGCTCGGTGATCTACGTACCTGCGGGGCTGGCGGCGGATGCCATGCTCGAGGCGGCTGAAGCGAGGATTCCCTTGGTGGTGTGCATTACCGAGGGCTTGCCCGCCCTGGACGTAGTCAGGGTCAAGGCGGTCATGCAGCGCTTTGGTATTCGTCTTATCGGGCCCAATTGTCCCGGCGTTATCAGCCCGGGAAGATGCAAGGTCGGCATCATGCCAGGCTCCATTCACCAACCGGGCTCAGTCGGCGTGGTGAGCCGATCCGGCACCCTTACCTATGAAGTCGTGGCGGGTCTCTCCAAGGATGGTTTAGGCCAATCCAGCGCATTGGGCATCGGCGGCGATCCGGTAATCGGGACTACGTTTCTGGATGCGTTGGAGCTCTTCCAGAAAGACCTAGAGACCCTCGCGGTGGTGATGATTGGGGAAATCGGCGGCAATGACGAGGAGCGGGCGGCCGAGTTCATCAAACGGGAGATGACCAAGCCGGTGGTTGCATTCATCGCCGGGCGGATGGCTCCGCCGGGCAAGCGGATGGGGCATGCAGGCGCTATCATCGCCGGAGGCAAGGGAACTGCGGCCGAGAAGACCCAGGCGCTGGAGGATGCCGGAGTCCCCGTTGCCCGGGTTCCGTCGGAGATCCCCGGCTTGCTTCGCCAGCGAGGTATCCAGTAGCTGCCAGAGAGCGCACGGACACTATCTTCTTCATGGGACGTGATTGAATGGCTCGCGATTCTCTCGATTCTCCGTACATGCTCACGGCAGACCAGGTAGCATGGCGATGTGATGAGGCCGCCTTCGGATTCGCCAGCACCAAGGATGTCTCCCCCCCCGCTACGATTCTGGCTCAGGATCGCGCCATCGAGGCGCTCAGTCTGGGCTTGGAGATCGAGGCGGACGGGTACAATACCTTTGTGGCCGGCGAACCGGGTACGGGGCGCACCACTGCCATCAGATCCCGAGTGGAGGCGTATGCCTCAGCCAAGCCACCGCCGTCCGACCTGTGCTATGTCCACAACTTCCAGGATTCCTATATGCCGAGGGCTCTTCGATTCGACGCGGGCCTCGGCCGGCGTTTCCGTGATGACATGCGCAATCTTGTGGGATCGCTTCGCACCAAGCTTCCTCTGCTGCTGGAGAGCGACCAGTTCAGCGATTTGCGGCGCGCGGTCGTAGACCGGGTCAAGGCGCAGGAGCAGGCGCTTCACAGCTCCTTGGAAAAGGAGGTTACTGCCGCCTCGTTTGCCATGGCGCAGGTGCAGGTCGGCCCCTACACCAGGCCTGAGCTGGTGGCGGTCATCGATGAGAAGCCGGTGACCGTGTCACAACTCGACGAGATGGTGGCATCGGGCGCATTGAGCGCAGAGAAGGCTCAGGCTCTCAAGGAGAAACACCGACAGCTCTCCGCACTCTTGGAGAGTGTCTTCAAGCAGAGCAGGGCTCTGGAACGTGAGACTCAAATAGAGCTCGAACGAATCGCCAACGAGCTGGCTAAGCCGCTGGTGAATGGGCATATCGCCGACTTGAAGGAGCGTTATCCCTGCGTCGAGGTCTGCGGCTACCTTGATGACGTGGAGGCAAGCGTCCTCTCCAGTCTCGAGTTGTTCGCCAAAGAAGATGACGAGAAGGAGAAGGATGCGCTCGCTGAGGACCGCTTCCTCCAGTACGAGGTGAATGTCGTCGTGGACAATGCCGCGCTCCGGGGAGCACCGGTGGTGTACGAGACCGCGCCGACCTATACAAACCTCTTCGGCGTCATCGAGAAGACCTTTGACCGATCGGGACAAGTGCGCACCGATTTTACGAAGATCAAGGCGGGCAGCTTCCTACGCTCCAGCGGAGGGTATCTCATACTGAACGCGCTGGATGTTCTCACCGAACCGAGTGTGTGGAATGTGCTCAAGCGAACGCTCCGGAACCGCAAGATTGAGGTGCATACCTACGAACCGTTGTATGGAATGCTGGGAAGTATCGCTCTCAAGCCCGAGCCTATCCCCTGCGACGTGAAAGTCATCATGGTGGGCGACCCGAGCCTGTACCAGATGCTGTACGCCTTGGACACCGATTTCAAGAAGATCTTCAAGATCAAGGCGGAGTTCGATTCGGAGATGCCCCGTGATCCTGACGGAATCAGGCACTACCCGGCATTCGTCCGCAAAATCGTAGATGAGGCCCACCTTCCCCACTTTGACGCTTCCGGCGTGGCCGCCATGATGGAGTTCGGCGTAGGCAATGCCGGGAGAAAGTCGCGGCTGTCCACGCGTTTCAGCATTCTGGCAGACGTCGCGCGAGAGGCGGCCCACGTGGCTCGACAGCGGGGTGGCTCGCTGGTGTCACGGTGCGACGTCCGAGAGGCACTCCTCCACCGGAAGCGCCGTGTGAGTCTTGTTGATGACAAGATCCAGGATCTCATCACGGAAGGCATCAAGTGGATCGACACCGCGGGTCTTGCCGTGGGCCAGGTCAACGGTCTTGCAGTATACGGGTTGGGGGATCATGTCTTCGGCAAGCCGACCCGTATCACCGCCAGCATCGGCATGGGGCAGGCGGGCATTGTCAGTATCGAGCGGGAAGTGGCGCTCTCGGGGAGCACCCATTCCAAAGGGGTCCTCGTCCTGACAGGATTCATGCGGGGGAGGTTCGCGACGCGATGGCCGCTCTGCCTCTCGGCCACGCTGTGCTTCGAGCAATCCTACTCCGAGGTCGACGGTGACAGCGCCAGCTCCGCCGAGGTGTATGCGTTGCTTTCCGCCTTGTCAGACGCTTTGCTTCGTCAGGAGGTGGCAGTGACCGGCGCGGTTGACCAGAAGGGCAATGTGCTTCCCATCGGCGGGATCAACGAGAAGGTCGAGGGGTTCTTCCGCCTATGCAATGACCGGGGACTCACGGGAACGCAGGGGGTCTTGGTTCCCCAGAGAAATGTGGATGATCTGCATGTGTCGCCTGAGGTCGTCGACGCGGTGCAGCGGGGGGAGTTTCACATCTGGGCTGTCAGCCACGTGGATCAGGGTGTCGAGATTCTGACTGGCATCCCCGCGGGCATCCGGCGGGGGCGCGGCGGGAACTACCCCAAGAACAGCATCAATGGCAGGGCAGAGCGACGGTTGCGGGAGCTGGCCATG
The DNA here is from genome assembly GCA_016928395.1 of Candidatus Fermentibacterota bacterium. Taxonomy (GTDB): domain Bacteria; phylum JAFGKV01; class JAFGKV01; order JAFGKV01; family JAFGKV01; genus JAFGKV01. The sequence goes on along the minus strand of JAFGKV010000045.1, from coordinate 24,477 downwards.
GGTCTTCGACAGTTCCAGAGTCCCGTGCATGATGAGCCGCGAGAAACGAAGGGTCAGCCACGCGCATCCGAAAGCTGAGAGCGCGGCATCATGCCTCGGATCGGCTGACTATGACTGTGCGGCGTGGCATGGATGTTCGCCGCGTACCGTGCCCATCATGACCCGCGGCTGAGTACACCGACGAGGCAGGGTCGGCGAGGTCCGCATGACTTCTCCCCTCGAGATCAGCTCCTGCGCAGGATGACGAGATGGGCAGGGCTCTTCTTTCGATTATGGTGATGTCCGTACTGGTTCCCCTGGATGCACTGGGCGATCCAGGGGCGGTTGCATCGCTGGATACAGCCTGGGTCACGCGGGTGGCATCGCGGCTTGCAGTTCCTCCCGTCGGCACCTCAACGTCCGTGTGGGTGGCCAAGAAGGGCGCGGTGCAGGCCCACTCCTTGACGGATGGGTCTCGCCGTTTCCGCCACAGGGTCAGCGGGAGCGTTCGACTATACGACATGGGTGGGGATTCGGTGTTGGCGTTGCGGCGGTATCTCAAGGGTTCCGTGTCGGTGTTCGGGTCTGATCCCATCAGGCTTCTGTATCGGCACACACCAGGCCGCCGGATTCTCGCCGCCGATTGTCGCGGATCGCTCATTGCAGTGCTCCTCGGTCATGGCTCCGTGGGCCTGCTGTCGGGACCTCAGTGGATGCCCAAGGCCTTCCCACGGGCCAGCGTCCAGGGCTGGGCCACTGTACAGGTGGCCTGCGCCGGCGACGACACCGTTCTGGTCTTCTCGCGGCGCGATGGTCAGACCATGGTCCTGCGCGGCGATTCACTCATCGCCTTGGGTACGGTATTCCGGGGTGGAGTCATCGAAGCCGCGGGGTTCGGCGACAGACTGGTCCTCGTGGGCGCCGAGGGCACACTCGCACTCCTTGACGAAGATTGCTCCGTGGTGTGGGAGTGCACACTTACTGCGGGTCTTCAATTCGATCCGATCGTGCACGATGGAAGGATCTGGGCGGCATTGCGGAATCGACGGCTCGTGCTCATCGACATGCGGCACGGGGAGTTTCTGGGTGATGTGCCGCTTTCGGGCCCACTCTCCTGCCCCATGACGCCGTGGCATGACGGCGTGGCGTGGGCAACCTTTGATGGCCACGTGTCAGGGGTGTTCGATACTCGACTATCTCCGGTGCGCATTGCCGCTTTGGCTCGCCCCCCAGTGGGAATCGCCAGTGCGGGCACGAGAATCGTCATCGCGTGTGAGGACGGGCATCTGGTGTGCCTGCAATCTCCCGCTGAACACCGCGAGCGTTGACTATCATAGTTGACATAGCTCTGCCAGAACCATACCTTCGTGATTGTTGTGAATGCCTCGCAGCGACCAGAGATCACCCTACAAGGGGCTCGGCCTTTCAGGGAAGGAGGTGTGCCTGCGCCGTGCTCCCATTGCCGCTGTGAGTGCGCCATGGGATAGAAAGCGGGATCGCCCCAAGGAGGTTGCAGGTATGCGTACGGCATGTAGTGCCGCCCTTGTTCTTCTTTTCTCTTCTCTTGCTTTTGCCGGGCCCGTGGTCACCGGAGAGATGCTGCCCGTCGGCAATGAGCCGGGCAGGGGTCTCTACCAGTGTGATGACGGCACTTCGGAGTATTTCTGGAATGCCGACTACGCCGGTGAGGGCATGGCAAACCAGTTCAATGCCGGCGGGATCGCCCGAATCGACACGCTCTTTTTCACGGTTATGCACAGCACCAGCACCCCTCAACCCGTGCAGACTGCGTATCTCTGCATCTGGGCCGATGCAGGCGGTGTGCCGGGAACCCCTCTCTACCAGGGTCTCTACAATCTGCCTGTTCCCGACCCCGGCTTCTACTGGTGGGTCAACCTGCCCCTCGCGGAAGAGAATATCATCGTCAACGGCAGTTTCTGGATCGGCTACCTGGATGACGGCTCCATGACCTACCAGCCGTATCTTGACAACCCCACTTCCTGCAATACGTACATGTATACGCCAGCCGGCGGGTGGGAAGCGATGGAGCCCTATGCGGGTATCCCCCTCGGGTTGTATTTCCGTGCCTGGGCTTCGGAGGGAGTTCCGGTTGAGCTCACGTCCTTCCAGGCGCAGCCGGGTGACAATGCCATCGAGCTGACCTGGGCGACCGCCAGTGAAACCAACACCTTTGGCTATCGTATCCTGAGGTCCCTGCAGGACGACGCCTCCTTCGGTGCCATTGGTGACATGGTCCCCGGTGCCGGTACGACGAATGTGCCGCAGTCCTACTCGTTCACCGATCGCGACGTGCAGGTTGGCATCCGCTACTTCTACCAGTTGGTGGATGTTGATCTTTCCGGCACAGAGACGGTGCACGGGCCAGTCAATGCCCGCCTGACACCGCCGGATGCGCGCACGTGGGGCGCCATCAAGGCGGAGTTCAAGTAGTCCAGGCTTCCTGTTCTTGACGGGAGAGGCGCATTGCGCCTCTCCCTTTTTGTGCGTATCCTCATAGTAATCGAGCGACCGGATCGCGTATCGACGCAGTACAGCCGGAGAGGCCCGGCCCGGGTGCCAAGGAGGTTGTGCCGGAGGAGCTATTCTAATATTAGAATAGCGGGGGACGCGGCTCCTGGAATGATGTTGATGGAATGATCGGGCCGAGTGGATCGACGGCTACAGAGCGGGAAGGGACACGCCGCCCTCCCTTCGCCCTTGCCCCATCATTCCACCATTCCATCCAATCATCCATCGTTCCACCATTCCACCATTCCGTACCCCTACTCCCCAGCCGCAGGGCGGGCTACGTCGTCTCCACGATGAAGTCGGGCTTGGGATGGGCCATAACCTGGGAGATGGATTCCCCCTGGTGGATATTGCGGACAATCGCTGCCAGCATGGGCGCGACCGACAAGACATGCATGGTCGGCAGGCGTCGATGCGGGGGGAGGGGCAGGGTGTCGGTGACTATGATCTCCCTGACTGCTACGTGCTGCAGCCGCTGCAGGGCATCCCCGCTAAACAGCGCGTGGGTTGCGAGCACGCGGATATCGGGGCGGGCACCGAGGCTGACCAGGGTCTCCACCGCCGTGAGCAGGCTCTTGCCGGTATCGATCATGTCCTCGATGATGATGGGCGTCTTGCCCGCCACATCCCCGGTGAAGGTGCTGGGTTCCGTTTCATTGTGCCCTGGGCGCCGCTTGTACTGCACCCCAAGGGGAAGCCTCAAGTCCATGGCCATGCGTTCCGCCCGCTTCACGCCGCCGGCATCCGCCGCAATTATCACACCCTCCTCGATGCACTCGGCCCGGAGGTAATCCCTCAGCAAGGGATATGCGGTCAGGTGATCCAACACGATGGAGAAGAACCCCTGGATCGCGGGCGAGTGAAGGTCAAAACTGATGACCCGATCGGCGCCGACAGTCTGAAGGATGTCTGCCACCATGCGGGCGGAGATAGGCTCGCGAGGAGCGTGCTTCTTCTCCTGACGGCTGTATCCGTAGTACGGCATGATGACATTGATTCGACCCGCCGATGCTCGCTTCAGGGCATCGATCATGATGCACAGCTCCACGAAATTCGTGTTGATCGGCTGGCACATGGTCTGGAACACGAACACATCGGCATCGCGGACGGTTTCTTCGTAGGAGACGTAGATCTCGCCGTTGGAGAACTCAGCGATGGACACCTTGCCCAACTCGATTCCCAGTTCCTTGGCGAGCCGTGCAGCCGCGTCTGGATTCGACCTCCCGGCGAACACCTTGATATCACGAATCATTGCTCCTCCTGCGAACGGGCCATGAAGACCGCCCGATTCTGCGCATCCGGGACGCCGCGCGCAAGGATAACGCGCGCATTCCGGTGTCGCCCGAGGCCGAGCGGGTCAGCCGTCGGTGGTAACCTCAGAACCGCGGCGCCACGCGCAAGGGGGCCCTGCGGGCGAAGTCAGCCATGATGGCGGCGCCTTCGGGAGTCACCTCAAGGATTCCTTCGCCGATCTCGAACTGGAGCCAGCTCCCTCTCTTCTCGTGGAAAAGAAGCGACCCAGGCTTGAGTACGCACAGCAGCGGCATGTGTTTGGCGAGGATCCCTAGCCGTCCGCTCTTGCCCGGAGCAACGATGCTCTGCACATGACCGTCATATGCCGTGCCATCCGGTGTCACGACTGTAAGCCGGTAGTCGGGGGTGGTTTCCATGAGGGTCTTCTACCCGGGACCCTGCCCCAGATTGCGGGCCTTGGTCAGCACGTCCTCGATGCCGCCCACCATGAAGAAGGCCTGCTCCGGCACCTCATCGTGCATGCCTGAGACCAGCTCTGAGAACCCCCGTATCGTGTCTCTGATCTTCACGTAGGCGCCCGGCAAGCCCGTGTAGGGTTCGGCAACGAAGTTCGGTTGGGACAGGAAGCGGGAGATCCTCCGCGCCCGGGATACGATGAGCCTGTCGTCGGCAGAAAGCTCCTCGACACCCAAGATGGCGATTATGTCTTGCAGCTCCTTGTATCGCTGAAGCACGGCCTGGACTCTACGGGCCGTGGCATAATGTTCCTCACCTACGATTGCGGGCTGGAGCAACCGGGAGCTGGATTCCAGCGGATCCATGGCGGGATAGATGCCCAGTTCGGCGATGCGTCTGCTCAGCACCACGATGGCATCAAGGTGGGAGAACGCGGCAGCCGGCGCAGGGTCGGTGATGTCGTCGGCGGGTACGTACACGGCCTGCACGCTGGTGATGGAACCACGGGAGGTGCTCACGATGCGTTCCTGAAGCTCGCCCATCTCCATGGCCAATGTGGGCTGGTAGCCCACGGCAGACGGCATGCGGCCCAGGAGGGCGCCGACTTCTGCGCCCGCCTGACTGAATCGGAAGATGTTGTCGATGAACAGCAAGACATCCATGCCGAGTTCATCCCGGAAGTACTCGGCCTGGGTCACGCCGGTGAGCGCAACCCTCATCCGGGCTCCGGCGGTCTCGTTCATCTGACCGAACACAAGCACCGTCTTGTCCAGCACGCCGCTGCGTCGCATCTCCAGCCACAGGTCATTGCCCTCTCGCGTGCGTTCTCCCACCCCCGTGAAGACGCTGTAGCCACCATGCTCGGCGGCTACTGTGCGAATGAGTTCCATGATAAGGATGGTCTTCCCCACGCCCGCTCCGCCGAAGAGCCCTACCTTGCCGCCCCGAGGAAACGGCGCCAGTAGATCCAATGCCTTGATGCCCGTCTCGAACACATGGATAGGGGGTACCTGGTCTTCGAACGGCGGGGGATGCCGGTGGATAGGACGCACTGTGGAGGTCGGCACCGGGCCGAGCCTGTCGCAGGGATGACCGAGAATGTTCAGGATTCGTCCCAGGCAGCCCCTGCCGACCGGCACGGAAATGGGTTTTCCAAGACTCGTGACCGCTGCGCCGCGCCAGAGGCCGATGGTCGAGCCCATGGCGATGCATCGCACCACATCACCCCCCAGATGCTCTGCCACTTCCAGCACCAAGGGTTGGTTCTCTACGAGAAACCCGTTGACGGCCAGCGCCGTGCTCAAGGGCGGGACCTCCAACCCGAAGAACTCGACATCCACCACAGGCCCGACGATCTGGGTCACCTTGCCGCCGGCACTCCCAAAGTGCTGGCGGATCATGCCGCGGCTCCCGCGTCAGTGGTGGCTATCACTTCGAGGATCTCGCTGGTGATTCGATCCTGCCTCGCCCTTCGATACCGTCGCGTCAGTCCATCCAGGAGTTCGGTTGCATTGGTGGTCGCTGATTGCATGGCCAAGGCGCGGGCCTCTTCTTCCAGCGCCATGGACTGGAGGAAGGTCACCCTCAACTGCGACCGGATGAACCGTGGGACCAGGTGTTCCAGCAGATCTATGGAGCCGGGCTCGATCTCCGGACTAAGATGCGACAGCACGGGGGCCGTTGCAGGGCGCACGGGAAGCAGCGCGCGCATCGTAACCGACTTGTTCCCCGAGACGTCGCGGCTGAACCCGACGGTCGTCGCGGACTGATAGGAATTCTGCAAGTACTCGACCGTAAGCTGTGTCGCCAAAGGATCTATCTCCTCGGCGTATCCCCATCGGGGCCGGGTCACCGCCCTGGAAACCGCCATGCCGTGGGATGCGCAGGTTTCGGCGAGCTTCGATCCCACCACCAGGAGATCACGCTTCACGCCCGGTTGCGGGCGCGGCATCGCCCGGACACGCTGCAGCACCTCCAGGTTGTGGGCTCCGCAGAGCCCCCGCTCCGAGCCGATGGCCACTACGATTTCGCGTCCTACCTCCCGGCACGATAACAGGGGGTGCTGCAGTCCATGCCGCAGGGTCAGCAATGACATGGCCCGCTCCAGCCCCTGTGCATACGGCCACGCTTCCGCAAGCTGGATGCGGTATCTTCGTGCCCGGGCGCCGGCCACCTGGGTAAGCGCATGGGTCATCTGGCGAAGGCTCTGCACCGCTTTGATATGCCGTTTGATGTCTCGGATGGCGGCCATTCAGGATGAGACCTCCACACCCAAGACGGCGGCCAGCTCCCGTGCGCAGCGATGAAGATCCGCCTGGATATCATCGTCCAAGGCCTTGTGTTCCGTGATAAAGCGCTGGACGTGCGGATATCTGCTTTCGATCAGGCTGAACAAGGTCGCCATGGCGGAAGGCACGCGTTCCACCGGTATCGAATCGAGGTGGCCATTGACCCCAAGCCACAGGACAACAACCTGCCTCCACAGAGGCAGCGGTGTGCCGGTGGGTTGCTTCAAGATCTCGATGAGGCGGGCGCCACGGGTCAGTTGTCGCTGACTGGCCGGATCGATTTCCGCCGAGATCTGGGCGAAAGCGGCCAGGTCTCGATACTGAGCCAGATCGAGCCGGGTCTTCCCCGCCACCTGCTTCATTGCCTTGGTCTGCGCGTGGCCGCCAACCCTGGATACCGACAAACCGACGTTGAGCGCGGGCCTGATGCCCGATCTGAACAGGTCGGCCTCCAGGTAGATCTGGCCGTCGGTGATGGAGATGATATTCGTGGGTATGTAGGCGGCATAGTCGCCTTCCAGCGTTTCCACTATGGGCAGCGCCGTTAAGGAGCCGCCGGTTCCACTCACTAAGGCGACCTCTAATTCACCCTGCCGGGGATGGGCCTCGAGCGCCGCCACTGCCCGTGTCCGCCCGTCTTCGCCTTCCCAGACGCTGCCATCAACCGCATCGTCTTGGGAGACGCCGGCGGCAGGCCGGGCACGGGGAACGAGTACATGCTTCTCCAGCAGCTTGGCGGAGCGTTCCAGCAGGCGTGAGTGAATGTTGAAAATGTCACCAGGAAACGCCTCACGGCCGGGAGGGCGCCGGAGCAAGAGTGAGATAGATCGGTAGGCGACGGCGTGTTTGGAGAGATCATCGTACACGACCAGAGCATGACCGCCGCTATCGCGGAAATGCTCACCGATGGCGCAGCCCGTATACGGCGCGATGTACTGTAACGTGATGGGTTCCGCAGCCGTAGCCGACACTACCACGGTATGATCCATTGCTCCGTGGCTCTTGAGCGTCTCCACTACGGACACGACACTGGAGAGTCTCTGGCCGATCGCCACATAGATGCACAGCACGCCACTATCCCGCTGGCTCAGTATGGCATCGATAGCCACGCTGGTCTTGCCTGTTTGCCGGTCACCGATGACCAACTCCCGCTGCCCCCGGCCGAGGGGGATTAGGGCATCGATACAGGTGACGCCGGTGTGAAGCGGCTCACTCACCGGCTGGCGTTGTGTGACGCCCGGCGCCGGCGCTTCCAGTGCTCGAACCGTGAGTCCATCGGGATGGATATACGGGTCCAAACGCCCCCGGTCCACTTCTTCGGCCGGGGACGCCGCAACATGTGGGGCCGGCCCAGCTACCTCGCGATAGACAGTGGCGGCGATGGGGCCCCGGCCATCGATAGGCTCGGCCAGAGCATTGACCACGCGACCCAGCAATTCATGCCCTACCGGTACAGACAGTACTCGGTCAAGACGTCTAACCAAGGCGCCCTGCACCACCGAGCCGGCATCACCCAGGAGGATAGCGCCCACCTCGTCGCGTTCGAGGTTGAACGCCATGCCTACCACGCCGCCCTCAAACAACAGCATCTCTTCGGTCATGACATTCGGGAGGCCGCGTATCCTGGCGATGCCTTCCTCGACGTGGACCACCTCGCCCACTTCCTCGTTCCGTACCTCCTCGCGGAACGACGCCAAGCCCCCGCGGATGGCGTGGGCGATTCGGGCGGTATCCAGAAGTTCAGGCATCGGGTGTTGCCAGAGCCCCCAGATGACGGCGCATGGCGGTGCGTAGGTGGTTCAGCCGGGTTCGCACACTGGCGTCAATGAGTTCATTGCCGGCCTTGATGAGCAACCCACCCTCGGCAGAGGGGTCGACCATTCCTTGGACGCGGACGGGCCTGCTGAACCTTTTCGAGAGTGCCCTCTCCAGCCGGGAAATCTGATTCTCGTCCAGCGGGATCGCGGCATGCACCTCCGCAGTAATGCTCTCCTTCGTAGCAGATGCTTCGTTCAGGTAGAGATCGATCATCGAGCCGATGAGATGCCCGTGACCCTGCTGAATCATCATGATTAGGTGCCCCGTGACCACGTCGCTGACCAAATCGCCCAAGGCGTGCCGCAGACCCTGTATGCGGGCATCTTCAGGAAATTCGGGATCTCTCAGGGAGCGGCGGACGCCCTGATCACGTTTCAGCAATTGGCCTACGACCCGTAGCTCGGCTTCCACAGCCTCCGTGGCTCGTCGCGACCGCGCCAGCGAAAGCAGCGCACCCGCATACCCCCCGGCCAGCGAGAGGTTATCCACTCTTCTGCTCCAACTCCTCAATGACACTGTCGATGAGGGCGCGATGCGCGGAGCGATCAAGCTCATGGTGTAGAATCCGGGATGCAGCCTCCACCGCAAGATCAGCAACGGTTTCTCCCAGCTCAGCCATGGCGTTTCGGCGCTGCCTATCGAGTTCCTCCTCGGCGTGTTTCACAATCCGGGACGCATCCTGCCGCGCTTCGTCCACGATGCGCCTCCCCTGGGCCTCGGCGGCTTCTCGGGCCGCGTCCACCACCTTCTGCGCCTCCTCCTGGGCATGCTTCAGCACACGCTCGCGCTCGGCTGCGACCGCTTCGGCACGGAGACGAGCGTCCTCCGCCTTGGCGAGTGTTTCCTGGATGCGTTTCTCCCGTTGGCGAACCAAGGCCAGCATGGGCTTGTAGGCATACCGGCTGAGCACGTAGAGCACCACGAAGAAGCTGACCCATGTCCAGATCATGAGTCCAACGTCCAGCTTCAGGAGCCCCTGGCCTGACACGGTGCTGTCGCCCGCGGCCAGCACCGGGCTGATCAACGGGAGCGGGAGCATCGCCACGACTTATGCCTTGAATGCCAAAAACAGGGCAATGACCAACGCATAGAGCGCCAGTGCCTCCACAAAGGCGATTCCCATGACCATGAGGCGTTGAATCGCACCGGCCGCCTCTGGCTGCCGCGACACACCCTCTAAACCCTTCCCGACCATAAACCCCATGCCGAAGCCGGTGCCCATGGCCGCCAAACCTATGGCCAGCCCTGAACCGAGCCAGGCCATTGCAACGCTATCCACGCAAATCCTCCCTTGGATTAACTCTCACCCACTGCCTCAGACAGGTAGATGGCCGTGAGCATGGAGAATATGTAGGCTTGCACGAGGCCCACGAAGATCTCGAATAGCGACATGACTGCGGCTCCCAGCAGAGGCACCGCTTTCAAGAGCCAGAATCCCGTGGTCGCCATGCCGATGAATACCAGAATCAGGATGTGCCCGGCAAGCATGTTGGCAAAGAGACGGATGGCGAGGCTAAACGGCCGCGCCACCAAGCTGATGATCTCGATGGGCACCATGAGCGGCAGCAGCATCGACGGCACGCCTTCAGGGATGAAGCCGCGGAGGTACCCGCGGATGCCCTTGATGCGTACCCCTTCCACCTGAACCAGCACAAACACGAACAAGGCCAATGCCGCGGTTACGCTGATATTGCTGGTGGCGGTGTAGGATCGCGGCAGCGGAACGAGACCCACCCAGTTGCACACCAGAATGAAGAAGAACAGGGTGGCGATGACGGGAAAGTAGCGGATACCGTGGATCCCCATGGTGCGCTTGACGATATCCTCGCGGATGAACAGCAAAAGCACCTCCAGAACGACCCGCATGCCGCGGGGCACAACGGCTGTCTGCCGGGAGGCCAGGAGAAACATCGTCACCAACACGCCGCACCCGATCCACATGAAAAGCACCGCCTGGGTGATGTCTAGCCGTACTCCCGCGACACTGAGCTGGAGCAGGGAGTGAAGCTGCAGGTGGTCTATAGGGTCGACGAGGGATCTCATCTGAAGACGCCCCACACCAGCCACGCGGCCCGGATGTAAAAGCCCGTCACGAGGGCGATGGCGAGGGCCGGCGGATTCGCCCCTGACGCGATGAGGCCTCCCAGAATCAGGGCTACGGCACACAAACGCGCGACAAACCTCCATGCCATGCGTTGCGGCTCAAGCCGAAAGGGAGACTCCGCTACGGGGCTCAGTGCCAGCGAGGCATGCACCACTCCCAGTGCCGCCCCCATTGCCGCAGAGACCATGGTGCACACCGCCTATGTCCCTCGCGCGATGCGGTACAGTTCCCAGAACCCCGCCGAAGCTCCCAGGACAAACCCGCCCACGAAGCACCACGGCTCGCTGTGCCAGCGAGCATCGAGGGCTCTCCCAAGGAAGGAACCGATGAGCACCGAGGCCAGCATGTTTGTTCCCGCCAGAGCCAGTGATCGTCGTGATGGAGTCATCCGCGTTTCCTGAGTGAGCGAGGTAGGCAAGTGAGGCCAAATCGAGTAACATGCACCGAGAATGCACTACTCGAATAGGAAAGCGAAGAAACCTAGACCATGAGCGAATCGCAACAGCTCACGCTGGATCCCCGCGCACAAAGGCTCGATGCAGGTCACAGAGCGGTGCACCGGGAGGCCGTTGTCGGTCTGGAGACGGTGGTCTTCACCCACGGCCTTCCTCCCGATCAGGCGGTGCCTTGCTTCGAGGATATGGCCCGGGCAATCCGGGAGGAAGGCGCCGAGCCGGCCGCATGCGCCGTGCTGGGAGGGAAGCCCACAGTCGGCGTGTCAACAGGTGACCTGAAGAGGCTTATTGCTGCAAAGCCCGACAAAGTGACTCCCGCAACTCTCCCCGGCGCCATAGCTTTGGGCCGGTGGGCCGCCACCACCGCAGGGGCAGCCATGCTGCTGGCGCACCATCGCGGCGTCCTTACCCTTGCCACCGGCGGGATCGGCGGTGTGCACCGGGGCGGGGGATGGGATATCTCGGGAGACCTTGGGTGCCTGGCGCGATTGCCCATGGTAGTGGTCTGTTCGGGGGCGAAATCACTGCTGGACATGGCGGCGACCATGGAGGTTTTGGAGACGCTGGGCGTGATAGTGCTGGGCTATAGGACCTCCGAAGTCCCCGCGTTCTACACATGTTCTACCGGTCTCTCATTGGAACACCGGGTCGATTCCCCTGAGGAGGTCACGTCCGTCTGGCATGCGGCCCGCGCCGCGGGTAGCCCAGCAGCGGTGCTGCTCTTGAACCCGCCCCCGGCCGAAATGGCATACGACCGGCACACGGTGGAAGAGGCGGTTCGCTTCGCGCTGGAGACCCCGTCTCACGGGCCGTCAACCACGCCTGCCCACCTTGCTGCCGTACAGGAGCGTCTGGGACCGCGATCGGTGGAACTGAACCGGGGCCTTCTTGTGAGCAATGCGCGCCTCGCGGCCCGCGTCGGCCTCCTGATTGGGACGCGGACACCTACTCCAGATAGGTGTAGCCTTCGAGCCCATCCTCCAGAAATTTCTGGATCCGGGCGCTCTCTTTGATCGTGATCCTCTTGCGCTCGATACTCTCCTCGATGGATCGCCGGAACATGGTCATCATGTCGCGCTTCTGATACTGCATATAGGCCAAGGCATCACGCACGCTGTCGCCTTCCACGATCTTGTCGATGCGATAGGTGTTCTTCCCCGTGATGCTCACGTGCACGGTATGAGTGTCGCCAAAAAGATTGTGGAGATCCCCCAAGACCTCCTGATAGGCGCCCACCAGAAATACACCGATGTAGTAGGGGTCTCGCCGCAATTCATGCAGGTCAATGGTGTTGCGCACATCGCGAAGGTCGATGAACTGGTCGATCTTTCCGTCGGAATCGCAGGTAATGTCGGCAAAGGTCGCCTTGCGCGTCGGCCGCTCCTGGTGGCGGTGAATGGGTACGATGGGGAAGAGCTGCTTGACGGCCCAGTGATCCGGGAGGCTCTGGAAGACCGAGAGGTTGCCGTAGTAGGTATCCGAAACGAAGGAGTCCAGGTGTTCCAACTCGTCGGGCACATAGTCCAATCCTCTGACGACTTTGGCTATGCCGAAGCAAATGAGCCAGAACAGGCGCTCCGCCGTGGCACGGGCTTCCAGGGTCAGCAATCCGACATTGAAGAGTGTGAGTACCTCATCTCGTGCCTGAATCGCATCATGATACGATTCCTGAAAGTTCTTGACCGACAGCTTCTGCAGAATCTCCAGGAGCGTTGTCACGGGCTCGGGCGCATCGGCAGGCATTTCCGGTATCGCGGTGGCCGTGCTGAATTCGCTTGTTCCCAGGACATTGAACACCAAGGCCGAATGATAGGCGACCAGGGCACGGCCGCTCTCGCTTATGATGATCGGATGCGGGATCTCATGTTCCGCGCAGGTTTCGGCAATGGCAGATACCACGTCCGCGGCATATTCCTGCAGTGTGTAGTTGGCGCTGGATGAGAAGTTGGTCATGCTCCCGTCATAGTCTACCGCCAGGCCGCCGCCCACATCGAAGTATCGGATGTTCGCGCCGAGGCGGACCATCTCGGCGAACAGCCGCGTGCTCTCCCGTAGGGCATCTTTGATGCTCTGGATGGCCGTGATCTGGGATCCGAGGTGAAAGTGCAGGAGCTGGAGGCAGTCCAGCATGCCGATTCGCTCCAGCTTTTGGATGGCGTCAAGGATTTCCGAAGGGAACAGGCCGAACTTGGAGCGATCACCGCCCGAACTCTCCCACTTTCCCCTTCCCCTGGCAGCCAGCTTGGCCCGGATCCCGATAACTGGCCGTACTTTGAGCCGGTGGGCCACGCGAACCACGATGTCGAGCTCCGACGGCTTTTCGACCACGACGATTGCCGTCCTGCCCAGTTTCTGGGCCCACAACGCGATTTCCACGAACTCGGCATCCTTGTAGCCGTTACACACGATGGGTGCCCCCGGGGTGTCCAGCGACGCGACGGCGATGAGCAACTCGGGCTTGCTGCCAGCCTCCAGGCCGAAGCCGTAGGGCTTGCCAAACTCAATGATGTCTTCGACGACCTCCTTGCTCTGATTCACTTTTACCGGATACACGCCGATGTACGCGCCTTTGTAGCCGTACTCGTCGATGGCGTGCTGAAACGATGCCTGAATCTCCTCAATCCGCTGTCTGAGGATGTCGGTGAAGCGCAGGAGTATAGGCGGCGTGATATCTCGCATACGCAGCTCGTCGACGAGTTCCTTGATGTCAAGGTAGCAGTCTGGGCTCTTGTGAGGACGCACGATGAGGTTGCCGCGTCCATTGATGTCGAAGAATCCTTTGCCCCAGCTCTGCAACCCGTACAGCTCTCGAGCCTGGTCCACCGACCAGCGCTTGAGAGCTGTCTGCTCTTTTAGCTTGAGCTTCTGTCTCATGCGTAACCTCAGGAAGGGGAAGACGCCCGCTAAGTACCCATTTGGCAGAGCAGGCGCAAGGGAAAACCCCCTTGCCCGCCCACCAGAGCCTCCATTGTCTCTGAGAGCCGGTCGTTCTCAGTCGGAGGTGGCTGTGTGGGCATCGAGGATCTGATGCACCCGTGCAGTCACTATGTGCTCCAGATGAACCGCAGCCTGTGCCACGAATGGGCTAAGATGCTCGGAGAAGCGCGTGGGCATGGCGATGCGTATGCCCCAGATTTCCCAGAGGGCGACCTTTTCAATCCCAAGGACCGCCTCGAGGTGCCACAAGACCGTGGCGACGTCGGTCTGGTGAAACGAGGGGGCCTGGGGCCTCAGTTGCCTCGCAGTCCTGTCGATCTGTCCCACCGGCTCGCCGGCGATGGCATCGAGTATAATGAGATGGTCAGCCTTCTCAACCCAGTCGGCCAGTTCGAACAGGTCTCCCTCCAATGGGAGAAAGCCCACGCGCCCGTCCCATGGGGAGTGGGCGCGGAGGCTTTCGAGCACTACGTGCCCCACTCCGTCATCGCCCAGAAGGCGATTGCCCGCGCTGGCGATCACAACGCGGTAATGGGGAGGCCTTTCAGGTGTGGACTTCGAGATCGTACGTGCATTCCTTCCAGCCTTGCGCCGTGTTCATCAGCCTGAGTCGCGACTTGGTCACTTTGCCCAAGTACCCCAGCAGATAGGTCCCGAAGAGGATACACAGATCCCCACCGAGTTCCAGGCCTTCTTTTTTGCAGAGGTCGCGGACAAAGCACCCTTCGACCTTGAGCTTCAGCGATTCATTGCTTCGCGTCGTTTCGCCGATGATCCATGCGGGATTGAGGGAATCGCGCACGACCTGTATCGCCTCGTCGAACGACGCCGGCATCTGGTAGCGGGGAAGCTGGGCAGCCAAGGTCGTGCCGGCCATCCTTCCCACGGCCGGAAGTGCGTTGCCTAAAGTCTGCCTGAGCACCGAGGCAATGGACAGCAGCCTGATTCCTAGGTCATCGACGGCTCGCTTTCGGTCAGCTTCCTCACTGGTGACACCGGTCTCCAGTTCTTCGGCCAAGCCGAGTTTGGCTGCCATGTTGAGTGCATAGGCATCGTGGTAGAAGTTCGTGCTCACCTTGATGCCTTCGTGCTCGATGGCATCGGCCGGGCAGATCTTTGAGCAACTCAGGCATCCGAAACACATCTCTGGCTTCTCCACCACCGGCAGGCGCTTCTTTTCATCGAAGGTGAAGACATCGGTGGGGCATTCGTCGACACAGAGCGCGCAGCCGACGCATGCCTTCTCGTCAACCCTGATGGTCACCATGGCCTTACCTCCTAATGAGTCGAATCGTGGCGCCGTTCTGCCGTTCCACGATTTCCAGGGGCATGCGGCCCGCTGCGTGGGTGGCACAGGCAAGGCAGGGATCGAAGCAGCGAAGGGCGAACTCCATCCCGTTCTTCAACGCTTCGTCGCCTTGAGGTTTGAAGTGACGCGCCAGGGAGGTGATACTCGCATCGATGGCGCGGTAGTTGTTCTGCGTGGCTACGATGAGATTAGCACGCACGATTCTGCCGTCCTTGTCAGCAGTATAGTCGTGCACCAGAAGGCCTCTGGGCGCCTCAATGGCGCTCACATAGTGACCTTCAGCGGGCTGTACGCTGATACGAGGCGGTGATGTAGGCCGTGGACCTGAAGTCAGGGCGATCATTCGTTCGGCACAGTGCATCATCTCCAGCAGCCGTGCTTCGATGTACGGGAGAGGGGATCGAGCGATGCCGAGGCGCTGCCGGTACTCCTGCAGCAGCGCATCGGCCTTGGGCGTCGAAAAGTGCGCATTCACATTGAGACGGGCCAATGGACCTACAAGATAGTCCTTCTCGGGCCTTCCCCGCAGGGCGACTGCCTTCATGTAGGATCCCGGCATCACATGCTCCACAAGGTGGGCAGCGTAGTCCGCCGGCGGGAATCGCCGTTCTTCTCCACCGTTCTCATCGACCACCACGATATCACCTTGAAGGAAGTCCACGGTTCCTCCGCGGGACAGCGCGAGGCTGTGGAAGGGCAGCATCGACGCGGCGGCGGCATCGTCGAGCGCACTCAGCTTGCTTCTCAGAGCGTCAGCAAGGTCCGCCACCAGCGTCATCGCCTCCTGGCCCCACTCGGCCATTTGGGACCATTGTTCCTCGGAAGGCACGCCGGCCATGCCACCGGGTATGGCGGCGACGGGATGAACGCCGCGGCCGCCGACCACTTCGACCGTTCGCTGGCCGATGCTCCGCAGCTTGAGGGCCTTCTTCGCCACCTCGGGATGTGCCTTCAAAATCCCGAAGATATTCCGTGTGGCCGGGTCGGAATCGATTCCCAGCACAACATCTGGGCCAAGCAAGACGAAGGTGCTCAAGGCGTGAGAATGGAGTATGTGGCCTACGTAGAGGAGCTCACGGAGCATCCCGGCGGCCTCAGGAATCTCGACGCCCAGTCCGGCCTCTATGGCCGCTACCGAGGCCAGGTGGTGGGCCGCAGGACAGACACCGCAAATCCTCCCGGTGACTTGCGGCATCCGGAACAACTCCATCTTTTCCAGCAGCTTCTCGAAACCCCGGATTTCCAGCACCTGAAGGTGGCCGTGCTGGACCACACCCTGGTCGTCGAGGTCGAGGAGTATCTTCGCATGACCCTCTATCCTGGTGACTGGGTCTATGGTGAGTGTCGTAGACATAGGTCTGCTCCTCGTGTTCAGGCTACGGCCGAAGGACCGGCCCACTCTCGAAGCTCCACCGTCGGCTTCTTGTAGAGAGCGGGTGAGCTCATGGCATAGGCATAGAAGGTGTTGGCATTCTTCTCCAGATAGGCGATGATCTCGCTCCTGGGGATCCCGCATAGTTTCTCCATGCGTAAAGCTAGCTCACTCCTGAGATCCCTTTGGGGATCGGTCAGCACGTCTATCGCCGGACCGGCACACCCGGTGCATGCGACGCCGATCTTGGGGCACGGTGCCATGCAACGATTCAGCGTGACTGATCCAAGACACACGATCCCTTGCGACAGAAAACAGAGGTCCGGATCGTCTCCCGCGACGGCCGCGGGACGAAGCTGCACCCCCTGCCGTTTCTCCATCTTGCGCTCGCAATCGGCGCATACGGAGCGATGGGTCAAGCCCGGCCTGGAGTCATCTGCCAGCTTCCTCAGCCCCGCCGCCACGAAGAACGGATGAGGCGGGCACCCGGGGAGGTAGAGGTCGACGTCAACGTATTCATCGATGGGCCTGACGCTGTTCTCCAGAGCGGGGGCCTCCGCGTCCGGTCGTTCGCCGCCCGCATTGGTGGGCCCCTGCTCGTACGCCGCATCCAGCACCTGATCCCGGCTATACAGCCATCCTATGCCTGATGGTCCGCCGTACACGGCGCATGTGCCGAATGCTACCAGCTTGTCGACGCTCTCGCGCATCTTGAGCAGGGCATGTTTGTCATGCTCGCTCCGCACGGCGCCTTCCACAATGCCCACCGTGGCGTGGGGATACCCCTTCTCATCGATCAATACGGGCGATCTGACTATCTGCGCTTCTTCAAGAAGCGAAAGGAGCTTCTCGTGGAGATCAACCAGGGCGATATGGCATCCCGAGCAGCCGGAGAGCCACTCTGTGGAGATTGTCACCTTCATGACGCATCCTCCCAGATCAGATCCTTCAGACATGCATTGGGACCAGCGTGAATGATCTCCAAATGGACCGTGGTATTTGGCATGACCCGTTCCATGGCGCCGGCGAACACGCCATGGGACATGTAGCAGAGAGACAGTTTCTGGTCATGAGCGTACCTGAACAGGGCGTTGCGCACCATGCACGTGTGAAACTCAAGCCGGATCCGCTTCTTTCCGTCTTCCTCGAAGACTGTGCCCTTGTCCCCCGCGAAGGGTGCGAAATCCCACATGATGCCGCGGGCAGTCAGGGCGTCCCTCAGGATCTCCACGGCCCTGAACGGGTCGGTGGTCTGCTCTGAAGCCTGCACGGCCTCTCTGCCGAATTTCTTGCCGGCGAGAACCGAGAGCGACAGGCTGCTCCGGCCCAGGTTTGTCTCACAGGCGTGAGCGAGGGCGGCGAGAAAGTGTGACACCTGGTGGATCGCAGCATTGTCATCGGCCATGGTTTTCCTCCTTGAGCAGGCGTACAACCAGAAGTATGTCTCAAAACGATACAGGCATTCGGAAATGCCCTACGCATTCAGTCCATCCGAGCGGAGGCAGCGCAGCGAACGGCTGAGGCAAACATCCCGCCGCTACGATTCCACGAGCCGGTGTTTTGGGTGCACTCAGACGCCGATGGTGGAGTCATGGCGCTGTTCGTGGCAGGAAGTCTGCAACTGTTGTGCCATTGACATCTGAACCAAGGGTCTGGATTACCGTCGCGAACACACTGAGCTCTCTCAGGAATGGCACGGGCCATGCTCCGTGTGTCTGTGCGTGGGATTGCGGTTTGCCTTGCCTTGCCCTCCCACGCGTGAGTATTTTGTTCTTGTTTTCACGGGTATCTGGGTTGGCTTGTCCGCTGGCCATCCCGGATCGCCGTCATGGCACGCCAGTCCTGACCGCGCTGTTGGCTTCTGAAAGCCTTTCTGCCGGCATTGGACAGGAGTGCCGTGACGCGAGGACGTCTGCGGGGAAGGCTGAGGGCCTTCTCCTTGGGAAGGAGAATTTGGGATGGCAATGAAGGACACCTTGGAGACATTGGGGAAGACCCCGGGAATCACCTCGGCAATTCTGGTGAGTCGTGATGGGTTTGTGATAGAAGCCATCGCGTCTTCGAGCGTCGATGTGGAAGCGGTGGGCGCCATCATTTCTACTGGGCTCGGTACCGCCGAGATGATGGGCAGTGGTTTGGAGCAGGGGGCCTTCAATCAGGCTATGATGGAATTTGACCAGGGCGTCGCTTTCTTGAAGGGCGTGAGTGACCAAGCGATGCTGGCCGCCACCGCCACCACCGGAGGAAATCTGGGCGCCATCCGTATAGCCGTTCGCAAGGCGGCCGAGCAGTTGGCGTCGGAGCTGTAGTCAGGCGGCGGTTGATCTGCGTAGCCATTGGCCGGTACCGGTGAGTTGGCAGGTATGCTCATGACCGCGTCGCCGGACCAGCAGACTTTGCATGACGATCGCCCTTCGCCGGATTCTGCGGGCATTCGCTTGGTGGGCGGCCGGCAACGAGAGGCACGCGGCCTTCGATTGGCGGTCGTAGGCCCGGAGAAGACCCAGCACCTTGCGGGGCGAGTCTCGGGGCGCATGCCGGTGGAGGTCATGGGGCTGTCGAGTCTCTCCCAGGCCCAGTGCTGGCTCACGGGACACTACGCCGACGGACTGCTGGTGGATAGCGCCGTGCTGGGTGAAGTCCCGGTCGAGTGGCTTGTGGGCTTTCGCTCCTCCCCATTGTGCGTGTCCGCGGTCATGTGCGTTGTGGGTGAGGGCTCGGACTTCGTGAATCGCGAACTTCTTCGCTCGCTTCGCGCCTGGTCATGTTCCTACGACGATGAGGAGGCGCTATGCTCCTTCCTTGAGTGTGGGGCAGGAGTGAGGGTTGCCTCCCGATCCAACTTTGCCCTGAGTGGGGCGTTGCCAGGCGGGGGCATCAGGGTCATCCTGCCGATGCTGGAGGCCGAGCGCCGCAGTGGGCGCTTGGTCATCGAGCCGGTAGACAGCTCCGCGGAGCAACTCACTGTATGGATTCGTGATGGAGAGCCCATTGCCGCCTATGCCTCCGGTGTCCGGTGCAAGGATCCTCTGGGGCATGCCCAGGACATAGCGGATGGCTGGTTCAGCTTCGTGGAAACCGCTGTCGATCGGGATGTACTGCTGCTCCTCGATGCGTGGTCGGATCGGGTGACCTCTGCCGGGGAGGCGCCAAGAGCCCATCGGGCGGGCGGCGAGCTGCGAGAACGGCTTAGGGTGGCGTTGGCGGCCGCCCGCACCATTGGAGAGATGCGCGACGCGGTTCAATCGCTTCTGGATATGGGGATCGACAAAGCCGCGGAGGACGGAGACACTTCGCTCATGGATAGCCTGGCAGATGTGTCAATACTGCTGCAGAAAAACCGAATTGATGATGCATTCGAGTTGCTCAAGAGAGTCATGAAGTAATCCAACGGCAGGAGAAGGAATGAGCCCTCTCAGTAAAGTTATCATGTTGTCTGATGAACGTGAGAGAATTGAAGATGTTCTTGATACGTTGATAGAAAAGAGTGGGTCGCTGTGTGCCATACTTATCACCAAGGACGGCCACACCATTTCGGCTCGTGGCACAACCTCCTTTCTGAATATTACGGCCCTTGCGACCCTGGTAGCGGGCTCATTTGCCGCAACGAGACAGGTTGCCGCACTCATCGGTGAGAAGGAATTTTCCATCTTGTTCCAGCAAGGCGCATCACGGCATGTGCATATCTCTTTGGTGGCCGGTACAGCCATGCTCATAGCGGTGTTCGAGGACTCCCAGCGTATCGGGCTCGTGCGTCTTCACGCCAAGCGTGCCGCAGATGGGCTCGCAGCGCTTATGAGCGTGTCTCGCGAGCGAACAGATCGTGAGGAACTCATCGTGGCGCAGTTCAAGGAATTTGCCTCAAGCCTTATTGACAGAATATTCAGCGAGTAGTGTCAACCATCAACTTTGCGACTCGGGAGATCAACTTTAAGATCGTATACTATGGGCCCGGTATGAGCGGGAAGACTACGAATCTTGTCTACATGTACTCGCGTCTCACAGATGACCGGAAGGGGCAGTTGATCACCCTTGATACGGAGCAGGAGCGGACTCTGTTCTTTGATTTTTTCCCGCTGGAGTTGGGAGAGATCCAGGGATTCAAGACAAGGTTCCATCTCTACACCGTGCCTGGTCAGGTGTACTACGAGGCGAGTCGCCGGATTGTGCTATCGGGAGCCGACGGGGTTGTGTTCGTGGCTGACTCGCAGGCGTCGCGAAGGCCCGACAACGTGGAGAGCCTCCGTGGCATGCTGGAGAACATGGCCTCCTACGGGCTGCAGCCGGGCCCGGTGCCAGTGGTACTGCAGTATAATAAGAGGGATATGGATGGAATCCTGACGGTCGAGGATCTCGACGCCGATCTCAGGGCGGATTCCTGGCCGAGGTTTGCATCGGTTGCTACACAGGGAGCCGGAGTCCTGGACACCGTCCGCACGGTTATGAAGGAAGTCCTCTCTCGTTTTGAGTGAAGGGGGAGGTGATGGCATGTCGTTGAAAGGCACACTGGGCGATCTCAGCGTTCCCGACCTACTGCAGATACCGTTGATCGGGCGACTCACCGGTTCACTTGCGTTCTCCAACGGAGACCGCGAGGCCGTGGTGTATTACCATAATGGGACGATTGTTCACGCAGAGGCTGGGGATCTCAAGGGGGAAGGGGTGATCTACGACCTGCTGGAGTGGGTGGAAGGGAAGTTCAGCTTTGACAAGGGCAGAATGAGCGATGTCACCACGATAAAGAAGGATGTCCAGCACCTTCTCCTGGAAGGTCTTCGACGCATGGATGAGCGAGCCAAGGCCGAGGCCGATCACCAACGGCGCTGGCGGGAGCAATTGGGCGATGAGGCGGCATTGGCAGACCTCCTCACCGGCTGCATGACGGGGGCCGCAGTTGCGCTCAAGGTCGCATGGTTGGTGGACAAGGACGCCCGAATCCTGGCGGCGTGGCCCGCACCCCCCGCCGAGGGAACCGCAGAGTATGCCGCCCTTCGGACCTGCGTCAAGATATGGAAAGGCGCCGATACGGCTTGGGAACAGATTTACTGGGGCGGCGAAGGTGCGTGGGTCGCGGCCAGGAGCATTGGCCCGTTGCTGCTCCTTGGCGCTGTGGCCAAGGGCCAGGCAGGCCTGGGCCAGCTCCATTTCGCGTTCAAGAAGGCCGCCGACCTCGTGCTTTCGCGTGTCCAGATTCCGGAGTCTGCCTGACAGAACGGAGGAGGGGCGCCACCGTTTCCTCAGCGGCGCGGCAGTCGGTTCGAGGCAGTGCATTCCCTTGACGGCGACCTACCCCGATGTGACCCCGCCCAGCCCACCCAACGCGCACTCCTGCTGAGATTCCTTGTTGGGCACCGCATCCACGATGCCGACCTGGAGACGACGCTGTCCCCATAGTGGAATGGCCGCGCGGCCCCGGTCTCGGTCTCTCGCACTGGACATGGACAGCGGGGACCGAGCGGGTGTGTGTTGACTCGTGACACCGTACTCTGCTCTGTCTCAAGCAGGATGCCCATGGGTCTGCTGCCAGTGAAGGCTTCGTCATGATCACTGGTACCGACCTAAGGCCGCTACTTCAGTCCTTCCCCCACGGAGGTTCTCATGCTGCTACGGCACTTCTTCGTGCAGAAGATCGCCCATAGCTCGTATCTCTTGGCGGGCTCTGACGCCTGCGCCGTTATCGATCCGGAGCGCGATACTGGCATCTACCTGGATGCAGCCAGGGAACTCGGCGTTCGGATCACCCACGTGCTCCAGACCCATCTGCACGCCGATTTTGTCTCCGGCCATCGCGACTTGGCGGAGGAGACCGGTGCTGCCATCTATGCCTCCCGGTCAGCGGGCTGTGCGTTTCCCCATGTCGGAGTCGGCCATGGGGATCTGCTTACCCTTGAGCATATGACTCTGGAGGTGATGGAGACGCCCGGGCACACCCCCGAGCATGTATGCTTCGTACTCCGAGACGGTTCGAGATCAGAAGACCCGGTGGGGGTGTTCACCGGCGATGCCCTGTTTGTCGGCGATGTTGGCCGTCCCGATCTCTTCCCGTCCCGGGCCACGGAGCTCGCCGAGGCGCTTCATGCCAGTCTCCATGAGAAGCTGCTCCTTCTCCCTGATTACTGTGAGGTGTATCCGGCTCATGGCGCCGGATCGTTGTGCGGGCGTTCCATGTCGTCAAAGCGGCACAGCACCATCGGGTATGAGCGTCACCACAATGGGGCTCTTCAGATCACCAATCGCGACGAGTTCGTGCGAGCTCTGACCACCGACATGCCCGAGGTGCCCGATCACTTCAGCAGGTGCAGCGAGGTGAACAGGCAGGGGCCGGTTCTCGTGGCTGCACTGGCGTCCCCGGTTCCGATGGACCCGAAGACGTTCAACGAGGCAGCCGCTTTGGGCACTACCGTGGTTGTCGATACTCGTGACTACGATGCCTTTGGCGGCCAGCATGTTCCGGGCGCCTTGAGCCTCCCTCTGGGTGGGAACTTCCCCATCTTTGCCGGGTGGATCGTGCCGCCGGGCAGCGATATCCTGCTGGTGGCCGATGACGAGATGGCGGTGGAGGATGCCGTGCTCTGGCTGCAGAAGGTAGGGCATGACCGCGTGGTCGGCTATCTGGATGGGGGCATGTTTGAGTGGACGGCCGACGGACTGCCGACTGCCCATGTACCTCAGCTCTCGTCTCAGGAACTTCACGACCGCGTGCTCGATGAAGGCAACCGGGTGATCGTGGATGTGCGCGGCGCCAAGGAGTTCGGCCAGTCACACATTCGAAGTGCCGTGAATATCCCTGCGGCCGACCTTCGTACCAGGCATCGGGAATTGCCGCTGGATCGTCCCCTCATCACTGTCTGCAGCACGGGCCAGCGTTCCAGTATGGCGGCAAGCCTGCTGCTGCAGCGGGGATTTGCACAGGTGCGCAATGCCTCCGGCGGTATGCGCGGCTACGGCGCCGCGGCATACGCTCCCCGGTGCGTGATGTGCTCCATACCGCACGGTCCCCAGTTCATCGTTTCGCGGGAAGAGTGAGGCGGTCGGCACGGCGACTCTGTGGTTTCAGGAAACCGGAGGGAGGCCTGGCGCATTATTCGCCAGCCATTCGGCGTACCGAGTGGGGCTCGCGGGATCCAAGACAGGGCAAAGTGCGGCGTCAGGAACGGTTGCCGGCACTACGCTGCGACTTCACGCTGCAGGACCGGAGGGTACGCCATGGATCGTCCGGCCCGGCCCGGCCTTCCCTTGTGTGAGAGCAGGCGATCATGCGATCTCGTGGCGATCGCTCTCGCAGTCAGCTTCGCAGTCGAATGGGCGAGTAATCGACGCCGATAGCGATATCGACCCCGAGCCGGTAGGCAGTCGGCAACAGAGTGAGGAGAGGCCGCGGAGAAACGACTGAGCTGTAACTTCACGCAAAGCCGCCCCAGCATCCAACGCTGCGGGAAGGAGCCGGCGCCCACCCTCACCGCGAAACGGCGGCGAGGCGTTCCCACCCAGGGCATGGAACGAGCGGGTGTGGTGAGGAGCACGAATGTCATCACCCGGCTTGACCGGGTGATCCTGAACTCGGTGCAGACGCTTTGGCCTGGATTGCCCGATCAAGTCGGGCAATGACGGGGGAGGGGTGGAAGGTACGCCGTGTATCGTCCGGGCGGGCCCGGGGCCCCCACTTGTTTGAGAGAACCCGCAAAGTCGTGCTCATGCTCGACTGCCCGGCGAGTCGACTGCGATTACGACAACGATAGCGATACCGACCCCGAGCCACTGGCGGGCGACCAGGGACGATCGCCCCTACGAGGCAACGGTTCCTCGCAGAGCTCTGCCCTGGACTCTGTGCCCGCCCGCTGCGCCGCATACTCTCACCCTTGGAAAATCTGAGTGTACCCCGCGCCTTCGAGGCCCGACTTGTTTGAGAGTACATCCTGACCTCGTACTCATACTCGTACTCGGAATACTCGTACTCGGAGCTGCGGCTCCGATAG
>JAFGKV010000310.1 GCA_016928395.1 Candidatus Fermentibacterota bacterium | reverse complement strand
GCACACAAACAGCTGCGAATACGGCGAGTTTTCCGCGGGATCCCGGGCTCTGGGCCCCATAGCGAGAGTGAGTGCGATGGAGGTTGACTCCGTGGAGGATTGAGCCTGTAATAAGGGCTCTACTGAACAAGGAGGTCTTCGTGAATCGGACGATATCTGGTGTACCCGCGAAGAACCAGGCGCTGGTCACCTGGGTTGAGGATATGGCGACGCTGTGTCAGCCGGATGCCATCCACTGGTGTGACGGATCACCGACGGAGTACGCCCATCTTCTGCGCGGTATGGTGCACTCCGGCACCGCGATGTGGCTTGATGACCAGAAGCGGCCGAACAGTGTCCTGGTGCGGTCGGATCCCGGCGATGTTGCCAGGGTTGAGGACCGAACCTTCATTTGCTCCCCAACCCAAGACGATGCCGGGCCTACAAACAACTGGAAGGCCCCCGACGAGATGCACGGTATACTCGACGGGTTGTATGAGGGCTGCATGCGAGGGCGAACTCTTTATGTGATTCCCTACAGCATGGGCCCCGTCGGTTCCCCCATCGCCCGAATCGGCATTGAACTCACCGATTCCCTCTACGTTGTCGCGAATATGCACACCATGACCAGGGTCGGTACCCGGGTGCTTGACGTGATGGGTCAGAGCACCGATTTCGTGCGCGGGCTTCACTCCGTGGGCGTGCCCTTGACCGGTACCGAGGCGGATGCGCCCTGGCCGTGTAATCCGACCCACAAGTATATCACCCACTTCCCGGCAACCCGGGAGATCCGATCGTTCGGCTCAGGCTACGGTGGCAATGCTCTGCTGGGAAAGAAGTGCCATGCCCTTCGCATCGCATCGGTGCAAGCCCGCGACGAAGGATGGCTCGCCGAGCACATGCTCATCCTGAAGCTCACCAGCCCTGAGGGCACGGTGAAGTACATTACCGGCGCATTCCCCTCGGCGTGCGGGAAGACGAACCTGGCGATGCTCATACCGACGATCCCCGGCTGGAAGGTCGAGACCATCGGCGATGACATCGCATGGATGAAGTTCGGGGCTGATGGTCGGCTGTGGGCCATCAACCCTGAGGCGGGTTTCTTTGGCGTCGCTCCCGGCACCAGCATGAAGAGCAACCCCAATGCACTGCTCTCCGCGGCCCGCAATTCCATCTTCACGAACTGCGCCATGACCTTAGACGGCGACGTATGGTGGGAACAGATGACCGATGAAGAGCCGCCTGTTTTGACCGATTGGATCCGGCGTCCGTGGAGGCCGGGGTGCGGAAGGCCGGCGGCGAATCCCAATGCGCGGTTCACTACCCCGGCGCACCAATGCCCGGTGATCGCCCCCGAATGGGAAGACCCGCGGGGTGTGCCCATCTCGGCCATGCTGTTCGGGGGACGGCGTCCTACCGTGGTTCCTTTGGTCTGCGAGGCATTCAACTGGCGGCACGGAGTGTTCCTGGGATCGATCATGTCCAGTGAGACCACGGCTGCCGCGGCGGGCGCCGTCGGGCAACTGCGCTTCGATCCCTTTGCCATGTTGCCGTTCTGCGGCTACCACATGGGCGATTACTTCGGCCACTGGCTTTCCATGACCGGGCGTACATCGCCGAGCATGATGCCGAGGCTCTACTACGTGAACTGGTTCCGCAAGGGCGACGACGGGAAGTTCCTCTGGCCCGGCTATGGCGAGAACAGCAGGGTTTTGGAGTGGATCTTCCGGCGTTGCGACGGAACCGCCGACGCTGTCGACACCCCCATCGGCCGGTTACCCCGTCCATCCGACCTCAACACCGAAGGGCTCGACCTGCCGCGTGACGCATTGGTTGAGCTCCTGCGGGTGGATGCCAGTGGCTGGCTTGCCACGGTGGAACAGATCGAACGCCACTATGCCCGGTTCGGCTCGCGACTTCCCACGGTGCTGCGGGAAGAACTGGCGGCTCTGGTGACCAGGCTCAGAGGTGTTTCTCGCTGAAGGAGGGTTCCCGCTCCAATACAGAAGTCTCCACAGGTCTACTCGGCAACAGGCGTGAGCGCATGCGACGTCGGAAATGTCTGGAGATTCTCGCCCCTGTTGCTGCGGGTCTCGGTGCCCGGGATTGATGTCCTCGAATCTCGATTCGTCGATGTATGTTGACGGGCATGGATGAATGATCGAGGGGTGGGGAGCGTCGGTCCTGTTGCACCATGGGGCCAAAGCGAGAGGAGGAATCGATCGTGCCTCATGTGATTGACGTAGTTGCCGTTGTCGTTCTGCTATTCTCGTGGGCCAGGGGTTTTGGTCGCGGCGCGGCCCGAGCCGTGCTGGACATTGCCAGGATTGTGTGTGCCTACTGGGCTGCGTGGCAGTATGCCCGACCCATCGGAGGATGGCTGGCGAGGCATGTCGATCTGAGTGCCCTTGCCGCGACTGTGCTGGGAGGGATCGCAGTATTCGTGGCGGTTTCGGTCTGTTTTGGTTTCATAGAGAGCTGGTTCCGCACGCCCAAGCGCCGGCGCGACAAGGCACGACATCCCTCCGGGAGGCCCTTGGGCGGACTCATCGGGTTGGCGACGGGCGCCATTACCGTGGTGGTGTTGTGCTGGCTCTACGGAGCGGCGCGGACAAGCCCATGGGGTGAGAGGCTGCCTTCGGGGGAGGGCAGCCGCGCCATGCGGCTCTCCCAGCAACTGATGGGTCACGGCGCCTACCTGGCGCTGAAAGGCAAAGTGAGCAGCCCGGATAGAGCCCGGCGCCTGGCAGCCATGGTCAGCGATCCCGAGGGAACCACCGTCCGGCTGCGGTCAGTGGCGCAGAACCCGAAGTTTACGCGCCTGGTGGCGGATTCCGCGTTCGGCCAGGCGTTGCGTTCGGGAGAGACGTCTGAGATTATGGGCAATCCGCGGCTTCAGGCACTCCTGGCGGACGAGCCAACCATGAAACAACTGGCCCGGATGGGGATCGTCCCGGAAGACTGGCGAACACCGCAGTTTCGGAATGCTCTAGGAACGGAGCTTGCCAGAGTCGGCGGCCGTATCGACACGGTAATGGAAGACTCCGTCACTCAGGCTACCGTGGCCAGGCTCAAAGACGAGGGCCTCCTGGCGCCGGAGAAACTCCCGCAACTCATGACGGATAGCCGGTTTCTCTCCTTGGTGGAAAGGGTAATGTCGGAAATCGGCGCGCATGCCGACACCCTCGAGAACCCGTGACCGAGTAGGTTCAGGGTTCAGGAGCCAGGGTTCAGGGTTCAGTGCGGCCTCTGAGGACGCCGGGCTCCCTCAGAATTCTCAGGGTTGAGAGTACAGCCGGCAGTTGGCTCT
>JAFGKV010000309.1 GCA_016928395.1 Candidatus Fermentibacterota bacterium | reverse complement strand
TCGTCCCAGTCCATCGCCATCCGCGCAATGACGAAGTGTTACCTATGTTCTGAACCTGAAACGTTACCCATGTTCTGACTTGACCGTTGAGAGTACGGCCCGCTGGTGGCTATCGGCTGTCAGCCCTCAGCTCACTCCTATCTCCTGACTCAGGGTCGGTCTCGCCATCGGTGTCGTAATCGCAATTGCAGTCGTAATCGACGAGCTGGGGCAGTCGAGTACGAGTTTTCCCTTGTACTCTCACACAGGATTTGGGGGTGCCCCGCGGGCTCCATTCTTTCCTTCATCCCTTCTTTCCTCCTTCACCGTTGACGGAGCCGGGCCGAGGTACGATCCTTCCCGCGTCACTGTGACGAAAGGAGGCACTCATGCACACCATCGAGGCCATCACGTCGAGACGTAGCGTCCGGAAGTTCACGCCTCAGCCCGTGCCCCAGGCAGCCATACGCGAGATGCTTGACGCCGCGATGCATGCGCCGTCCGCAGGCAATCAGCAGCCGTGGCAGTTCGTGGTGATCGATGATCGCACACTGCTGGATCAGGTCCCCTCGTTCAGCCCATACGCCGCCATGGCGAAGGAGGCCCAGGTCGGCATCTTGGTGTGTGGCGACACCTCGCTGGAAGAGTACCCAGGGTTCTGGATTCAGGATTGCTCGGCGGCGGTGCAGAACATTCTGCTGGCCGCCCACGCCCAGGGTTTGGGCGCGGTGTGGACAGGGGTTCATCCCGCACAAGACCGAGAGGAGGGATTCAGGCGACTGCTGGGGCTGCCTGATCATGTCGTTCCTCTGGCGTTTGTCCCGATCGGCCATCCTGCCCACGTTCCGGCACCCCAGATACGCTACCGTGAAGACCGAGTGCATTGGAACGGGTGGCAGGAGACCCGCTGAGAGGCGTGCTCCAGGATTCTCTGATAGCGGATGTGAGCGACGCTGGGCCGATGAACGCGGTGGGGCTGTTGACAGCTCCCCCGACAGGCGATGGGTTCCTGTGCCGGGTGGCGGGTGAAGCGTCATGGTCCGTGTCGGGGTTGACCACAGGATAGGCATTGCGAGCCCGATGCTCGCCTGGAACCGAAGGGAGTCATCTCCATGAAGCAGCGAGCGTTCGTGACTGGAATCGGCGTGGTGAGTCCCTTGGGCCTCGATGCGTGCACGACCTGGGAGGCTGCTGTTGCCGGGCAGTCCAGCGTCGATACCATCACATTGTTCGATGCATCAGGGTTCGACACACGGATCGCCGCGGAGGTGAAGGGGTTCGATCCCTTCGCGTATCTGGACAGGAGGGACGCACGGCGCTTCGATCGCTTCTCGCAGTTTGCCGTGGTCTCCGCGCAGGAGGCGGTGCGACAGGCATGTCTGAATCCAAAGGATGTCGACCCGTACGAGGTCGCTGTGTTCTTGGGAACGGGAATCGGTGGCACCATCTCCCTGGCAGCGCAGTTCGACTTGCTTCGGGACAAGGGCCCTGCCCGAGTGAGCCCCTTCCTTGGTGTGCACATGCTGTCTGACATGGCCGCCGCAATCGTCTCCATGCACTTCGGTTTCAAAGGGGGATCATGCGCCTTGGTGAGCGCCTGCTCCAGTGGTGCCGACGCCATCGGACATGCCTTGAGGCTTCTCCAGAGCGGCAGGGCCGAGGTCGTCATCACCGGGGGTACAGAGGCCGCCATCTGCCCCTTGAGCGTGGCGAGTTTCGGCATCATGGGCGCGTTGTCGAAGCGTAATGACGATCCCGCCACCGCCAGTCGCCCCTTCGACATGCAGCGAGATGGATTTGTTACTGGTGAGGGGGCTGCCATCCTCGTGCTGGAGAGCGAGAAGAGCGTGAGAGCCCGGGGTGTCAGGCCTCTGGTCGAGCTGGCCGGCTATGGTGCCACGTCAGATGCCTACCACGTGTCGGCGCCGGATCCCAGCGGGGTCAGCGCCAGCCGGGCGGTGAGGCGGGCCCTGGACGACGCAGGTCTCACCTCTGACGACGTCGACTACGTGAATGCCCACGGGACCTCCACTCCGCTGAACGACAAGACCGAAACTCTGGTGCTCAAGGAGGTCTACGGGGATCACGTGCACCGTGTTGCAATCAGTTCAACGAAATCCATGACCGGCCACCTCCTGGGTGCCGCGGGCGCACTGGAAGCAGCTTTCTGCGTACAGACGATTCTCAGCGGGGTCATTCCCCCCACCATCAATCTCACCCATCCCGATCCCGAGTGTGACCTGGACTATACGGCCAACTCCGCGCGCCGTCGCCCTGTCGCGGTGGCGGTCAACAACTCGTTTGGATTCGGGGGTCACAACTCGGTCTTGGTGTTCCGGGCGGTGGACGAGCAGGATCTGCGGTAAGTGCTCAAATGGTAGCAGGGCCTCCGAGGGGGCACGCCGTCAGGTTGCTCGGGGTTGAGAGCATACGCATGACATCCCGCCGTCGTACCTGGGCTCAGGGTCGGTATCGGTATCGCTCTCAGAATCGAGCATCAGGCGATTCGACCACGAAGCCGAGGGCGGGGCTTTTGCCACGGTATCGCAGGGTTGCTTGCTCTCACACAAGGGTTCAGGATCCAGGCGACAGGGTTCAGGGTTCAGTGCGGCCTCTGAGGACGCCGGGCTCCCTCAGAATTCTCAGGGTTGAGAGTACAGCCGGCAGTTGGCTCT
>JAFGKV010000308.1 GCA_016928395.1 Candidatus Fermentibacterota bacterium | reverse complement strand
ATCGTTGCGTCTGCCTGACGCCCGCCAAGGCCGCTGCAGTGTCGTGTGGGACGGGCTCGACGATCGCGGCGAACCGGTGCCTACGGGCGTCTACGTGATCCGCGCGGATGCCGGGGCCATCAGCGCGACAGGCCGGTGCGTCCTCGTGCGGTGAGCGGCATGAGGCGAGGAAGCCTTCCGTGATGCCCTCTTTAGCCCTGGCACTCGCCTCCCCTGCGCCCACGGCTCGGGTTGTCCGGTCTGCGGTGTCTGTGGCCCCGCAGACCACCATCTCCCTTCTTGGCCCGCCTCAGGTCCACGACGGAGGGTCCGCCGTGCGGCTCTGCCGTCGCCGCACCATGGCCCTGCTGGCCTACCTGGCGGTGGAGCCAGGGCCCCACCGCCGCGAGTCGCTTGTGGCGCTCTTGTGGCCTGAGTGCGGGCCATCTCATGCCCAGGCGTACCTCCGCAATTCCCTGTGGGAGGTGTCCAAAAGCCCGGTGGGGCGCTGGTGTGCGATCGGCAACGACACGGTCCGGCTGCGAAAGACCACGGGAATCGGCGTTGATGTCTCGACCTTTCAAGGACTGTTGGCCCGTGGGGAGGAAGAAGGTAATGAGGAGCTTCCCGAGCCTGCCGTGCAGGCCTTCACCGCCGCGGTTGACCTCTACCGAGGCCACTTCATGGCCGGGTTCACCCTGCCAGACAGCCCCCCATTCGACGAATGGCAAAGCTCTCAGGACGAAGCCTTGCGTCAGCAGTTGGGCGTTGCCCTACAACGGCTGATCCGCCACCATCTGAACCGGGGCGAGATCACCCGTGCCGTGAGTCTGGGAAATCGGTGGGTCTGTCTTGATCCGCTGGATGAAACCGTCTATTCGCGGCTCATGACCATCTACTCGTCTGCGGGCCATCCCGACCTGGCGTTGCGGCAGTTTGAGCTCTGTGAGCGCACGCTGCGAGAACAGCTGCAGGCACAGCCCCGCGATACGACCCGCGCGCTCTTCCAGGACATCAGGCTGACCGTGCATGAACGGCGCATCGTGCTGGCGGCCCCCCCGACGGAGGAACCCTGCCTTCCCTGCTGGCCCACGCCTTTCGTGGGCCGTGAGAGGGAGCTTGATGAGATCGCCGACCTCCTGCACACCGGAGAATGCCGCGTGCTCACCTTGGTCGGCTACGGCGGGAGCGGCAAGACCCGGCTTGCAGTCGAGGCCCTGACGCGCCGGAAGGAATCAGAAGAATGCCGGGTTGTGTTCGTCCCCCTGGCCGACATGCAATCCCCTCTCCAGGCAGTCACGGGGATCATGGACGCACTGTCCGCTCGCCTCACGGTGCGTAGTAGTGTTGTGCGCGATACGCGAAATACCGACGATCTCTTGATCCTGCTTCAGCGGCTCGTTCTGGTGCTCAGAGGGTCGAGGGTGATGCTGGTGCTCGACAATGCGGAGCATGTGGAAGGCATGGACTCCATCGCCAGGGCCGTGGTCGAGGGGAGCCCCGACACCACGCTTCTGATCACGAGCAGGCATCGACTGGGCCTACACGCCGAATGGGTCTTCCCCGTCAGAGGTCTGGGATTCCCTGACGAGAGGCGTACTGGCGACCCCATGATGACCCACCCCGCCGTGCAGGTGTTCTTGAATACCGCGCGCCGGATCAGCCACCACTTCATGCCGGGAGAGGCCGATGCACAGGCGATCGTGAAGGCATGCTCGCTCCTGGAGGGGTCTCCACTTGCCATCGAGCTGGCCGCGGCCTGGATCGGCACATTGTCATGCACCGAGATCGTGGCCGAGATCGAGAGGAGCATGGACTTTCTGACCTCTGCATGCGCCGACCTTCCGGCGCGCCAGCGAAGCATGCGTGCGGTCTTCGAGCACTCGTGGGTGCTCTTGCCTCAGGAGGCCCAGCGGGCTCTCGTGAGCCTCTCCGTGTTCCGCGGTGGCTTCACCAAAGAGGCGGCCAGCGAGATCGCGGGTGCCACGGTAGGTATCCTCGCCGCGCTGACCGATCGCTCTTTCATCTATCAAGCGGTGCCGGGCAGATATGATGTGCATCAGGTGGTCCGAAAGTTCGCCGAAGAACGGCTCGACGCGTCTGTGGTGGAAAGCTTCTCTGTCCGCGATCGGCATGCCAGGTTCTTCCTGCGCGAGATCGCCCGGCATGCGCCCGCGTTGGAGACCCGTGGGCAACGCGAGGCGATTGCGGCTCTCGATGCGGATTCGCAGAACATGGCCTCGGCGTGGGTCAGGGGAGCGGCGAGCGGGTGGACGAAGGAGCTGCATGCCGCCGCGCAAGGGCTGTTCCTGTATCACGACATGACAGGGAGGATCATTGAGGGAGGCGGGCTCTTCGAGCAGGCAGCACTGGCTCTTGCCTCCTCTTTGGGTGACGATTCGGAAACCCTTCGCGCCTTCCTGTCGTCCTGCTACGGATGGTTCCTGTGTGGTCGCCATCCGACACGGGGGTGTGAAGAGCTGGAACGCAGCGTGCGGCTGCTGCGGCGTGGGCCACCCTCGAGGCACGCGGCTCTTGGCCTTACCCTTCTGGCGATCGCATACGAAGAGCGAGAGCCATCAGAGGCGGAACGCATGTTCCGGGAGAGCTCGACGGTCTTTGAGAGACTCAAAGATCGATGGGGCACGGGGGTGGCGCTGGAAGGCTTAGCCTT
>JAFGKV010000307.1 GCA_016928395.1 Candidatus Fermentibacterota bacterium | reverse complement strand
GCCCCTCCACGCAGGATGCCTCCACGGCCTGCAGCCTCCTGGGGCTGACACGAACAGCGAAGCGCGAAAAGTAGCACCGCGCCCACCGCAGGCAAGGTTCATCAAGCCGACGGGTCGCGTAGGGCTGACAGCGCCGCCTCCCCGGCGGGGCGAAGATTGCCCTTGACAAATGGCCTGACCCCTTGTATAAGGCCGGCTGGTTAGTGATCCATAGTCCATGAGTTGTGGATCCCAGGAGGCCAAAATGGGAGCGGTATTCGAAACACACGACGGCATCGTGATTGCAGCATGCGCGGGGATGCGCTCAGTCGTCCCCCCCCCCCGCTAGAACACCGTCGCTCCCGTCCCTCCTTTCAGGCGGTATCGTCTCCATCTCTACTGCGTAGACCATTTCCCATGGGGCGGCACGGCGTTCTGCGTTTCCAATCGTTCCTGCTATCGCAATCGGAGTCGGTATCGCTATGGAGCCGAGCGACCGATGTCGATTCCGATATCGATTTCGACGCCCCATCCCCCCGCGCCATCACCATGATCCACACCCCGCAGACGCAGGAGGCATGAATGATGGTATCCCTCCTGCTGCTCTTCTGCAGTCTGTGCGGTGGCCTCGCGCCACTCCGGGCAGCCGAGCCTGCCCCGGATCTGAACGATCTCGCCGCCGGGGCCACCAGCCGTTTGGACGAAGGCTTCTCCTTTGAGCCCGAGACCCTGTGGGGGGATCTGAGGTACTTGAAGGTCCTGCGCGACACCGTTACCGTCGGCCCGGTCTACGAATCACTCGACCGCAGCGGATGCGGCTCGTGTGCGCATCTGGTTTCTGGGATTGATGTGGTTGGCTCGCAGGATTGGCTTATCGAGTAGATCGGAGGTGATGCACATGCTTGCGCTCTGAAGGCTTGTTCCTCTGGAAGAGGAGTCTCCCGACCCGTCGGTGGTTGGCATCGACCGACCGACCGAAAGTTCCTTGCCCTGAGCTTGCCGCTGCATGCTCACGAATGAAGGAGGGTAGAATGAGACGCTTAGCTCTTTCCTTGCCGGTGGCAATACTCACGCTATCGCTCCTGGCTGCTCCCGTATCTGCTACTACCTTGCAGGACCTAATCGACTGGGTTAAAGAACTGATGGGTGGAAGCCAAGCAGGTGACGCAACGAGTCCGACGGGTGCCTGGCAGCCCCTAGTGGTCACATGCACCTACACAGACATCATGGGGAACATCAAAGACGGGTACAAGATTGTCTGCGAAGCCGGCAGCAACTCCTGTTCGGCTACCCTGTGCGGCTGACGGAAACTGCAGGATCGTTCTCGTCTGGCATGCCGTGAAGCCTCGCAGTAGGCCGGGTTGAGGCTCGGCCGGTGGCACAGCCAAGTATGAAACAAGTGCCAGCGAAGTGATCGCCCATCATTACTCGGAACATGCTATCTGGTACACACCTGGCCGCCCATCGCACTGACTGCGTCCAGCGCGATGGGCGGATCCAGCCCTGGCATCGCCATAGGGAGGTATGGATCCGGATGATGAAGCAAGGAGAGAGGATCGCCACTTCGCCAGGGGCAGGCCTATTCCTCGTCTTGACGTCGCTCGTAGCGGTCTTGTTGCTGGGCTGTCAGCGAATGCAGGACGAGAGGCCACGCCCGGGACCGGACGATGAGCGAGCAGCCACCGTCATCAGAGACTGCGGGTCACTGGATGAGTCGTTGGTCCTCGAGAGACGAGTGGAGCTCAGAAAGGGCGGGCCCGATGCTCTGCTTGGAGACGTCGACGATGTCGTCATGTATGGAGCCGGCTTTCTCGTCCTCGACATCTGGGTGGCGAAACGTGTTCTAGTCTTCGCGGAAGATGGGGACTTCATGACAATGATCGGGCGGCATGGAGAAGGCCCCGGCGAGTATTTCCAGCCAAGGGCAATCGCCATGAACTCGCGAGGCGAGATCGTGGTCGAGAACCTCAATCCACCCAACTACAACATCTACACATCCTCGTTTGCGTTTAGCCGGATGATCCCCGCGAGCACGTTCGACCGCATTCTCGCCGCGGTTCGTCTTCTTCCCGCTTCTGGTGGGTACTTCCTCTATGTGCCGGTGAGAGGCGGGAAGCGAGTAGTGAAAGTCACCCGTGATTTCCACATTGCGGGTGAGTTCTTCGACGATGAACCGGGGGCGCAACAGGCTGCAGTTGGAGGTGGGGACATTGCGTTCTCACCCCTCGGGACGGTCTGGGTGGGGGGCATTTGGCGGCCCACTATTGGCATCTTCACCACGGAGGGACGGTTCGTCGGGGAAACGGGGCAGCATCTTCTCGACAAGGACTTCGTGCCCAACGCTGACCTGCTGAAGCAAGCAGCCTCCGGCGGAATCCGCCAGACGCTCGAACTGATGAGAGATCGGCAGACCATTCAGAGGATTCTGCGGTTTGGACGTCTCATGCTCGTGGGACATTTCGTCTATGATGGCTGTCAGCACTTCGACGTGTATGACGCCTGGGGTGACCTCCTGAAGGAGCAGATGCGATTCTGCGCCAAGTGGCAAAGAATCGTGGCATCGAGTGAAGATGTGTTGATCGCGGCAGACACATCGAGCCCTGAGGTGTGTGCCTCCGACTCGACCCTGGCGATCCTCTACCTCTACAGGATGGCACAATGAGAGAGGATCGCGAACGAAGACTGTCCGCACAGGCCGACCAAGGGCAGAGCGACAAAGCGGGTGCAGGCCCGCCAGCCAGTGCAACAGCGTCCACAAAGGGTGTCCGGCGCATTCGTCATGTGACTGGGATCGTGATCGTATCAGTTCTTCTAGTTGGCTTGGTGATCCTGAATGCGGGGCTGGCAAGAGTGTGTCTTCAGTCCAAGCGAGAACTGCGTGAGTGCCGAGGAAGGACAACAACCCTCGGAATCGTGCTTGAAGCAGAACGTTCTGCCGCACAGGCCGAACAAGGGCCTCTGGGCCGAAGCGTGGAGTTTCTGGAGGGGATGGACCTCCGCGAGCACAGATCCGGGGCCAGGCTGCGCATGCGCCGCTCCAACAAGCCCTACAGTGTGGTTCTCGTAGTGCCCATCATCGGCTGCACCTCGTGCATTGCGGAGGAAGTCGTCCTCCTTTCGGAGATCTCGAGTGCAGGTCACCCGTCCATTGATGTGTTCTCTCTCGTGAGCGAGACCCAGAGCCCGTACTTCCTCAAGCTGATGCGTGCCGCAGACCATAGCTACAGGTCCTTCGTCGTTGCTGAGGGCCACGGGGAGGTTCTGTTCTCATCCTTGGGTATCCAGCAATCGCCGACAATCGTGGTCGTCGATAACTCAACGGCCAGGATTGTGGCTGCATTCTGTGTCCGGAGCGAGCTTCCCTATCGGCTCGACAGTTTCAGAGGGTTCCTGCTTAGGCTTGGGGACGCACAGTATTCCGATGGTTGAGTGCCATTAGCGACAGCTCGAAGGGGGAGGCGCGCACCGGAGGCACGATCGGTAGTGGCATGGGTGGGTGCAGGGAGGACGGCGTATCACGCTCACGGAGAGAGCACCGGTGCTCGGTCGGGACACGTCGAGTATGACAACAGGGGTAGGACGTCTGTGCGCAAGCGCTCGGAAGAAACGAAGGTGCTCGGCAACGCCTGGCGAAGGTGGAATCCGGTCTCACAATCAAAAGAGCAATGGGTGACCCCGATGGACGCTCCTCATGAATAGCGAAACTGCCGGCCCCCCGCGCGTGGATGCGGATTCCTTCGAGAACCTGGAG
>JAFGKV010000306.1 GCA_016928395.1 Candidatus Fermentibacterota bacterium | reverse complement strand
TCTACACCGTGCGCTATCTCGCGCAGCTGGGCCTCTTGGACTCGTTCGGCGGTTACTCCATCCCCGCCATCAAGCTCACCGCGGTGCTGGTCGCTCTGTTCTTCCTGGCCATCAACTATCGGGGCGCGGGCGAGACTGGGCGCGTCGGAGCGTTCTTCACGTTGGGACAGACAGGCTTTCTGATCGTGATCGGGGTCATCGGGGTGATCGTCGCCATCCGCGACCCTTCGCGCCTCCGGAACTTTGAACCGTTCATGCCGCATGGCTGGGTGCGGCTTCTGCTGACCATGGGGTTCACCTACGTTGCCTTCGAGGGATTCGAGGTCATCGCCCAGGCTGGAGACGAGGCCATCGAGCCACGCAGAAACCTCCCCAAGGCCATGCTCTACTCGGTGCTCATCGTAACCCTTACCTATGTGTCGGTGGCCTTCGCCGCTGTGGTGGCGGTCAAGCAGGGCTCGCCAGGGGTGAGCGGTGCGCCCTGGGAGTGGATCGGAAGCCATCGGGAGCGCGGCTTCGGTGAGGCCATCGCACATCTCATGCCCGGCGCCAATTTCCTGCTAACCCTGGCCGTCATCTTTGCCTCGACCTCGGCGCTCAACGCGACCGTCTACTCGGCGACGCGGGCTGCCTATGCCTTGGGACGCGACCGCATGCTCCCCGGTCTCTTTGCGGCCATCTCCTCAAAGCGAAAGACCCCCTGGGGTGCGCTTCTGGTCACGGGTCTCATCGTCATCGTGGTGGCCGTGGCGCTTCCAACCATGGATGTGGCCTCCTCGGCCAGCATCATGTTCCTGTTTCTCTTCTTCCTTGTGAACCTGTGTGTCATTCGAATACGGATGAACATGGGCGATGAGCTCTCCTACGGCTTTGTCATGCCGTTCTTCCCTGTGCCCCCCCTCCTGGCAATCGTGTGTCAAGCGGCTCTGGCTATCTGGCTCGTGCACATGAGTCTCATCGCATGGATCATCGCGCCCGTGTGGATACTGGGCGGCCTGCTCGTGTATCGGCGATACGCCAGGCATCACGCGACGGCCTCCGACGACGAAATCGTGGTCTTGGAGGAGACACGGGAAGAACTCGCCGGGGACCACTACCGCATCGTGGTCCCCGTGGCCAATCCCAAGGATGCCCTGGGCCTGGAGCACGCCACGTACAAGATCTGCCAGGCAAAGAACGGCCAGATCGAACTGCTTCATATCGTGCCCGTACCGAAGCTCATCCCCCTCTCCAATGCTGCGCGCTATATGCGTGAGGGCAAAGGCGCCATTGAGGAGATGATGCTCTACCTGGACGCATCATTCTCCGTGAGCACCACCATCCTGTATTGCCGCAGCGTGGCGCGCGCCATCGTCTCCAGAGTGCGTGAGCGCCATGCGGACCTGTTGATTCTGGGGTGGCACGGCACGCGGCGGGGCCGGCTGTTTCGCCTAGGAAGCACTCTTGATCCGATCATCGAGAGCGCCCCATGCAGCGTGGTGATCATGAAAGACTGTGGTAACAAGCATTTCAACAGGGTTCTGGTGCCCGTGGCCGGTGGTCCCAATAGCCGGTTTGCCCTGGAGGTTGCCGCCATTCTCGTGGAGGACGGGGGGGAGATTGTCGCATTCACAGCCATGACCGACGGCAGGCAGCTTGATATCGACGAGTATGTGACCCAGTTCATCGCAGGGACATCACCACTCCGGGTTCCCATCACGACCCGCTCGGTGGTGACGAGGAATGTGCTGGGAGCCATTCTGAAGGAATCCGCCCGCGCTGATCTCGTGGTGATCGGCGCAACCCGGGAACCGCTGCTCCGGCTCGTCACGCGCCGGTCTCTGCCTGACAAGGTGGCCCGGCTGTGCGACAGACCCCTCATCATCGTCAAGGCTTCAGGAGGCCTGCGAGCCTGGATCCATCGTTGGGTGTGACGGGGGGGCCACCCCCTCTTGTCATTCACTGCAGCAGGCCATGAGGAGCGTCTGACAGAGTGAGGTCAGGCTGCGTGCCGAGACACCGGTGGCCGGGCACGCAGGGGAGGAATCGGTTGACGAGACAGGCTCCCCAGAGGCCTCCAGCCACACTATTCTAACATGAGAATAGTCCCCTCCGGCGTCTCTTTGTGGCCTCAAACAGTTGCCCGGCCACACAAAGATTCGTACCATTGAGCGAAGGCGCTCTTGGTCGTGTCGCAGCGGTGAAAGGACTGTTTTCTCAATGGAACCATGCCGGATCGAGTTCATCACCATCCCCGCGCCTGACCTGGCGGCGGCCGCGTCCTTCTACGGTCAGGTCTTCGGATTCTCCATCCGGCAGTTCAGCGAACGATTCTGGGTGTTCAAAGCAGGGAATCTGAGCGGTGGGCTGGATAGGGACCTGGCGGTCTGCAGCGGCGGCATCGGGTTCTCCATTACCGTTCCCCACATGGTCTCGGTGCTAAAAACCGTTGTTGCGCAAGGAGGACGGGTGCTGAGGGCTCCCTACTCCCTGGGCGCGGGCGCGGGGTTTTGCGCTAGATTCGCCGATCCCAACGGCAATGTGTTGGAGCTCCATTCGTCATCGCCGCCGGAGGGCCTCTCTCCCGCGGTTGCCGAAGACAGGGATCGCCCGTCTGCTCGGGGAGACAGCATCGATGGGTGAGGCTCAGAGTGGGTACGACGTGCACGCTGCGGAAACGACCGTGACGGTCTTCTGCGCATCCAGCCGCCAGTGTGCCTCTGCGTATCACGACGCAGCCCGTCGGTTGGGGCAGGTGCTGGCGGAGGCTGGCATCACCATCGTGTATGGCGGCAGCGCCATCGGCTCTATGGGCGCACTGGCCGAGGGGGCCTTGGCCCGTGGCGGAAGGGTCATCGGCGTGCTGCCCCGGTTCATGCAGGAGCTGGAGTGGGGGCACAAGGGGCTTTCAGAGCTTCATCTGGTGGATGACATGCGGCAGCGCAAGGAAAAGATGCTACAGGGCAGCCACGGCGTGATTGCCTTGCCCGGGGGATGCGGCACAATGGAGGAGTTGTTTGAGGCGATCACGCTGAAGCGTCTGGGCCTGTTCGTCTATCCCATCATCTTGGTGAATACACGAGGGTTCTTCGCGCCTCTTCTTCGGCTTCTTTCATTGGCGATCGCGGAGCGATTCATGGATCCGCGCCATGAGGCCATGTGGCAGGTTATCGCGGAGCCCGAGGATGTTCCGGGTGCCCTGGCTTCCGCGACGCCCTGGTCGAAAGCCGCGCAGCAGTTCGCGGCGCTGTAAGGCGGCCCCCGGAGATCGGAAGGAGCCGCTCGAGCGGCGCCGGGTATCGGCATGAAACCCGCCGTCGAGCTGGCCTTACACCTTCGCGTTCGCCTTCTTCTGGCGCATTCAAGAAGGTGTCTCGCCGGCCTGAACCGGGAAGGAAGAGGGACGATGCAGCATCGCGTGGTGAAGAAGCAGCCGAACTCCAAGATGTGCCTCGTATGCGGGCTCAAGAACGCCCACGGCCTCAAGGCCGCGTTCTATGAGCTGGACAACCATGAACTTCTGGCGCTTTTCACCCCCCACGAGGAGCATCAGGGCTATCCGGGCCGTCTTCACGGCGGCATCGCCATGGGAATCCTCGATGAGACCATCGGCCGCGCCATCATGATTCATAGTGACGAGGAGATCTGGGGAGTGACGGTGGAGTTCTCGGCGAGGCTCAAGAGGGGCATTCCACTGGGCGTCGAACTGAGAATCGTGGGGAGAATCACCTCTGAAAGCGGCCGCCTGTTCAAGGGGACAGGCGAGATCCTCCTGCCCGACGGTACGGTTGCCGTCACCGGGGCGGGTACCTATATGAAGCTCCCCCTCGCTCGCATCGCCGAATTCGATGCCACCGCTCAGGAGTGGCGGGTTGTCCCGTCCGACCGAGACCCTCCTGAGGTAATGCTGCCTCCCTAGCGGAGCGGTGAAGCAGTTTCTCTTACGGCGCAGGGTTGAGGAGGCCGGCACTGAGAGTGCGAGTTCCCGGTGAGGAGGTGTCGTATGAACGAGACACAACGACTGCACGGCCTGTTTGAGCGGGAGTGGGAGGCGTGGATGGCCCGGTATCCGACCTGGGCATCCAGTCTCGGTGACCGGCGGTTCAATGACCGGTGGGACGATCTGAGACCGGAGGCCATCGAAGCCTGGAACGCCCGCATCGAGGCGGTGATCAGGGAACTCGACTCCTTCGACTCCGCATCCCTCAGCGCGGAGGACCTGCTGAATCGGGACCTACTGCGGCTGCACTACGCCAACGATGCCGAGGAGCATCGGCGCGGGCTCCACTGCCTTGTCTTGAATCAGAGACACGGCCCCCAGACCGCGGATGAACTGGGATCGTATCTGCGCTTCGAGACGGTGAAGGACTTCGAGGACTGGATCGGCCGTGTGCGCGCCGTCCCCGCCTATCTCGCGCAGGCGCAGGAGTTGCTGGCCGAAGGGGTCCGCCGCCGGATCGTGCATCCGCGGGTGATCATGGAGCGGGTACCCCGCCAGCTGGATGCGCAGATCGTCGTGAATCCCACGGAGAGCCCCTTTTTCCGGCCCTTCAATACCCTCCCGGAGTGTATCGCCGCTGAACATCGGGAGAACCTGGCCTCCGAGGCCAGGGCCGCAATTGAAACCGGCATCGTTCCTGCCTTCGCCCGCTTCCGGGAGTTCTTCGTGGAAGAGTATCTTCCCGGCTGCTTCTCCGAGGTCGGCATCTGGCAGATGCCCGACGGCAACGAGACCTATCGCTTCCTGGTGCGTGAGCATACGACGCGGGATCTCTCTCCCGACGAGGTGCACGACATCGGCCTGGCCGAGGTCGCCAGGATCAAGGCCCAGATGCACGAGGTGATGCGCCAGACGGGCTTCACGGGCAGCCTCGGGGGGTTCTTCGCCTTCCTCCGGACCGATCCGCGATTCTACTATGCCTGTCCTGAGGAGCTTCTGGCCGGGTATCGCTCTCTCTGCAAACGCATCGACCCGTGCCTGGTGAAGCTGTTCGGCGTGTTGCCGCGTATGCCCTACGGCGTCGAGCCGATTCCCGACACTATCGCGCCCGACACCACGACCGCGTACTACAGTCGCCCTGCGACCGACGGCTCGCGGGCCGGCACCTACTACGTCAACGTGTATCGTCCCGAAACCAGGCCGCGGTACGAGATGGTGCCTCTTTCGCTCCACGAGGCGGTACCCGGCCACCATCTGCAGATCTCTTTGGCCATGGAGGGCAATCTCCCGAGATTCCGACGCCATCTGGCCTACCATGCCTACACCGAAGGCTGGGCGCTCTACGCCGAGCGCCTGGGTGAGGAGATGGGGCTGTACGAGGATCCCTACGATCGGTTCGGCCGGCTCAGCTTCGCCATGTGGCGGGCCGCCCGCCTGGTCATCGACACCGGCATTCACTGGAAGCGGTGGACGCGGACGCAGGGGATCAGTTTTCTCCGCGACCACACCCCCAAATCGGAACTCGATATCACCAACGAAGTCGACCGGTACATCGCCTGGCCAGGCCAGGCCCTATCGTATGCCATCGGTGAGATCACCATGAGGGAGTTGAGGCAGCAGGCCGAGGAGACGCTCGGCTCCAGTTTCGACCTTCGAGCCTTCCACGACACGGTCCTAAGCACCGGGGCCGTGCCGTTGGATGCGCTTTCACGCCATGTAAAGCGGTGGATGGATGGCAGGGACGGGGGAAGGGCAGACGGCCTCCCGGAAAGCGGCAATGACACCCGATGACTGAGAGCTCCGGCTGGAGCGAGCCCCGGCATTCCGCGTATCCCTCGTTCCATCATCCAGTGAGAGTTGCCTTCAACCCCGTGGGCTGCTCGCGACGCGAGGCTACACTGCCGCGCCCAGGTCTTCGCGGAAGCGGGTACCCAGCGCGATAAATTCCTTGATGCGGGTGGGGGGCGCCATGGACAGCGCGGCGTCGTACCGGCGTTCGTACTCCCGCAGCAAGGCATTGTAGTGACCCACGCGGGCGTAGTGCTCGGGGCTGAGTACACCCACATCCCGATAGATCGCGTTCATCTCGTCGTGCATGTGGAGGAACAGATGAAACAGGTCATCGCGGAAGAGGGTGGTCGTCTCATACCCGATGTGATGCTTGAAGAACGGCAGGGCGAACGCCTCGGCATGGTCTGCCAGAGTATGGTGCAGGAGCCTGTAGCCGTGGCGCTTCGGCTCGCAGAACGCCAGAGATCCAGGATCGAGAAACATCATCTCATTGTACATGAGAAGGTCGCGCTGGACATTGTCGATCTTGCGGTAGTACTCGCGGATGAAGCGAAGCGTATGGTCAACGGAGGCCTTGCTGTCTTTTGCCACGCCCGCCAGAAACCAGACGGCCAGGCGAAGCTCTCCCGTGTCTAGGATGGCGTCCATGGTGGCGATGAGGTCATCGTTGGAGTAACGAAGGTTTTTATGAAATGAACGGATTTCCACATCCATGGATTCCGCGGAGATCTGAATGAAGCTTCCTGGAAGCATGCGGGCGATCCGGTAGATATCCTCTTTGGGATGGGGGGCGAAGAACTCGATGAGGAAGTTTGTTGGGATGCCGCTGTGACGGATCTCCTGCATCAGCGTCTCCCAGGTCGCTCGACCCAGCGTGATGAGGGGGTCATGAATGAGGAAAACCCCCTCACCCGGCGAGCTGGTTGCGCCGATGAGTTTGCGCATGATGGATTCCACGGAATAGGGGATCGGCGCATCCCAGGTAGACAGCGTGGGCATGGCGGGCCGGGAGCCGCCGCACGTGATGCACGAAAGCGGGCAGCCGCGCCCCAAGGGCACCGAGTCCGTGACCTCGGGATCACCCTCCACGAACGGTGCATCGTTCAGCACAACCCGCTGTCCACGGCCGATCCTGCCGTTCTCCCGGAAGACGAGATTGGGCACATCGGCATACCGCTGTTGGCCGTTGACTTCTTCGAGCAGCCGAAGGATTGGCACTGACCCGTCACCGATGATCACGAAATCCACGAATGGATAGGATCGGACTATTTCTTCGGCGAAGAAGCCGCCGGTGAACCCGCCGATCACGGTGAGGCTGGCAGGATGGAGCTGTTTGATGAGACGCAGGGTCTCCAGGGCCCCCTGGGCATAGACCACCCAGTGGAGATCGACCCCGAACACTTTCGCCCGCATACGGCGGAGGATCTCGCGGGTTCGCCCGTACTGGGTCGCCTCGGCCAGATCGGTGAGCACACTCCAGTCGCCCACTGCCTGCTCGCGATACTTTCGGTGAGCCCACGCGGGTGGTGCATACCGGAGGACTGACAGATTCTGGATATCCACGCGAAAGTCAGAGTGACCGTGGACATGGTTCTTCATGGTGGTGAAGCCCAGGGGCATGTGGGTCCAACTGGGTCCGACAGGATATTTGCCGATATGCGACGTGGAGCCCACGTGCCCCAGATTCCAGGGAATCGGGCAGGTCGGAATCGTCTCCTCCATCAGCAGAAAGGGCGGATGCACGAGAATCAGGTCGAACCGTTCGGATGCGGGGCGCTCATCGGACATGGCGGGGCGTACTCCTCGTGGATGGGGAGCGCATACTACCCAGAAGCGTTCCCGTAGGCAAACCGGACGCACGAATGTCCCGAGCCTCGACGGCCCGCTTGCTATCTATCCTCTTCCCACATTGACTTGGAGGCATTGAGTCTGTGACGGTTGGGTTCCGGGCGCGGAGGAGCTTCAGTCCCTCTGGTATCGCGCGCAGGGAGGACCGAACACCGACGAGGCGTGGCCGCGGGTCACGGAGGGAGGATCATGAGAACGGCGTCGTACATGGATGAGACAGACCGGGGAGCCCAGGCCGGCCAGTGGCTGGCGGCCATCCGTGCCCGGGTCGCGCCCAGGCCCCACTTGGTGCTGGATCCCGACCGATGCGCACTGCTCATCATCGATATGCTTGCGTACTTCGTGCACCCGGCGGGCCGGTGCTTTCTTCCGGCTGGACGAGCCATCGTCCCCAGGGTGGAGGCGCTCCTGGAGTGCTGGAGGAATCGACGGGGAATGGTGGCATTCACCCGGCACGGCCATCGTGGCCCCCACGACCTGGGCATGCTGGGCAGGTTCTTCTCCGACTACATCCGGGCCGACGAGCCCGAGGCTGCAATTGTCGACGAACTGGCACCGCTCCCCGGGGAGTATGTGTTTCGCAAGACCACGTACGATGCCTTTCTCGGAACGGGGCTGGAGGATGCCCTCCGGCAGGC
The DNA here is from genome assembly GCA_016928395.1 of Candidatus Fermentibacterota bacterium. Taxonomy (GTDB): domain Bacteria; phylum JAFGKV01; class JAFGKV01; order JAFGKV01; family JAFGKV01; genus JAFGKV01. The sequence continues at coordinate 5,775 of JAFGKV010000306.1, read as the reverse complement.
CGGAGTGACGCAGGTACTGGTCACCGGGGTCTTGACCCACATGTGCGTGGAGACCACGGCCCGCAGCGCCTTCTGCCGGGGATTTGAAGTGTATGTGCCGGTGGATGCCACAGCTTCTCGCGAGGAGGCGCATCACATGGGCTCCCTGCTGAATATGGCCGACGCCGTGGCCGTCATGACCAGCGTGGAGGAGGTGCTGCCACGATGAGACACGAACGGATCGTGATCATCGGTGCCGGCCCCGCGGGGGTGAGCGCCGCAATCCAGTGCCAGCGCCTCGGGGTAAGCCCCTGTCTTCTAGATCGCGACGGGCAGGCGGGGGGCCTCATCGGCAATGCGTGGAGGATCGAGAACCTGGCCGGGGTCACGCCCTGCGATGGGCCGGCCATGGCCGGGCGGTTCCAGGAGTCTCTCGCGCGATTCAACCTCGCGGTCGAACGGGCGGTCGTGGAACGCGTCGGCCATGCGTCGACCGGACTTCTCGTTGAGGGGTCCATGGGACTGATCGCGGCAGGCGCGGTGATCCTGGCACCGGGAACCCGCCCTCTCTCTTTGGATATGCCGGGTATCTCCGGGGCCACTACCCGCGTCTTCTTTGAGGTGCGCGATCTGCTGCGGCATGGTGCCCGGCCCAACTCGGTCTTGGTGATCGGGGGAGGGGAGGCGGCGTGTGATTATGCACTGTCCCTTGCGGCTGTCGGCGCTTCGGTTACGGTGGTCATGCGGAGCGGGTCGCCGAGAGCCTGCCGGAGGCTTGTGGATGCCGTGGCCGGGACGCCGGCCATCACCGTGTGCGCCAAGACCACGCCCCGCACCTACGCGGAAGGCCCCGCATCGGCGACGCTTGAGGTGGATACGCCTGAGGGAGAGGCCTGTCTCAGGGCCGAGGGCATCCTGATTGCCATCGGGCGTGTCTCACGGGTGCCGGACCTGCTCGATCTCGATTTCGGCAGCGCGCGCACCACCGAGATCCTACCCTTCCCCGGCGCGCCATTGTTCATTGCCGGCGATGCCCGGCACGGGGGCCTGGGGCAACTGGCCATGGCCCTCGGAGACGGCGTGGCGGCAGCCACGCGTGCCGTGGCTACGATCACGTGACAGCCCCTGAGGGTGATTCATGCTCGAGATAGTGTCCAGCACGCCACCCAATGACCTGGCGCGGGTCTTTGTCGGCCGCCTGAGCGATGGCGAACTGGTGGAAATGGTGGAATCGGTACAGCCGCCCGTTCCCCGGGCCCAGAAGTGGGTACTCATCATATCCACGCTGAAGGGCTGCCCAGTGCGCTGCGCCATCTGCGATGCGGGCGGCCGGTACCGGGGGAAGCTCACTGCAGGGGAAATCGTTGCCCAGGTTGACACTCTGATTGCCGCACGGTTCCGCCTCGGTGACGTCGTGCCGGTGCGGCGGCTCAAGGTGCAGTGTGCCCGGGTGGGTGAGCCGGCGCTCAACGACGCGGTGCTGGATGCGCTGGAGACCCTGGATGAGCGACCCGACCTGCCGGGGTTCTTTCCCAGCGTTTCGACCATCGCACCCGCGGGGCGCGACGGCTTCTTCGAGCGGCTTCTGCGCATCAAGCGCCAGAGGTTCGGCGACGGGAGGTTCCAGCTTCAGTTCTCGATCCACACCACCGACGAGGCCGTGCGCCGCCGGCTTGTACCGGTTCGCACGTGGAGCTTCGCCCAGATTGCCGACTACGGCGGGCGGTTCACGGAGAACGGCGACCGGAAAGTGACGCTCAACTTCGCGCCTGCCCGCGGCCTCCCGCTGGATCCCGGCGCCGTGGCCCGGATGTTTTCGCCCCGCCATTTTCTCATCAAGCTTACCCCCATCAATCCGACCCGCGCCGCCAGGGACGCCGGCCTCACCGGGCTCATCGAACCCTGCGACCATATCGCGTGCACCGAGGTGGCCGAGGGATTCCGACGCGCGGGCTTTGAGACGCTGGTAAGCATCGGAGAACTGGAGGAAAACCAGATCGGCTCTAACTGCGGCATGCTCCTCTCGGCGAACGATTAGTCCTGGGCGGGGGAACGGGCTCCGCGCCATGCGTAGCTCGACTGCGTGGGAGTGCCGTTGCACCCCGAGGCGAGAAGACCAGCCAGCAGGTCGCCCCGCTCACCCGACGTTTACACCACTTCGGGACGGCCGCTCCGACCGGTGCAGACAGGCGTCAGCGAGGCGGCAACGATGCGGTGCGCTACGGCAGGCTGTAGTCGAACTCCCCCGCGCGGTTCGAGGGCGCGCTTTGGTTCTGGGCCGCATCCATGGCGCGAACCGCGAACACATTGACGGTGTTGGGGTCGCCGCAGGCGCCTGAGGCGGTGTAGGTCAAGGCGCCTCCCGCGACGATCCAGCGCAGCGGAGTAAGCGGGCCGTACGACGACGTGCTCCCGTAGACCCAGTAGCCGACCACGCCCACATTGTCGGTGGCCGACGCCCAGGTCAGCACCACGTCGACGCCGTCTTTCGCGGCGGCCAGGTTGGTTATGGCGCCCGGTGGCGTCGAATCCAGAGAGTTGTTGGGAAACAGGTTGAATGATCCGCCTTGACCATCCGTGAAGTTGTAGCTCCCGGGCGTGAGATCATTCAGATAGTAGTAGCCATTGTAGGAGCCCGACCACCCCCAGTTGAAGTGAAAGTAGTTCGTGCCCTGGTAGCCATCCAGATTGAAGGCATGCCCTCCCGTGCCGGATCCGACATACATCATCGGCCGGCCCGCATCCAGTTCCGCACGGATCATGCTTTCCCATGCCGATGAGGAATAGGAGCTCTTCCATTTGAACGTCGCCTGGGTGTTGAACCGGAAGTAGTTCTCCATGGCGGGCACCAGATCGCTGGCATAGCAGCCCGAACCGTTGGGGCCATACTGCATGTCGACCGCGACGCCGCAGTGATAGAGGAGGGTCCTGGCCGCATTGGTCGCGCTGGTGTTTGACATGGAGGCCCAGTCATACGTTGTCGCGCCGAAGTTGGCGCTCTGATTTCCGTAGGAACCCGCGTAATAGCTGTGCTGCCCCAGGCCCTGGGCCGGATGATTCCAGTAGCGCATGACCTGAGCCATGGATACGGCTCCACACCCCGCGTACACATGGCCGCCGGGCCCATTGGCATCGGCGGGGCAAAACTGGTTCCATGACCAGCCCTGATTCCAGAGGGAAACCATCAGGGGGGCCATGGCGCGGGTCTCTTCGATCCGATCGAATTCGGCGGGAGGCACCTTGAGCCGCTGCCACTCCCGGCGAGTCGACTCGTCGGACCACAGGCTTTGGGCTTTCGCGAAGAGAATCTGTTCCTCGAAGCTCGCCAGCATGGCGTCGAATTGAGGCGGGTGATCCAGATCGGAGAAGTGATGGTCGAATCCGTAGCCCAGAATGGGTATGACGGCATCATCGGAGGCGACAAGAACGAAGCCCACCGGCTCCATGTTGATTGCGCGAAAGAGCTCGGCGCCATCGCGGATGAAGACCACTTCGCCGGTCACCCGCACCGATCCGTCATCGAAGTGCCCGCGTTCGGCATACCAATTCTCCGCCACCTGTCGAGCCGTTTCCACGGCCACGGGCGCTGCCTCCGTTGAAACAATGAAGATCACCGCCAGAAGCACCGCGGTCCACGGAAGCTGTAGTCTCGACATCGGGATTACTCCTCGGGTTGCGATCCCTCGGGGATGATCTACACACGCGACACATGTCACACCTGACACACTACGGCACAGGGGTATCTTACGCAAGTCTCGTTCCGGAACCAGACAGAGGTGCTGACACCCAGGCTGGCTTCACCTCCGCCCTCCCTTGGCTGCGAGGGCAAGCCGGCGCGAAGCGAGGAGTAGTGCATTCCGCACGTCACGGGCGCGAGGAGGGGTGGGATGTGGCACGAAGGCCGCCACGAAGTATCTTGACCCGGCAGCCCGACACCTTTCGACGGAGACAGGCACTAGAGATTATGCACAGGCACGGGAAACAAGGAGATCTCCCATGAAGCAGTTCATCATCACCCCGGCTGCGGGGAAACGCCTCATCGGGCGCGGCATGGTCGTGCACCCCTCCATCGAGCGCGTCCTGGATAGGGGAACGCTGGCCATCATTGCCGGCACCACCAACGGCTATGTGGCCGAGGAAATCCTCTCAAGCATCGGCCAAGGAGAGGGATTCCGCCGGGAGGGTTTTCGGCGGGGAGTGACGACGGGGATCGGGGCCTCGGTTCCCGCCCACGAGTTCTTCGGCGACGTGGTGATCAAGGACGGAAGATGGCAGAAGGGCTTGACTGTGTTTGACGTGACAGATGACTTGCAGCAGGGTGATGTGGTGCTCAAAGGCGCCAATGCCGTTGACCCCTGGGGCCATGCCGCCGTCCAGGTCGCCCACCCCAAGGGCGGGACCATCCTTGCGGTGTTGCCTGCCGTTGTCGGCCGTAGAGTCGAGCTCATCGTCCCAGTGGGGCTGGAGAAACGAATCCTGGAGGATGTCCATGAGCTGGCGGCCCGGACCAATGTGCCGGGGGCCGAGGGTCCCCGCCTCCTTCCCATGCCGGGGTCTGTGTTCACTGAGATCGATGCCATCGGCCTGCTGACAGATGTCGAGGCGTGGATGCTGGCAGCAGGCGGGGTCTATGGTGCCGAAGGATCAGTCTGGCTGGGCATATCAGGCACCCAGGACGAGGTGCAGCACGCCGCCCTTCTGCTGGAGTCCATCGCCGGCGAACCGCTGTGCCGGGGGTGAGGCCGGGCGAACTGTGAACGGTCACGCTCGGCGGGCCTCAGTCTCCTCGTCCTGGATGGTAGAGAGGGAAACCCGAGGGTGAACGACGGTTACCGGAGCAGATTCGCTCTGGTCGTCGCGGGCGCTGGACAGAGGGCTGGTCACCACCCATGAGGATGTTGAGCTCTGCCGTGAACCCTGCGGAGTAGGATACATGATCACCTTCGGTGAGGTAGCATCCGCAGTGTTCGTGCGGCGCGACAACCGATTCCGCGCGGTGGTGGCGATTGAAGGAAGAGACGTGCCCGTGCACGTACCGAACTCGGGGCGGCTGGCGGAGTTGCTGCTTCCGGGAGTGCGGTGCCTCGTGGCTCCCGCCCGGCAACCACAGTCGCGCCGCACGGGGGCGACGCTACAGCTCGTGGAACACCCCACGGGGCTGGTGTGCATCAATGCCCACATGGCCAATGCGTTGTTCGAGGATGCGTGGCGGCGCGATGCGCTGGGAGAGCCCTTCGGCGCCTACCGGATCCTCCGCCGGGAAGTCTTCTCCGGCGAGAGCCGGTTGGATTTCCTCTTCTCGAGGCCTGAAGGCCAGCTCTGGGTAGAGATCAAGTGCGTGACGCTGGTGGGCGATTCGTCAGGCGGGACCGACGATGGCCTGGCTCGCTTCCCCGATGCCCCGACCACGCGAGGTACGCGTCATGTGCAGGAGCTCACGAACCTGGCCTCCCGGGGCCAGCGGGCCGCCGTAGTCTTCGTGGTGCAGCGCAGCGACGCCAGGAGCTTCACAGCTCATTCTGCCATGGACCCCCCCTTTGCGGAAGCTCTCCGGTCAGCAGCCTCCGCGGGCGTTGACATTCGCTGTTTTGGATGCATCGTGTCACAGGAGGGCATGGCCATCGATCGGGAGTTGCCCGTGATCATGAGGAGTGAGGCCCCTTGTCTGAGACGCGATGGCCCAGCGATTGCGCCCTGATCGTTCTCATGGACAGTCGGCGACCGACGGTTGGATGCTGTTCGAGACGTGCGACTTATGTCCTGAACCTGAAATGTTACCCATGTTCTGACTTGACC
>JAFGKV010000305.1 GCA_016928395.1 Candidatus Fermentibacterota bacterium | reverse complement strand
CCCTTCATGCCCTTCATGTCCTTCACGGTGAATCTGCATATCCTCCACTCCCGCTCGCCGCGGCGATCCCCGGTAGCCGACGCCGGCTCCGGCCACCGATGCGACGCCACCGCCACTCTCTCTGCTACCTCTTCCCGAGGTATACCAGCCTCATCGTCTCCGTGTGGCCGCCTACCACCAGCCTGCACGTGTAGATGCCGCGTGGCAGGGTCTCAGGCTCCCAGAAGACCCAGTGGGTGCCGGGACCCATCATCCGGTTGCTCGCCGGCCATGCCACCTCTCGTCCCGCGACATCGAACACCGTGAGCGATACCGTGCTCCTGACCGGGAGCGCGAAGGCGAGCTTGAGCCCGCGCCTGAAGGGATTCGGCGCCGCGGAGGCGAGCCGGGGCTTCAAAGAGGAGGACGACGGTCCCCCGGCCACACCCGGACCGCTGCACACCGTGGCGGGGGCGGGCAGCTCGAGCTGGATGTAGTCCAACCGCAACGTCGCCCGCCCGAGAGTGCGAACGTCCACATCGATCTCGACCGTGGTGGAGTCAACGCAGTAGAAGAGGACGGGCACATCGACGTACTGACCCGGGCTGCCAAGGTCATCTCCGTGGATCGCCGCGTGCCCCAGCTCCTTCTGGCCTCCGTCCCACCGATCCCAGACATGCACCGTCGCGATCGTGTCACGAGTCACCGCCGATCCCATCCACGTCATGCGAAGGATGGCTGCGCCCCAGCCGATGGAGGTTGAGGTCAGGTCCGGACCCCAGGTGATCAAGCCCTCACCGTCGTCAGGTCGCGCTTCCCAGCCCCACGGCGCGGGCCCATATGACTGTGAGGAGGGATATGGCCTCCCGACCGGTGTGAAGACGGGATGGCCGGCGTCCTCGGCAGTCGGCCTGAGTTGCTCGTCGTACTCGGCCTGGAAGCGGCGGATGCGCGGGTCCAGAGGGTCGGGGGATCCGAAGTGCCCCATCATGTCGTTGAACACGGCCTCCGTGATACCCCAGGGATCGCCGCGCTCGTCGTTACCCTCGTTAATGCATGAGTAGGTCAAGTCCCCCCTCGTGACGTAGTAGTTGCCGTAGATCGAGTAGAACATCGTGTGCAGGCACCAGCCCACGCCTCCTCCCACCCTCACACCGGTACAGGCGCGATAGAAATCCGACTCGTCAGGGACAAAACCCCAGAAGTTGCCGACGCGGAACGGCTCACACACGTGAATCGGCACTAGGTACTCCATGGCCGCGCGGACGTCCCTGATCATGTCCATGCACCGGGCGGGATCGCCCGGTCCGCCATTCATGTTGAGTGAGGCGAAGTTGAGCCCCGCCTCCATGTACGAATCGAGCTTGGCCGCGATAGACTCCGGCGGTTCCCACTGACATGGACCCCACGAACACGTGCAGAGCCACCGGTAGTGTTCGCCGTCCGTGCTCTCGTGTGATGGGTCCTTCACGATACTTACGAGTTCCGCTATGTCCTCCACGGAGATCCTGTCGGGCGTGCCCCAACTCTCATTGTCGAGGTCGAAGTAGATGTTCTTGAACTGGCGATCCCCACCCCGCCAGCTCTGGATCCTGTTGCACACCGCATGGACGGCGACGCAGTGCGCCGGATGGCTCTGCGGGTAGGGCCAGGCCCACGGGACGAAATCGGAGGGAGGTCGCGCGAACGTCAGCTCCACGACGAGGCCAAGGTCGTCACACAGCTCGAGGACTCGCCGGAGGCGGTTCATGTTCCGCTGGTAGAGCGGCCTGGTGTCTTCCGGGGCATCGTCGCACCTGCCCCACTGGTCGGTCATGGCGAAGATGCGATCCCAGTGGGTCGGGTTGTGTGCATCCGGCGGTGTCGGGTACATCGTGCACTGGAGGTCGTCCAGCCAGTGCCCCCAATGAGTCCAGACACGGACGCAGTTGATGCCATGCGCGCGAATGCATTCCAGCTGTGCGGTGAGCACCCCGGTCCAGGAGCCGTACATGTCCAGGGGAGGCGGTGGGACTTCAGGCGACTCGGTCGGGATAGCTGTCAGGCCGAGGTAGGCCATCTGGTAGAGAAAGGTCGGCGCGTCATTGATGGTGAAGTACTGCGCGTCAGCGATACGCAGCACCGTGGCGCCGGAGGCCACTCGAGGATATAGGCAGAGCAGCGCGAGCACGGCCCAGGAGAGCAACAGAAGGCCCGGGCATCTGACCGATTCGTTGTCCGCGGAACCGGCCCCTGATGCGCCTCTGTTTCCGAACGAATGCGGCGGGCACTGCGCAAGCGCGGGGTGCGAAGAGCCGCCACATCCGGTGCCCACCGCGCCCACTCGCGCTCTCGTTCTACCTCACCACCGTGATCGGCACGAACTGGCGAGCACCCTCGCCCTCGACTCCCAGGAAGTACTGGCCGGTCGGGATCGATTCGGGCAGCCGGAGCGTGATCATCGCCTCCGCCCCGATGGTCTCCGGGTGCTGCAGGCTCGTGATGCGCCGGCCAAGCAGGTCGACCACGGTCAGCCGTAGTATCCCCTCCCCTCCCTGGCCTGCCAGCCTGGCATGCACCACTTCTCGCGCGGGATTCGGCCAGACGGCGATCGCGGTGAGGTGATCGGGCAGAGCAGGCCCCGCAGCCAGCGCAGCTGGTGCCGCGGCAAGGAGTCGACTTGCCATCCGTGCGTACTTCAGATCCTTGTTTGTATAGTCATAGTAGCAGATGTGCACCAGACCGGCTGAGTCTAAGGCCAGCGAGGTGTAGCTGCCCACGCTCCCTTCAGAATCAACGGTCTGGACGTGCCACCCCGCCGCGTCCTTGTACGCATACTTCAAATCTCCACCAACATAGGTGTTGTAGCCTATGTGAGGAGAGCCCTGGCCGTCCAAGGCTATCGAGGTGTACCGGCCCACGTACCCTTGAGAATCCACGGTCTCGATGTGCCACCCCGCCGCGTCCTTATGCGCATACTTCAGATCGGTATTGGTCGCATCGTAGTAGCCTATGTGGGGAGAGCCCGAGGCATCCAACGCTATCGAGGTGTACTTGCCCACGTTCCCTTCAGAATCCACCGTCTCGATGTGCCACCCCGCCGCGTCCTTGTACGCATACTTCAGATCGGTAGTGGTCGAGTCGTAGTAGCCTATGTGGGGAGAGCCTGAGCCATCCAAGTCGAGCGAGGCGAACCTGCCAATGCCGAACGATGCATCGGCCACCTCAGACTGCCACTCCACGCCATCATGCCAGGCATAGTACAACCAGTCCCCGCCATAGGCGATGTGGGGATGACCCTGGGCATCAAGCCGCAGGGACCGGTCGGTCATCTCGCTGAACTGCTTGCCATTGTCCAACACCTCGATCTCCCATGTCTGGGCGAGGGCCGGCGCGAATGAGATGGCGAGGAGTAGTAGCGAGAGGACGACAGAGAGGGGATGAGAATCGAGAACGGGTCGGTTCAGATCACGGCGTGCACGGAGCATGTCCACCCTCCTGCTAGACCGCGCCGCCGGCGAGGAAACAAGCGTCATGATGAGCGCCTGGGGGATGCGCCAGCCCCGTCGTCGACACGCAGCCACGATAGCCCAGGATAGAAAACGACTCATGACACAAGGGAAAGTCGCCCCCACTCCCCGTGATGTCAAGCACACATATGGACGGTTGCCGCTGCGCGGCATCTATCAGCCATCAGCTCTCTGCTCTCAGCTCTCAGCCAGCCATT
>JAFGKV010000304.1 GCA_016928395.1 Candidatus Fermentibacterota bacterium | reverse complement strand
GGAAGAGGGTTTACGGTTCGCGATACGCGAGGGCGGGCGTACGGTGGGCGCTGGCGTGATCGGTAAGATCCTCCAGTAGAACGGGAGAGATGATGGAGAGCAAGGACGGCAAGAGCAAGCAGAGGGTGAGGATTCGACTGAAGGCGTACGACCACCGCGTGTTGGATCAGTCGGCACGGGAGATTGTGCGGACGGCCAGGCGTACCGGTGCGAGGATATCAGGCCCCGTGCCTTTGCCCGTTGAGCGGTCAGTTTACACCGTTCTGAGATCACCCCATGTGGACAAGAAGTCCCGCGAGCAGTTCGAGATGAAGGTGCATAAGCGCATGATCGAGATCCTCGACACATCACAGAGGACCGTTGAGGCTCTCATGAAGCTGGATCTACCCGCTGGTGTAGATGTCTCGATAAAGTTGGCATAGAGAGCGTATCGCTACGAGTTGTCAGGTGAGGAAACCATGATGAAGGCATTGATAGGCCGCAAGATCGGCATGACCCGCACCTTTGCTGAGGACGGGAGTATGACTCCCGTCACGGTGGTTCAGGCGGGGCCATGTACTGTGGTGCAGCGCAAGGTGCGTGATCGCGACGGCTATGACGCCGTGCAGCTCTCCTTCGGCCAGAAGAAGCACCCCAACCTCCCGGCAAAGGGCCATTTCCGGAAGGCCAATGTGGCGCCGGGCCAGGTCGTTGGGGAGATCCGAGTCGGGCCCGATGACGAGGCGGCGCCAGGGATGACCCTAACGGTTGACTCTTTTCGTCCCGGCGACCTGGTCAAGGTGAGGGGTCGCTCCAAGGGACGCGGCTTCGCCGGCGGCACCAAGCGGTGGGGCTTTTCAGGCGGCGACGATGCCCATGGCTGCAAGAGCCATCGGGCAGTTGGCTCAATGGGGTCAAACACCACACCGGGCCGAACGTTCAAGGGACGGAAGATGCCGGGCCGTATGGGGAATTCCCCCGTGACGGTTCGGAACCTTCAGGTGGTCCGGATTGACAGCGACCGGAACCTGATCCTGCTCCGGGGTGCCGTCCCCGGCGCCAGGAACAGCTTCCTGATGATTCTCGGGTCGTGACACTGCCCATGGGGAGGAAGCCAACGTGACCGTAAATGTCTACAATCAGGACGGAGGTGTCGTGGGCGAGCGCGCACTCGATGACGGCGTCTTCGGCGTTCTCGTCGACCCTCACATTCTCCATGAAGCAGTGAGGGTTTATATGACGCACCAGCGCACGGGCACGGCATGTACGAAGACCCGCGGCGAAGTCTCTCGCTCTAACCGTAAGCCGTGGAGGCAGAAGCACACAGGGCGGGCCCGTGCAGGAACCTTCCGTTCCCCGATCTGGGTTGGCGGCGGCACTACTTTCGGTCCAAAGCCCCGCCCATTCAACCTGAAGATGAACCGACAAGCGCGCCGCCAGGCTTTCCGGGCCGCGCTGTCGCTTCGGGCCGCAGCCGGCGATCTGGTTCTGGTGGACCGGCTTTCGTTCGACAAGCCCCGCACCAAAGGCATGGCCCACGCCCTCGCAGCGTTGGGTGTTGGTGATCGAAAGACTCTCCTGGTCATCGGTGACCGCGATCTCTCCGCGATCATGTCGGGCCGCAATATCCCGACGCTGGATATGGCGCTGGCTGACAGCTTGAATACATATCGTGTTCTCCGCTCCGAGAAGCTGGTCATGACGGTGGATGCGCTGGAGCGTCTGGAACAAAGGAGTGCGGGATGAGGACACCATGGGGAATCCTTCGACGTCCCCTGCTCACCGAGCGCAGCAATAGGCAGCGCGAAATCGAAAACAAGTATAGCTTCGAAGTTGACCGGCGTGCAACCAAGGGAGCGATTCGAGCTGCGGTTGAGGATGCCTTTGGCGTCACTGTGACCTCTGTCCGTGTGATGCATGTGCGGGGGAAACCCCGCCGCGTCCGCCTGGCGGAGGGTCGCCGGCGCGACTGGAAAAAGGCGATAATCACGGTGGAGAAGGGGCAGACCATCAGCTTCTTCGAGGGAGTGTAATAGCATGGGCATCAAACGGTACAGGCCAACGACCCCTTCAATGCGGTACCGCACGGTGTCTGACTTTTCGGACATCACCCGTACCGATCGTGAGAAGTCTCTGACCTCATCAAAGCGATCCACGGGTGGTCGCAACAACAGGGGGCGTGTCACGGTCCGACATCGTGGCGGTGGCCACAAGCGGGCATTGCGACGGGTGGATTTTCGACGGGACAAAGAGGGTATCCCTGCACGGGTCGCCGCCGTGGAATATGATCCCAATCGGTCGGCGAGGATTGCTCTTCTGCACTATCGAGACGGAGAGAAACGCTACATTCTTGCTCCTACCGGCCTTTCGGTGGGGGATACCGTGGTGTCCGATGCGGCGGGTGAGGTCAAGATCGGCAACTGCATGCCGTTAGGCGTCATGCCGCTGGGAACAGTTGTCCACGCGGTCGAGTTGCAGCCTGGACGAGGCGCCCAAATGGCCAGAAGTGCAGGCACATCCGCTGAGCTCGTGGCCAAGGAAGGCACACACGGCCACCTGCGACTTCCTTCGGGAGAAGTGCGACTCGTCCGTCTGGAATGTCGTGCCACTGTGGGGCAAGTCGGCAATGCCGAGCACGAGAGCATCGTCTGGGGTAAGGCAGGCAAGGCTCGGTGGATGGGATGTCGACCCAGCGTTCGGGGCGTCGCCATGAACCCTGTCGATCATCCCATGGGCGGTGGTGAAGGGAAGAGTTCGGGCGGTCGGCACCCTTGCACTCCTTGGGGAAAACCCACCAAGGGATACCGGACACGGCGGTCAAAACCGTCTGATTCGCTCATCGTCCGACGCAGAGGCTAGGCGAGGAGGAGGTATGGGACGTTCGCTGAAGAAGGGCCCGTTCGTAGATCCAAAGCTCCAATCCAAGGTCACGCTCATGGGCCGGTCAGGAGAGAGGCGGGTGATCAAGACCTGGCGGCGCGACTGTACGATTCCGCCGGAGTTTGTGGGCCATACATTCGCCATTCATAACGGCAAGAACTTCGTGCCCGTCTACATCACAGAGAATATGGTAGGGCACAAGCTGGGCGAGTTTGCTCCCACGCGGACCTTCCGGGGTCACGCGGGCAAGAGCGAACGACGCACCGCTCCGCGGTGAGGAGGTTTCATGGCAACATTCTCGGCGTGTGCCCGGTTTGTGCGGATGTCACCGCGGAAGGCGCGACAGGTTGCGGATCTCATTCGGGGCAAGGGGGTCGAAGAGGCAACGGGGGCTCTTGAGTTCTGCAATCGGAGTGCGGGCCGCGTGTTGAACAAGGTCGTGCGTTCGGCTGCGGCGAATGCACTCAATCAGGAAGGCTCAGGCAAGCTTGACGTCGAAGACCTGTTCGTCTCCCGCGTCTGGGTCGACGGCGGTCCCACGATGAAACGGTTCCGTCCCCAGTCTCGGGGTCGTGCATTTCGAATCCGGAAGAGAACGAGCCACCTCCATGTGGAAGTGGCGGTCAAGGAATGATTCACCCGGCTCGTCGAGCGGTGAGGACGATCAGAGGGAGTTGACTCTTGGGTCAGAAGACGCATCCATTTGGCTTCCGTCTCGGCGTAACGCGCACATGGGATTCGCTGTGGTACGCTGAGCGCGATTACAGAGACCTTCTTGCCGAAGACCTGATGATCCGGCGGTATGTGTTCCGGCGTATGGAGCGGGCATCCATCTCGAAAGTGTCGATCGAACGCGCTCCTCGCCGTGTGACGGTCAATATCCACACTGCCCGGCCGGGCGTCATCATCGGGCGCAAGGGAGCGGAGGTGGATCGCCTTCGTGATGAGCTGAAGCACATTACGAGCAAGGAAATCTACATCAACATCGTTGAGGTGAAGGTTCCTGAGATTGACGCTCAACTTGTCGCCGAGAGCATAGCCCGCCAGATAACACAGCGTGTCTCGTCCCGAAGGGCCATGAAACGGGCCATTGCGTCCGCCATGCGAATGGGTGCCGAGGGAGTCCGCGTGGTGGTGGGGGGCCGTCTGGGCGGCTCCGATATGGCGCGCCAGGAGCAGTACCGCGAGGGGCGTGTGCCCCTTCATACTCTCCGGGCTGATATCGATTTTGCGCGTTCGACGGCACAGACGACCCATGGATCTGTGGGTGTCAAGGTGTGGATTCACCGTGGCGAGTTTCGCGACGACGAAAGGACGGGCCGGGGCGAAGGCCGACACGAAAATGCCGGCGGGGAGCGGCCGGTGAAAGAGCGGGTTTCCGTCGTGGAACAGCCAGGAGAGGACGGGTAGGTATGTTAGCCCCCAGTCGTGTCAAGTACCGGAAGCAGCAGCGCGGCAGGATGCGAGGCAAGGCGTTTCGTGGCAGCAGCCTGGATTTTGGCGAGTACGGCTTGAAGGCCTTGGAGCCCGCGTGGATAACCAGCAAACAGATTGAGGCCGCCCGCGTGGCGGTCACCCGAAGGATGCGTCGCGGCGGCAAGGTTTGGATTCGCATCTTTCCGGACAAACCGGTGTCACTCAAACCGGCGGAGACACGCATGGGCAAGGGCAAGGGAGCACCGGAGTTCTGGGTAGCGGTGGTGCGACCGGGGAGAATCATGTTCGAGATTGAAGGTGTAAGCGAAGATCTGGCCCGATCCGCGCTCGAGCTGGCGGCATCCAAGCTGCCTCTCAAGGCCAAGGTCGTGGGCAGGCAGGACCTTGGGTGGTGATGTCATGAAGGTGGATGCACTGAGAGAACTCTCGGACGGGGAGTTGGAGAACAAGATCCGCGAGCTCCGGGAAGAGCTCTTCAACTTTCGCTTCCGGCACACGACCCGGCAGTTGGATAATCCAATGATGCTGCGGGTCACGAGGAGAAATCTGGCGCGAGCCGTCACGGTTCGGCGCGAGCGGCACCTTGGTGTAGACCGGGGGCGGCGCGCGCTGTCCGGGACACCGGGTGACTCCCGGTCCTGAGAGCGAGGAAACCTATGCAAGGCAAGGGAAACAAGAAGATCCGTGAGGGCATGGTGGTTGGGAGCAAAGCCGACAAGACCATTCGGGTTGAGGTCGAGCGTCTCTTCAGCCACCCGGTGTACGGGAAGAAACTTCGCACCAAGAAGGTGTTCGCGGCCCACGACGAGAACAACGAAGGTCAGATGGGCGATCGTGTGCGGATTGTCGAAACCCGGCCGCTCAGCAAGACCAAACGGTGGCGTCTGCTTGAGATACTCGAAAGGGCCAAGTAGCCATGATTCAGCAAGAGACGTGGGTCACCATCGCGGACAATTCCGGTGCAAAGACCGGCCAGTGCATCCGAGTTCTCGGGGGCACACGTAGACGGTACGCGCGGGTCGGCGATATCATTGTCGTTGCCATCAAGTCCGCGATTCCCAATTCCAATGTGAAGAAGGGATCGGTCGCCAAGGCGGTGGTGGTGAGGACGAAGAAGGAGTTTCGTCGAAGGGACGGAAGCTACATACGGTTCGACGACAATGCCGCAGTGCTGATCAATGAACAACGGGAGCCGACTGCTGCTCGCATTTTTGGTCCGGTGGCCAGGGAACTCCGCGACAAGCGGTTCATGAAGATCGTGTCGCTGGCTCCGGAGGTGTTGTGATGAAAAAGCGAAACGAAGGGTTGGGTCTTGCTCCCAAGGGTGGAGCGACCACGCGTCGGGGTACGAGTTCACCGCTCATTCGCAAGGGAGATACTGTTCAGGTAATAAGCGGCGATGACAAGGGCAAACGTGGCAAGGTGCTCAGGGTCATTCCCGCGAAGCAACGTGTCGTGGTCGAGAAGGTCAACTTCATGAAGAGGCACACGCGGCCGAGTCAGAAGAACCAGCAAGGTGGCATTATTGAGAAGGAGGCGCCCGTTCACATCTCCAACGTTGCCCTGGTGGTTGATGACCGGCGCGAGAGAGTCGGAAGAAAGCACCTGGCGGATGGCCGGCGAGTCCGCTTCGTGAAGCGTTCGGGCGAGATGCTGAGCCAATAGGAGGTGTAGGGTGGTGCCACGGCTCCGGGAGCATTATGAGAAAACTGTCGTGTCGCATCTCATGGAGAAATTTGGCTACGAGAATGCCCTCCAGGTGCCACGATTGAAGAAGATAGCGGTCAATATTGGTGTAGGAGAGGCGATTCAGGACGCAAAGCAGCTTGACGCCGCAGTCGTCGATCTTCGTACGATCACGGGGCAGCAGCCGAAAGTGACGACGGCAAAGAAGTCCATCGCTACCTTCAAGCTGCGTACCGGCATGAAGATCGGCTGTATGGTAACCCTGCGCGGAGCCCGGATGTGGGAGTTTCTTGACCGCCTTGTGAGTGTTGCGTTGCCAAGGGTGCGAGATTTTCGCGGATTATCCGATCGCTCCTGTGACGGCAGGGGGAACTACAGCATGGGAATCAGCGAGCAGGTCATCTTTCCGGAGATCGATTATGACAAGATCGACAAGATCCGCGGCCTGAACATCACCATGGTGACCACCGCGAAGACTGACGAGGAGGCAATTGAGCTTCTGACGGAACTTGGCGTCCCTTTCCGCGGCCGGAAGCCCGGCGGTCTGTCCGGGGAGAGCGGTGGAGACGTGCCCACCGCGTAGCGGTAGGGCAGGGAGGTATACGTGCCACGAAAAGCGCTCATCGAGAAGATGAAGACCCCACCGAAGTACAAGGTCCGTGGCTACACCAGGTGTGCCCGGTGTGGGAGGGCGAGAGCATACTACCGTCGATTTGGTTTGTGCCGGATTTGTTTCAGAGATCTGGCACTGGAGGGAAAGATCCCCGGTGTCGTGAAGGCGAGTTGGTAGGAGGGATGGTCAGTCGATGAGCATGACGGATCCAATCGCGGACATGTTGACCCGCATAAGGAATGCGGCCCATGCCCAGCATCGGAGCGTCGATATGCCATCCTCGAAGATGAAACTTGACATCGTCAAGATTCTCAAGGATGAGCGTTTCGTGAGCAATTTCCGCGTGATTGAGGACGAGAAGCAAGGAATACTCAGGGTGTATCTCCGGTATCTCGACAAGGGACAGAATGCCATCACCGGCATCGAGCGAGTCTCGACGCCCGGGCTGCGGGCGTATGTGAGCAAGAACCACATCCCCCGCGTCGCCGGTGGATTCGGGATCGCAGTCATCTCCACATCCCGCGGAGTGGTTACCGACAAGCAGGCTCGCCGTCTTGGTGTTGGTGGCGAAGTCGTGTGCAGGATCTGGTAGGGGGCGCCATGTCGCGAATTGGCAAGCTTCCGATCGCGGTGCCACCGGACGTACGCGTGAAGTGGAATGAGGACATAGTCGAGGTGTCCGGTCCCAAAGGTGCGTTACGTCGACGGCTGCCCGCATCTATCAGCCTGGATCTGAGCGAGTCTGAGGTCGTGGTGAGGCGAGGGTCAGATAGCAAGATGGATCGTGCGCTCCATGGAACTCTGCGTGCATTGCTGCAGAACATGGTTGATGGCGTGAGCAAGGGGTTCGAGAGGACTCTGGAGATCGATGGTGTAGGGTACCGGGCACGGGCCGAGGGGAAGGGCATCGTGCTGGAACTGGGGTATTCACACCCTATCTTCTTCATTCCTCCCGAAGGAGTCACTGTCGTGGTGGCATCGCCCACGGAGCTGAGGGTGACGGGTATCGACAAGGAAGTGGTTGGCCTGACTGCGGCGAAGATCCGCTCGTTCCGAACGCCGGAAGTGTATACCGGTAAAGGCGTTCGTTTTCGAGGTGAACATGTCAGGAGGAAGGCCGGAAAGGGTGGGGCCAGAACATGAGTGACCGAGACATGCTGAAAGGGCTCCAGCGAACCCGGCGTCACCAGCGCGTCCGCAAACACGTCACCGGATCCTCGGAGCGCCCGAGACTCTGCGTGTTCCGCAGCAACCGGCACATCAGTGCCCAGATTGTTGATGATTCCAAGAGCCACACGCTCTGTGCGGTGACCACGACCGCTCATGAGGTGAGCGAACTGCTGCGCGACGCGAAGGGGCATGTGGAGAAGAGCAAGATAGTTGGCCGTATACTCGCCGAGCGGGCTCGTGCTGCCGGCATCACGAAGGTGGTCTTCGATCGAGGAGGCTACCGCTACCATGGCCGCGTGAAGGCGCTGGCCGAGGGGGCTCGCGAGGGCGGCCTTCTGGAGTTCTGACGATGAGCGCAGAATATGCAAGGGGATTCCATTTGACGCAGACCGAACAAGAGTCGGATCTGAACGAACGGATCGTTCACATCAACCGGGTCGCCAAGGTGGTCAAGGGTGGCCGCAGGTTCAGCTTCAACGCCATCGTCGCAGTCGGCGATGGTATGGGACAAGTGGGTATCGGGCTCGGCAAGGCCAATGAGATAAGCGAGGCCATCCGGAAGGCCAACGAGACAGCCCGCAAGTCAATGATGCGGGTGCCACTCGTCCGGGGGACTATCCCCTACGAGGTCGTGGGGAGATTCGGTGCGGGCATCGTGCTGCTGAAGCCGGCGGCGCCTGGTACGGGCGTAATCGCGGGGGGGGCCGTGCGTGCGGTACTGGAGATGGCCGGCGTCAAGGATATCCTGACGAAATGCCTTGGCACACGGAATCCTCAGAATGTGGTGAAGGCCTGCATGCAGGGCCTGAGCGAACTCAGGTCTCTTCCGCAGGTCTGCACCCGTAGGGGCCTGTCTCCCGCCAGGGTCCTGGGGCTGACCGAGCACGAGTGGGAACAGCGGCGTTCGAAGCCCGCGGCGACGTCATAGTCGGGGCGGAGGAGAGATAGGAATGGCGCGAAAGCTGGCGATACGACAAGTGCGAAGCGTGATTGGCCGACCCGAGGATCAGAAGCGCACGATGGAGGCCTTGGGCCTTCGCCGGATGAACCGGACGGTAATCCATTCAGACAATCCGGCGATCCGAGGCATGGTCTACAAGGTGCAGCACATGGTCGAGGTTCAGGAGATCGAGGATGAATGAGCTGAGCAACCTGAAGTATGCGCCGGGCTCCCGGAAACCCAAGTTCCGCAAGGGTAGGGGGCCTGGTTCGGGCAATGGCAAAACCGCGGGACGAGGCAACAAAGGTTTGAACTCCCGTTCCGGCGGCGGCATGGCCACATGGCATGAGGGCGGCCAAATGCCGCTGCAGCGTCGGCTTCCCAAGCGTGGCTTCACAAACATCTTTCGCGTCGAGACGGCCATCATTCACACCGATGACCTCCTCCGGTTCTCGCCTGATGAGCCCGTGACAGTGAAGAAGTTGCGGGAATCAGGCCTGGTGACCGTTGGCGGGAAGAAGGACGTGCGCGTAAAGATCCTTTCCGGAGTTCGGCCTCTCACGGCCGCGTACACGGTGGCGGCTCATGCCTTTAGCGCGGGGGCGCGAAGCATGATTGAGGCAGCCGGCGGCCGCGTCGAGGTGGTGGCGCGGTGATCAAGGGCTTCCAGACCGCCTTCGGTATCCCGGAGCTTCGGCGCCGGATACTATTCACGTTGGGAATCCTCATCGTGTATCTCCTTGGCGGCCATATCCCGGCGGCGGGCATTGATGGTGCGGCGTTGGGTCTGTTCTTTTCGCAGCAACGAGGCACCATTCTCGGTCTCTATGACATGTTCGTGGGCGGGAATCTCAGCAAGGCGACTATCTTCGCGCTGGGCATCATGCCCTACATCAGCGCGTCGATTATCCTGCAGCTCCTTACTGCGGTGATTCCCTACTTCGAGAAGCTGAAGAAGGAAGGTGAGGAAGGCAGACGGAAGATCAATCAGTACACCCGGTACGGCACGGTGCTTGTCGCCGTCATCCAGTCGTACGGTATCAGCATCTTCCTCGAGTCGATGCGCACCGGCGGGGGCATGCCCATCGTCCCTAGTCCCGGTTGGGGATTCCGACTGCTTTCGGTTCTGACCCTTACCTCGGGCACCATCTTGGTCATGTGGCTTGGTGAACAGATCACCGAGAAGGGCATCGGCAACGGCATTTCGCTTATCATCACCATCGGTATCGTCGCTCGGTATCCCGGAGAGTTCCTGACGACACTCAGTTCGGTCCGGGCGGGAACCTTCACGCCGTTCCAGGCCATCTTCCTCATGCTTATCATGGTGTCGGTGACCGGGTTGGTCGTGCTCACTACCCAAGGAACGCGCAAGATCCCGGTGCAGTATGCCAAGCGCATCGTCGGGCGGAAGATCTATGGTGGCCACAGCACCTTCATCCCCCTGAGGGTGAACACGGCCGGCGTCATCCCCGTGATTTTTGCGCAGTCGCTTATCATGTTCCCGAGAACCCTGGCAACCACCTTCTTTCCGGGCAGCAGCCTGATGGAGGGGATTGCCAGCAGCATGGAGCCGGGAGCCGTCGTCTATGCGGTGTTGTACAGTGGCCTTATTATCTTCTTCGCCTACTTTTACACCGCTATCGTTTTCAACCCGGTGGATTTGGCTGACAACATGAAGCGGCAAGGCGCTTTCATACCAGGGAAACGCCCCGGCAAACCGACGTCCGAATTCATCGACCGTGTGCTCACGAGGATCACCCTCCCCGGAGCGGTCTTCCTCGCGTTTATCGCCCTGCTGCCCGACATTCTCATTTACAGGATGAATGCGCCGGTTTACTTCGGAGGCACCGGTCTTCTCATCGTGGTTGGCGTCGTCCTTGATACGCTGCAGCAAATTGAGTCACACCTTCTTATGCGGCACTACGACACCTTCATGAAGAAGGGCCGTATCCGGGGCAGGGTGTGACAGGTCATCTTGGCTCTTCTCAAGAGACCCGATGAGATCGATACGATACGGTTCGGTGGTGAGATACTCAGTGCTGCTCTTCGTGCGGCCGCGGCGATGGTGGCGCCTGGCGTGACCACGCGAGACATTAATCGCGAGGTGGAGGGAGTGATTCTCGCCCACGGAGGACAGCCATCGTTCAAGGGGTTCAACGGGTTTCCGGCGGCTTCCTGCGTGTCCGTCAACGACGAGGTTGTGCATGGGATACCAAGCTCCAGGACTCTGCGTGATGGCGATATCGTGGCCATCGATGTTGGCGTTCGCTACAGGGGGTTGTACTCGGATGCAGCTTTGTCACTGCCTGTTGGTGAGATTTCTCCCGAGGCCATGGAGCTCCTGCGGGTGACGAAACGGGCATTGTATGAAGGGATCGAGGCAGCCCGGGCGGGCAACTGGGTCCGAAGCATCTCCCGCGCCGTGCAGGATATGGTCGAAATGGCCGGGTTTCACGTGGTACGGGATTTGGTTGGCCACGGCGTTGGCCATCATGTACACGAGGAGCCGCAGGTACCCAACTTCGTCGGACCGTTTCGAGGCCGACGCCTGATGGAAGGCATGGTTGTCGCCATCGAGCCGATGGTGAACGCGGGAACCGGCAAGGTGAAAACACTGCGGGATGGGTGGACGGTTGTGACTGCTGACGGCGGGCTGTCGGCGCATTTCGAGCATACCGTGGCGGTCACTCCCCACGGAGGCGACATCCTGACCAAGGGCTGGGACACGGCCCTGCCCTAGCGAGAGGAGCCTACGGTGAAGGTACGGGCCAGTGTGAAGAAAGTCTGCAAGGACTGCAAGATTGTCCGAAGGAAGGGTTCGGTACGGATCATATGCAAGAACCCACGCCACAAGCAGCGGCAGGGATAGGCGATGATTCGACGACATGGATCGAGCCTCGAAGGGAATGAGGTGTAAGCGTGGCGAGAATTGCGGGCGTTGACCTGCCCCGAGACAAGCGTGTCGAGGTGGCGCTGACCTATATTTATGGGATCGGGCCTACTACCTCGCGGAAGATAGTCAGCACGACTGGAGTATCGCCGGATACCAGAGTCAAGGACCTGTCGGAAGACCAGGTCGCGAAACTCCGTGGCGTCATAGAGTCCGAGCACAAGGTCGAGGGTGCGCTGCGAGGCGAGACTACAATGAACATCAAACGCCTGATGGACATCGGATGCTATCGAGGCTTCAGGCATCGCAGAGGCCTGCCGGTTCGAGGGCAGAGGACGCGCACCAATGCGCGAACCCGCAAAGGCCCCAAACGGGCCGCCGGCCGAAGGAAGTAGGAGGAGGAGATGGCAGCCGAGGCAACCGCCAAGCGTAGCAGGACGCGGAAGAAGCGTGTACGCGTTACCGAGGTAAACGGAGTGGCCCATGTCCACTCTACATTCAACAATACCATTGTCTGTGTGACAGATGCGAGAGGCGGTGTGGTCACGTGGGCGAGCTGCGGCAAGGTTGGGTTCA
Organism: Candidatus Fermentibacterota bacterium; assembly: GCA_016928395.1. GTDB lineage: Bacteria > JAFGKV01 > JAFGKV01 > JAFGKV01 > JAFGKV01 > JAFGKV01. The sequence continues at coordinate 2,691 of JAFGKV010000304.1, read as the reverse complement.
AGGGTTCCCGAAAGAGCACGCCGTTCGCCGCACAGATGGCTGCAGAGCAGGCAGCGAAAGAGGCCGTGGAACTTGGAATGAAGCGAGTCGAGATATGGGTCAAGGGGCCGGGTGCCGGTCGCGAGGCCGCCATCCGGGCCATTCAGGCCGCCGGGTTGGAGATCACGGCCATCAAAGATGTCACTTCGGTCCCCCACAATGGGTGCAGACCGCCGAAACGGCGACGGGTCTAAAGGCTGCACGGGAGGGTATGACGAACTATGGCTAGAAATACAGGACCGTCATGCAAGCTCTGCCGGCGGGAAGGAACGAAACTGTTTCTCAAAGGACGACGATGCCTAAGTGATCGATGCGCCATTGAGCGGCGGCCGTATCCACCGGGTGAGCGAAACCAGAAGCATCGTCCGCGGACGAGCGAATACGGTACCCAGCTTCGCGAGAAGCAGAAAATGAAGCGAATCTACGGGGTGCTGGAACAGCAGTTTCATGGTGCGTTCATGAAGGCTGCGCGACAGAAGGGCGTTACCGGCGAGAATCTCCTTCGGGTGCTGGAGCGTCGTCTGGACAATGTGGTGTATCGTCTGGGTTTCGCCCCTTCCAGGGCTGCTGCGCGGCAGCTCATACGCCACAGGCATATCCACGTGAATGGTCGGCGAGTCACCATCCCCTCATTTTTGGTGTCGCCGGGCCATGTAGTGTCGGTGATTGAGTCTTCGCGAGCGAACCCATTTGTTCAGCAGTCCGTCCAGTCGATGGATCGCACGAATCTGGCTCAGTATCTCTCGCTGGACGAGCACGGTTTCTCCGGAAAACTTGTCGCTCTTCCGGCGCGAGTGGATATCCCCACGCCCGTGATCGAGCAGTTGATCGTTGAACTATACTCGAAGTAGCGTCCGTGTCGCGTTTGCGCGTTTGCATTGAAGTGAGGTGAGTGATCGTATGAAGCTCCAACCGCTACAGATGCCCAAGCACATCGAGCTTGTCCCCGAAGGTGCCACGCGGCGATACGGCAAGTTCATCATGCAACCCATGGAGCGTGGGTTCGGGACCACCATAGGGAATGCACTTCGCCGAGTGCTGCTGTCTGCACTTCCTGGGGCGTCCATCACTGCTGTGAAGGTGGAGGGCGCTCTTCACGAGTTCACCACACTGCCCGGTGTGGTTGAGGACTTGGCTGAGATCATCCTGAACATCAAGACGATCCGCCTGCGATTCGACAGCGAAGGCCCCAAGGACATGCGGCTCATGGCTTCCGGTCCGGGCGCGGTGAAGGCAGAGTCCATCCAGTGTGATGACAGCATTGAGATTCTGAATCCCGACCTCCACCTTCTGACACTCGCCGATGACGGCAAGGTCGACATGGAACTGCGGGTGGATCATGGGAGAGGCTACGTGCAGGCGAAGGAGAATCGACTGCCGACTGACGCCATCGGGGTGATTCCCATCGACGCCATCTTCTCGCCCGTGACTCGGGTGAATTTTACGGTGGAGGCTGCCCGCGTCGGGCACAAGACCGATTATGACCGTCTCATCATGGAAGTGTGGACCGACGGAAGCCTCTCTCCTTCGGATTGTCTGGTAGAGGCCGCAAAGGTTTTGATTGAGCACTTCACTCTGGCCACGACAGTCGGACGGCACGAGGATTTCGATAGTGAACGGGACGACATCAAGCGCCGTCGGATGAGAGATCTCCTGAAGCGGCCCGTCTCTGAGCTCGAGCTGAGCGTGCGGAGCTCCAATTGCCTTAGGCAGGCAAACATCAAGACCTTGGCGGACTTGGTGCAGAAAAGTGAACAGGAGATGCTGAAATACCAGAACTTCGGCAGGAAATCTCTCAGCGAGATCAGCGAGATGCTGGAAGAGATCGGGTTGAGCTTTGGAATGGATATTGTGCCATTTCTCGGAGAGGACGAGGTGGCGGCGACGGAGACGTAGAGAGGAACGGACATGAGGCACAGGAAGACTGGTAGGAAGCTTGGGCGCACCGCGGCGCATCGGCGCGCACTCAAGCGGCATTTGGCGGAGGCGTTGTTCCGGCACGAGCGAATCACAACGACCTTGGCCAAGGCGAAGGAGATGCGTCCGTACGTCGAGCATCTCATCTCGCTCTCTCGCAATGATACGGTGCACGCGCGGCGGATCTTCGGTCGGGACATTCAGGATCGCGAGCTTATCAGGCAGGTGTTCTCCCAAATCGGGCCACGGTTCGTCAGCAGGCCGGGTGGCTACACCCGCGTGATACGACTTGGTACTCGCACCGGCGATGGTGCCCAGATGGCAATTCTAGAACTGGTGGAGAAGAAGGGCCCCGCGACCAAGACAGAGGGAGCGACGAAGACCGCATGACCGAGAGACAGGCGGGCGGTCTCAGCCTCTGGAAGACGGGAACCGTCGCAGTTCTGCTCCTGCTTCTGGTCGTCGTCGTCGTCCAGAACATCGAGCCGTTGCCGGTTCATTTTCTGTTCTTTGAGTTCTCTCTTCCCGGCGCCATTCTCGTGTTTGTGCCCTTTCTCCTGGGTGTGGTTGTTGCCATGATAACGGCAGCCAGGAAGGCTCGGTCCTAGCGGCAGGCGCTGTGCCACCCGTCGTGAAGCCCCTCCTCGTGAGGGGCTTTTTGCATGTCTGCCGGTCGTATTCAAGGATTTGGCACGTGGGAAAAACAGCGCAGGGAGTCGAGCATGGAGGGATTAG
>JAFGKV010000303.1 GCA_016928395.1 Candidatus Fermentibacterota bacterium | reverse complement strand
TTGGAGCGGGCCGATAACGGCAATGACATCCGGCATGGACGCCAGGCGTTCGACTGCCCGGACCGCATCGACAGGATCCGATCTGGAATCCTCGACCCGGAGGGCAAGCACCATGGTGTCGGTGACGGCCAGGGTCGCGCCACGGTGCAGACTACGGCCATACTCGGCGTATTCACCGGACATGGGCACGACCAAAGCAAGGGTTTTCCCGCGCTCCTCAAGACACCGCGACACCCTGCGGAGGAGATCTCGGTGCTGGGACGCCCGGGCGGGATCGACGGCGCTCTCAAGCCGCGAGATCGCCGTGGACGCTGCCCGGCAATGCCCCGCGTCCACCAGTGAGGACCCAATATCCAGCAGTAGGGGAGACCCGTCTAACGGCTCGATCATCCTCTGAACCCTCACCCACCCCACGCCACCATCCACCGCGGCGACCGTCGCAGGGCCAATGTGGGATCGAAGCTGCTGAGAGATCCACGGTGAGGCCGACCCTGTGGCGGCACAGGCGACCAAGGCCTCCAGGGCTTGTTCCACGCGTTCCTCAGCACGGTGGGTGACATAGAGCTCCCACTGAGCCTCAGCCATGAGAGAAGGCGATGCGGGCGCAGTGAGAACCCGTTCGATTTCCTGGATCGCGGCGTCGTGCCTACCCTGGGCCCGCAGATTCACTGCCTGGGCAAGGCTGTCGGGGGGGTCGCGAGACGGCACAGGCTGAATTCGTCGGCCCGAGGAGCATGCCGCAGCCACCATGCCGAGCATCACCACGCGTCCCCACCATGCGGATCTCATGACGTTCCCTCCCTCTGGCCACAACAGCGCTTATACTTCTTGCCGCTTCCACACGGACAGGGGTCGTTGCGGCCGACCCTCTCCTTCTTGACCACCTGCGATACTCCAGCGGGGGTCTGGGAGCCGTCCACGGAAGGATGATGCGCGAACATCCGGGGGGGACGCCGCTCGGGCATCGGTGCGGAAGGCACAAGCTCCGCCCTGAATGCGGCCTCTACGGTCTGTTGATCGATCTCATCCAGGAGTTCCACGAACATCTCAAATGCGTCGTGCTTGTACTCGAGCAGAGGATCCTTCTGGCCATACGCCCGCAGGCCAACGCCGGACTTGAGCTGGTCCAGTTCGTACAAATGATCACGCCAGTGCTCATCGATGACCCGAAGAGTGATGAGCTTCTCCAACGTGCGCAGTGTGGGTGCGCCCAGGTGCTCTTCCCTGCGGCCGTACGCGTCGCACGTTGTCTCATGCAGCAGTTCCACCAAAGCGGAGCGGCCCAGCTCGCGGAGTTCGGCGTCGCTCATGCCCAGGTCCACCAGGAAAAACCGTGCCAGGTCAGTGCGAAGGCCACCGAGATTCCAGTCTGAGGGGTATGCTTCCTCTGGGCAGTGCTGATCCACGACCCTGCCGGTCAGTCGTTCGATGAGCTCGAGGAAGACGGCTCTTAGGTCGCCTCCCTCCAAGGCCGCGGCCCTGCGGGCGTAGATGACCTCCCGCTGCTGGTTCATGACATTGTCATACTCCAGGAGATGCTTGCGGATATCGAAGTTGTTGGCTTCGACCCGTTTCTGCGCGGTCTGGATTGCCCGGGTCACCAAGCCGTGCTCAATTGCCTCGCCTTCCTTGGCGCCCATCCGGTCCATGATGGAGGCCACCCGGTCCGAGCCGAACAGTCGCATGAGATCATCCTCCAACGAGAGGAAGAAACGGGATGACCCAGGATCGCCCTGGCGGCCGCTTCGTCCGCGGAGTTGCCTGTCGATCCGGCGAGCTTCGTGTCGTTCGGTCCCCAGAATATGAAGGCCGCAGGGCATGTCGTGCCGGCATTCCTCTACGCTTGAGCCTTGGGGGATTCCATCGCCATGGTCATCTCCCCACGACGAAAGCGGGCTGATCGAGCAACGGCGGCACCTGACAACACCCGGTCCCAGCTTGATGTCGGTACCACGGCCAGCCATGTTGGTGGCAATGGTCACCGCGCCGGGTTGCCCGGCCTGGGAGATAATCTGTGCTTCCTGCTGATGGTACTTGGCGTTCAGGACCGAGTGTCTGATTCCTTGGCGCTTCAGCAGTCGGCTGAGTGTCTCCGACACCTCCACGCTCACCGTGCCCACCAGCACCGGCCTGCCTCGCTCATGCTGCCGAACGATTTCGTCGATCACGGCAGCATACTTCTCGCGCCGGGTCCTGAACACGACATCGTCGTAGTCGGGCCGGCGCACGGGCTCATTGGTCGGGATGACCACGACGTCGAGTTTGTAGATCTCGTGAAACTCGGGGGCCTCGGTCTCGGCAGTACCCGTCATGCCGGCTAGCTTCTTGTAGAGCCTGAAGTAGTTCTGAAGGGTGATAGAGGCCAGGGTCTGCGTCTCCTGCTCGATTCGTACCCCCTCTTTGGCCTCCAGTGCGGAGTGCAGCCCGTCCGAGTAGCGGCGGCCGGGCATGAGGCGGCCGGTGAACTCGTCAACTATGAGTACCTTGCCCTCCTGCACGACATACTCCACATCGCGTTCGAAGAGGCTGTAGGCCTTGAGGAGCTGCGTGATGTTGTGGATGCGTTCATTGATCACCGCATAGTCACGCATCACCTGCTGCTTTCTCTCGGCCCGCTCGCCGGGAGAAAGGCCCGGATCGGTATCGACGGTCTGCAACTGCTCGCTTAAGTCGGGCAGGACGAAGAGGTTACGGTCCGTCGGGGAGAAGTAGTCTCTACCCTTGTCGGTGAGATCCACCGCGTGGCTCTTCTCGTCGATGGCGAAGAACAACTCCTCATCGAGTTCACCCAGCCGCTTGTCGCGCATGTAGTCCGCCTCGACGCGGCTGATCAGCTTCTGAATGCCCTGCTCCTGAATGACCTTGAGGAAGCGGGTGTTCTTCGGCGCGCCCCGCCGCACCTGCAGCAACCGCGTGCCGAAGTCATACTCTTTGCCGTCGGCTTTGAGTCGCAGGGCCTCCCCCAGGAGATCGTTCACCAGAGCGGTCTGGGCACGCATGAGGCGTTCCACGGGCATTTTCCATTCCTGGAAGCGGTGGAGGGAATGGGACACAGGTCCGGAGATGATCAAGGGGGTACGCGCTTCGTCGATGAGAACGGAGTCGACCTCATCCACGATGGCGAAGTAGTGCCCCCTTTGCACGCGATCCTCTGCGCGGACGGCCATATTGTCGCGGAGATAGTCGAAGCCGAACTCGTTGTTCGTACCGTAGGTGATGTCTGCGTCGTACTGCGGCTTTCTCTGTTCGGGCATCATGTCATGCTGGATGCAGCCAACGGAGAGCCCCAGGGTTTCGTACACCTTGCCCATCCACTCCGAGTCGCGGCGGGCCAGGTAATCATTCACCGTCACCAAGTGCACACCCTTGCCTACCAAGGCATTGAGGTAGAGGGGCAGGGTAGCGACAAGAGTCTTCCCTTCGCCGGTGGCCATCTCGGCGACCTTGCCCTCGTGCAGCACCAAGGCGCCGATGAGCTGCACATCGAAGGGGATCATGTCCCACGTGATGGGGACATCGGTGACTTCCCAGCTCTTCCCCACGAGTCTCCGGCATGCCTCTTTGACGAAGGCATAGGCTTCGGGCAGAATCTCCTCCAAGATCTCCAGCTCTCGATCAGGATTGTCTCGTAGATAGGCGCGCCACTCTTCGGTCTGCTGAATCAAGCGCTCGTCGGAGAGGTCCCGCAGGCTCTCGAACACCGCATTGATCGTGCCGACCACGGGACGCAGGCGCTTCACATCACGTTCCTGCTTTGACCCGAACACGGTGGTGAGCAAACGCGTCAACATGGGAGAATCTCCTTCATCGAGCGGCGAAGGTTCGTTCCGTCAGGGCGGCGGAGCACACACAGAGAGCAGGCCGCGAGTAGTGCCGGCCGAAATGATTCGTGTGTGCCATCCGACGTGTCCCGCCCCGGTAGGCCTCGTCCAGGTTCGATATCACACAAGGCGCCTTCCCAGCGACACGGATGCTGCCCGCGCGCCGTCCAGATCCGTCGACCCACCCCTCGGCCAGAACTCTAATCAAAGCCGTCGCCGTCTGCGGGCTCCTCACCGGCCATCTCACGGGACGCGGCGTCCTCCATTTCATCCACCAGGCCATCGAAATCCTCGCCGGCATCGTCACCCAAGCTCTGTCCCATCTTCCGGGCCCACCGGGCGACGCTCTTGGGGTCGTTTTCATCAATTCCCGCGAGAGAACCCGGGTCGAGCATCCGCTCCATCCTGTCCTCCTCACCGAGAAGATGATGCACCCGAGACATCAGCCGGTCGAGATCCTCTCCACCGCATCGGGTGCAGCGCAGCGGCGTCTTGTGCACACTTACGCCGATCAGGAAGGTGTTCACCTTGCCGCAACGTCGGCATGCATACTCATACAAGGGCATGAAACCTCCCTCCGTCCAGAGGTTCCCGGGAGTCGGTGAATCGGGGCCATTCGGATGCGCCGCGGCCCTCCATGGCCCCGCGTAGGGCCCACGCCGCACACATCATGGTCACATTCCCACACAGCGGAACCATCCGGTCATGTCGCCGAAGTACGCCCTTTGTGCTCCGATGGCGGGCGTGGAATAGATGCGAGACTCAGTGTCGTGGGCCCACTTGCGTTTCCCGCTGACCGCAAAGGCATACAGCCTCCCGTCATAGCTTCCGACCAGAAGCGTGCCGGCGGCCAGGGTGGGCGATGATCTCACAGCCGCGCCTGTGGTGTACTTCCAGACCTCTCGGTGCTCCTTCAGGGAGACACAGTGAACGTCTCCATCGGTACAGCCGAAGAACAGCATGCCATTGGCCACCAGGGGAGATGAGTAGATCGGCTGGAACGTGCCGGTCCAGACTACGGCGCCGTCCCGCTGGTGTACCTGGTACACAGTGCCATCATTGGCGGCGAATATGACAGTATTCTCCGGCCCGGCGGCTGCCGATGTGTAGACTGCCCCCGCGACTTCGATGGACCAGACCACCATGCCCGTTTCGGCATCTACGCAGTAGAATCGTCGATCGAGGCTCCCGATGAAGAGATGGGAGCCGACCGCCAGAGGCCGCGCCCACACCTCGGCCTTGGTCTCGAGTTGCCACCGGGGCAGACCCGAATGCCCGTCCCACGCGTATACCCTGCCGTCTTTGCATCCGCAGTACACCGCACCCTCATGCACCAAAGGGCTGGCGCCAATGCTGGCGCCGACCCGTGCGCTCCAGATCTCCCGGCCGGCATGACGGTCCACGCAGTAGAAGGTGCTGTCATAGCTGCCGAAATACACGCTGGCGCCGTCAACCGCGGGAGATGAACCGATGCCGCCTCCGGTCTTGAATTTCCACAGCACCTCGCCGCTGGACGACAAGAGGCAGTAGAGATGGCCGTCCTTGCTTCCCACGTAGACCTTCATCCCCGCCAATGCCGGTGACGATGAGAAATTCGATCCGCCGATCCGCTGCTTCCAGACAAGCTCGCCTGGCGTCGAGGAGGGCATGGCCATGGCCTCCTCGACAGTGTCGGCAGCAACGACTTCCCCCAAAGTGTCTGCCGAAGCCACAGCCTCCTCCGAGGCAAGAGCCGTATCGGGCATGCGGGGCAAAGGCGCCGGTGGTCGCGGGGCCGTGACCCGTGGCGCCTGGCGTTGGGGTTGGGCACGGGTCCAGGGTTTCCATACGGCACCGGCGATGCCCAGCGCAGCCAGGACAAGGGCCGCCGGACCCACCACACTCCAGCGCACCTTTCGCCGGGTCGCCTGGACAGGAATGGGCATCTTCGGAAGCGCGGGGCCGCCGTAGCGGGTCGCACAGAACACATGGGGAAGGCGGCTGGAGGAGACGTGGGCCTCGACCAACGCGGCGCCGCCTTCATGCTCGGACGACAACACCGTGGACAGAAGCTCCTGGGGCGGTATCTCCTCAAGGATACCCAACGTCACGATTACCAGCATGTCTCCCCGACGAGGCGTGTACGTGACCGCGGTCACCGGGTCACCGTGCTTGACGCCCGGCACGTGCCATCGGGAATCACCGGCGGAAGCCAACCGAATCTGGAGGTCGCCCGAGAAGGCAACCTCCACGGAATGACCTTTCCTGATGGCAACCGCCGTAGAGACCGCGACACCTCCGTGCACCGTCATCGGTTCGACCGAGGCAAGGGCGTGGCGGACCATGGCGGCAGGACCGTCATGCCAGGCCGCCGGATCCGCCACGGAAACCAGCAGCCGGGCCACCGTCTCGGAGGCAACCTCCCGGGCATGGAATCCCTGGGCCGTGACCGCCACGAAGTGTACCAGCTCACCGGTGCGTGGGTCAATCTCCGGGTACGCCAGAGCGACGCCACCCTGGCCCGCGGTACGAACGACATGGAGCATGGGGAATCAGTCGCGGCAGGCCAAGGCCGCCCTGGCTGCTGCCAGACGCGCGATGGGCACGCGGAAGGGTGAACAGCTCACATAGTCCAGCCCGATTTCGTGGCAGAACTCCACTGTCGCGGGATCACCACCATGTTCGCCGCAAATGCCGACTTTGAGTTCCGGTCGGGTTTTCCGGCCCCGCTCCACACCAATCCTCATGAGTTCGCCAACCCCCTCGCTATCGATGCTCTCGAACGGGTCATGGGGTACGATGTCATGCTCTACATAGTAGGGCAGGAAGCTCCCCGCGTCATCCCGGGAAATGCCGAGGGTCGTCTGGGTCAGGTCGTTTGTGCCGAACGAGAAGAACTCGGCGTTCTTGGCGATCTGATCAGCCGTGATGGCAGCTCGTGGCAACTCGATCATCGTGCCCACAAGGTAGTCAACCCGAATACCCTGTTCGGCAAACACATCTTCCGCCACCTTTCGCACGATCCGCTCCTGGTTCTGCAACTCCCGTCGCTCGAAGACAACGGGAATCATGATTTCCGGGATTACTCGAACGCCTTCCTTGGCAACGATACAGGCTGCCTCCACAATCGCCCGCGCCTGCATGGCCGTGATTTCGGGGTAAAAGATCCCCAGGCGGCACCCGCGGTGCCCGAGCATTGGGTTGGACTCCCTCAGGGCTTCCACCTTCGCTTTGAGCCGATAGGCCGGAATCTGCATGCTGGCTGCCAGTTCTTGGATGCCGGCATCACCATGGGGGAGGAATTCATGGAGCGGCGGATCCAGCGTTCTGATCGTGACCGGTAACCCATCCATGGCCCGGAATATGCCTATGAAGTCCTCCCGCTGCATGGGCAGGAGCCGGGCAAGGGCCTGCTCTCGACCGGGTGTATCCTCTGCAAGGATCATCTCCCGCATGGCGTCGATGCGATGACCGCCAAAGAACATATGCTCTGTGCGGCACAGTCCGATCCCCTCGGCGCCGAAGGCTCGGGCATTGCGGGACTGGTCCGGCTGATCGGCATTGGTACGAATACGAAGCCTTCGGTACGTATCAGCCCAGGACATGAGCTTCTCATACTTCTGGTAGATGATCGACGCGTCCGCGGGTAACGAGCCTTCGATCAGCACCTGAACGACCTCGGAGGGGCGGGTCTTGAGTTCGCCGAGGATCACTTCACCCGTGAATCCGTCGATGCTGATCACATCGCCTTGCCTGATGGTGTGGTCCCCTACCAGCATGAGGGATTGCGCATAGTCGATGCGCAAGGCGCTGCATCCGGCAACGCATACTTTGCCCATCTGGCGGGCGACCAATGCCGCGTGGGATGTCATGCCTCCCCGGGCGGTGAGAATGCCCTCCGCGGCGTGCATGCCGCGAATGTCTTCAGGGCTCGTCTCGATGCGGACCAGAATCACGTTCTGGTCCTTGGCCTTCCACTCCTGCGCGTCGACAGCATGAAAGACAACCTTGCCGCAGGCCGCGCCAGGCCCTGCATTGAGGCCCTTGGCCAGCAGTCGTCCATCGGCGGCCACCGCCTGGCGCTTCTCCTCGGGATCGAAGACTGGCCGCAGCAAGTGATTGAGCTGCTCAGGATTGACCCGCCGGATTGCCTCTTCCTCGGAGATGAGCCCCTCTTCGGCCATCTCCACGGCGATACGCACCGCCGCAAATCCCGTGCGCTTGCCGGACCTGGTCTGGAGCATCCACAGCTTGTCATCCTGAATGGTGAACTCCACATCCTGCATCTCGCGGTAATGCTGCTCCAAACGCTGGAACGTGGAGGTCAACTGGTCATACACCTCGGGTCGCTCATGCTGCAGGTCGCTCAGAGGCAGAGGCGTCCGGATGCCGGCAACGACATCTTCTCCCTGGGCGTTCATGAGATACTCGCCATAGGGTTGGCGTTCGCCGGTGGCGGGATTTCGAGTGAATGCGACACCCGTTCCGGATCGCGGCCCCATATTGCCGAACACCATAGCCTGGATGTTCACGGCGGTGCCCCATTCCACGGGAATATCATTGAGTCTTCTATACGCGATGGCACGATCATTATTCCACGAGCAAAACACCGCACCGATGGCGCCCCACAACTGCTCGCGGGCATCCTCCGGGAAACTGTGGCCAGTCTCTGACTTGATGGCTGCCTTGAACCGGGCCACCAGGTCCTTGAGGTCGTCGGTAGACAGATCCAGGTCCTGTATGGCTTCGACTTCGGCTTTCTTCCGTTGAATGATGACCTCAAAGGGGTCTTCCTCGTTCTTGGAGGCCGGCTTGAGACCCAATACCACATCGCCGTACATCTGCACGAAACGGCGGTAGCTGTCGTAGGCGAACCGCGGTTCGCCGCCCATGTCGATGAGGCCTTGGACCGTGGCGTCATTCAGCCCAAGGTTGAGCACAGTGTCCATCATGCCGGGCATGGACGCCCGGGCGCCGCTGCGCACGGATACCAGGAGTGGCCGTTGGGGATCTCCGAAACGACGGTCCATTATCCTCTCGACCCGGAGAAGCGCATCATCGACTTCTTCGCTGAGCGAACCCGGGTATGTTTCGCCATGCTCGTAGAAGTAGGTACATACTTCCGTGGAGATGGTGAAACCGGGAGGGACGGGAAGCCCAAGCCTCGTCATGTCGGCCAGGCCTGCCCCCTTGCCCCCTAGGAGATTGCGCATCTGCTCCGAGCCTTCCGCCTCGCCCGCACCGAAAAAGAACACTCGCTTCGTATTCATGAATCCTCCTCAAGTATGGTACCGCCCCGCCGTGTGCGCCTGAGCCCGCGGTCAGTGTCGCGGGACACTGACGAAAGCTCACTGGCCGTATGCGAATGAGTGGCGGGTGTCGTGAAAGAGCGGATGAATGCCGTTGAAATAACAGAGAAATGTACACCTATGGAGGGCTCATCCGCAAGGTCATCAAGAACGATGCGCGGCACCCGGCGCCGTGCGTGCCGTGGTTCCCGTGCAGGGTCTCGCGCCTAGCCCCCCCGCTGGCCCAGGAGTCGGTGCAATTCGTCTAGAAACTGCACGCTGTCCTTGAACTCCCGATAGACCGAGGCGAAGCGTACGTAGGCGACATGGTCGGCCTCGCGGAGTCGCTCCATGACCAGCTCTCCGATCACTTCGGTAGGAATTTCGTGGCTCTGTTGGGCAAAGAGCGCGGCCTCCAC
>JAFGKV010000302.1 GCA_016928395.1 Candidatus Fermentibacterota bacterium | reverse complement strand
CTCACCACCATCGAGGAAGGAGGTCAGGTCGCTGCATGAGGTCGGTGAGGCCGCGAAGACTTTCAACTAAGAATGGGCTTGACTCGGAAGGCTGGTGGAACCCTACGCCCGCAGACAGAGTCGTCAGATCATACTGCGAACGCCCAAGTTCTACCTCTTCGACGTTGGCGTCGCAGGGACGCTCACCAAGACGATCGCGGCTGAGGAGCGAGGCGAAGCGTTCGGAAGAGCCTTCGAGCACTTCATGCTGATGGAGCTTGCGGCTCACAGCTCCATCAGCGAGCTGCACTACGACATCACGTTCTGGAGAACGAAGACTGGGCTTGAAGTCGACTTCATTCTCGCCGACGGTGAGGTTGCCATCGAAATCAAGGCTTCTCGAAAGGTGGAGCGAAGAGAGCTTCACGCCATCCACGCCTTCGCCGACGACCACTCGCCCCGTTCGGCAATCGTGGTGTGCAGTGAAACCCGGGAGCGCCTCCACGAGGGAATCCGCGTTCTCCCGTGGCGCCTGTTCCTGGAGGAACTCTGGAGCGGTGCGATCATCGGCTGAGCCGAGCATGAACCCCGGCATACAGGGAGGGCAGCACATCGAAATCGGCGCATCGCACGAGTGACGCGGCGCGAGCAGGCAGATATCCGACCCCACACCGAAGCCTGTGCCCTCGACACGTTTTTCTGCTGGACATCGAAAGATCCCGGACGTTCTTGGGTGGTGCCGTGTGACATAGTCGCCTGCCGTGGGGGCTCGTGGGCGCGCATGGCGAACGGCACAGACACCATGCCTGCCGGCGCGGGGCCAGGCGCCGGCAGAAAAGAGAAAGGAAGGCATGCAATGGGAGACAAAGGCAAGAAGGCCAAGGACAAGGGAAAGAAGCAGAAGACCACGCAGCAGGACCAGAAGGCCAAGCAGGCCCAGGCCAAGAAGGCCCAGGCCAAGCAGGTTAAGTAACCGGCGGGGCGGCCGGTCTCCGGCCGCCCAAACGGCATTCTCTCCCAGCGCCGGGGCCTTGGAGTGCGGTGGCGTGCCATCGGTTGCCCCGCACCGCTGGATGCGAGCTTTCACAACCGCGCACGGGGTCACACCCCTACGGAAATGACGGGGGCACCGTTGCCGTCGTAGGGGCGACCGCCCGTGGTCGCCCGCCAGGGGCGGCGTTTCGGGGTCGGTATCGTTGTGGACGTGGCAGTGCGGGGGCTCGTACAACTGGCCTGCACCCCGCTGTTGCCCTGTAGGGGCGGAGCCTGACTCCGCCTGGGCGACCATGGGATGAGGAAGCAGGTGTACGAGCGCGAATGATGCCACGAACCCTCGCCTCCCCTCTGTGTGGAATCTCAGGCATGGTGCACCGATCGTAGTCCCCACCGCTACGGATTGTGCCGACACACATGATCGGCCAAGGCCGCGCCAAGCTCAGGGAGGATCTCCTTGGGCGGCGAGAGCGCGAATCGGCGCATCGGGCCACAGCCGATGTGGACGTAACTGGATCGAGGGTTGTACAGCAGGTGTTTCCGATCAACGCCCGGCGGCAGCCTCAAGAACATGCTCTGATAGGGCATCACCCATGGCCAGATGAAGCCATTCAGGCGTGGCGTCCACTGGACGAAGGCGGGCAACGAAACGGCCCTGTAGTCAACCAGTGCCTCTGACCTGTTCACCGACAGCTCGGTGACGAACCTATCCCGGTACATTCGCCAGTCGCGATTCAAAGCGAGGTGATGGACAAGCTGCGCGCCCATCAGCATGGCAATCACGGACGTCAGGAAGGCTCGATCGGGCCTTCTCGCTCTGCGGACACCGCACACGACTGCAATGCCACACACGGGGAGCATGTAGAGAATCGCCGTTCGCGCGAGGTAGAGTCGCTGCGGGGCCAGCTCATGTGAGACCAGCGTCTTTGTCACAACAACAGCCGTGGCCAGGAACACGAGCACGAGAATGCTGCGTCTGTGCCTGGAGACGTTGATAAAGAGGGATGCGACGCTTAGTGCCAAGATGATACTACCGGCCCTGAGCATCGGGAACCGCCGGAAGATCATCGGGTCGAACGCCTGGAGTCTATTCTCTCCCAGTGCATGGGCCACCTGCGGATTCGCTGGTCGGAACAAAGCAGCGAAGTACAAAGCACCCAGGGCCGCGATCCCGACCGTCATCAGCAAAAGCAATCCGCAGCGTGGCAGCCGCGCAGGCCACACGAATCGCTGCCCGTTCCACAGAATCGCCAGCAGAATGGCGGGCACTGCAAGCAGTGCCGCCTCGTGGGAGAAGCAGAAGACCAGTGTCGCCCCAAGGAGCATTGCCGTGTGCCAGATGCTCCTTGGAGGATACAGCGCCCCGAATAGCAACGGCCAGAACGCCGAAGCAGTCACAAAGGCTTCCATCGGGAAGCCGAAAGTACACATCCCGATCCCGGCCCAAAATGCGAGAGGAAGGAGAAGCCAGTCTCGTTCCGCCCTTGGCAGGAGTGCGTAGGCGCATACCATCCCCACCATCGGATGGATGAGGAAAAGAAACGCGTAGACGTCAGGAACCGCGTGAAACGGCAGGCCCGCTCGGTACAGCAGGTGGGTGGGGACCACCGTAGTCAGGAACACGATGAAGCGTCCTGGATAGTCCCGCCAGTTCGCGGCCCATGGGTCACTGAGGGTAGCGGTAAACGAGAAGAACGCGCCGTCGCCGAGGAGAATCTCTTGCGATGAGACCGCGACCATGATCAGGGCCGCGTAGACCGCGATGCCGGCCGGTACAATCCACCTGCCGTGCCGCCACCATCGGTCTCGCCCGGTAATCACGACACAGGTGGAAGCAGTCTCGGCTCCATGATCCACACCCTGCACATTCCACTCCCTTGCGTGTGCCTGGATTCTCGAGGGACTCCACACGACGGAGTTCCGATGCCTCATGGAGCTTCGTCCAGCATGGCGCGTGCCGATAGCTCCTCAAGAGAGTGGGCAGACAGTCGCGGGTCAAGCCTGTGCGTGTGTCGACATCGAATCGTCGAGCGTGACATCCTGCGTCAATGCCTGAGCGGGTACGCGGGTGCTCATTGCGCATTCCCGGTGCCTGACCGCGCACATCGTGCATGGGGCCCCACGCAGGATATGCATGGCCGGCAGGTACGATGGCCGTCTGCTCGCCCGGTGTGGACCTTGGTCTCACGGCACTCGACTTGCATATGGGGTTGACATCCTCGAAGCATCAGCGCGATCTTCGGTTGGGATTCTCGAGGTATGATCCTGTTCTGTTGGGGAGAACGGCGTGAGGACGACTGCCTTCCGGGTGATTCTGATTGCATCCACCATACTCGCCATCGAGGGGCTTTCATGGGTTTCGTTGGTGATCCTCGATCGATGGAAGGATATCCGCTACCCCGGAGACTTCCGGCTTTCAAAGTGGCAATCACAGAGGATCAGTGAGGCTGCCCTGGGGCACGCCTGGAACCGCCGTTTTGATGCCGACCTCGGCTGGACCATGACCGAAGGCTTCAACAAGCGGGGGCAGACCACCAACGCAGCCGGGATGTGCTCCGCCCGTGAGTATGCACTGGAGAAGCCCGAGGGCGTGCTCCGGATCGCCGCGTTCGGCGAGAGCAACACGGAAGCGGCTGATGTCACCACCGAAGAGAGCTGGCCCACCATCATCGAGGCGCGCGCTCGCGACTGCGAAGTGCTGAACTTCGCCGTGGGCGGCTATGGCCCGGATCAGTGCTGGCTGAGGTACCAGCGGGATGGCAAGAGGTTCAAGCCGGACATCGTGCTCATCTGCTACATGACCGAGAACATCAACCGCGTGGTGAGCGTGTTCAGGCCCTTCTACACCGGTGGGCAGGATCTTCCCTTCACGAAGCCGTACTTCCGGCGTGCGGGGGATTCGCTTCGCCTTATGCCCAATCCAATCCGCCAGGCCAGGGATCTACCGCGTCTCAATGATCCGGCATTCCTTCAGGCCCTGGGCAGGGATGATTTCTGGTTCCATTATCGCTACGGGGCGCCGTGGATTCCTCCGTGGGCCAGGGCGAACGGCTGCGTGCGACTGGGCCTGACCTTGGCCCACCACTACCGCATGCAGGTATTCGACAAGTGGCAACCGCTCATGCCCAAGGGTCGCTACAACAAGGATTCCTATGCGTACCGGGTGCTGTGGCGGGTACTCACCGGGTTCTACCGCGAGGTCGAATCCGACGGTGCGCTTCCGCTGATCTTCATCCAGCCGGCGTCAAGCGACGTGACCAGGTGGCGTCGCAATGGCACGGCTCCCCATGAGCCCTTGTTGGAGGACCTCCGGGCGGCCGGTCTGCGATTTGTCGACCACCTCCGTGAGCTGGACGATCTGGGCGCCGCATACACCATCGAGGAGCTCTTCCATGGCCATCCGACACCGCCTGGTAATGCACTGGAGGCAGAAAGCGTGATGCGAGCATTGCTCCGCCTCGAATGGGTGGATTCAGTCAGAGTCAGAGACAGACCGAGCTCACGTAGCCCTCATATCTCTGCCTCAAGCAGACCCGGAGATGATTTCAAGTGTCCGCGCAACGGGTGCGGACAGACTGCCGGGGAACCGAGGGAGAGAATCTGGCGAGGAGCCCTTGGCAATTCCCACGATCCATCGCCCGTCGGATCCCGCGGACTGGGGGATACGGATGGATAGAAGGTGTGCGCAGCTCCTGGCTTCGAGTATAATGCTCGCTCGCCTTCTGGGTGAGTCGTTCCTGACCTGATGGGCCATGAGGCAATGGAAGAATGAGCCATACTGATCGGTTTGGCTGCCACAGGATGCCCTCTCTGGAATCCTCACACGCAATTGCCCTCAGTGATGTGGGCTCGGCGGGATTGTCATGTTCTCGATAACGCGGCTCTTTGCCATTCTCGTTCTGTGTTTCGCGGATGCCCCTCTTGCTGGACACCCTGCGGTCGTTCCTCTTGCGAAGGATGTGAGTCAAGGCAGGAGGATCGTCCACGCTGGTCGCGAACGCTGGAGCTACATACTCGCTCCGGGAGCCGAACTGAGATTCCCGGGAGAGGCCAGGAGAGGCCAGGCCCTCGTGTGGTCAGGAGCACTGCTCACCGGCTGTCTGCCATCCGAGCCTATGCTGGAGTTCTGTTGGCGCGATGAAAAGGGTCGGGAGTCGGATCTCCTCCGTTGGCCCGGGCACGCAGATTCCTCCGCCAACTGGTACGATTTTCGAGTCCCCCTGACGACCGCTGGCAAAGGTGCAATGGTAGCGCGCTGGGTTGGTGGATGGGTCTGCTGCGACTCCTTTGCTCTGGTTGCGCCGAGGCTGGAGAATGCACGCGTCCGGTCATCTCCAACCCATGGGATGCCGAGCATCGTAATGGTTGTGTTCGATACCTTCCGATTCGATCACATCTCCAGGTATGGGTCAACCCTGGCACAGACTCCGCACATCGACCGCTTCCTCAGCGAATCCCGCGAGTTCATGGAGGCCTATACTCGGACGACGTACACGCTCCCCTCCCACGTCACCATGTTCACCGGATTGACACCGCGGGTCCACGGGATAAGAAAGAACCTCCAGGTTGTTCCGTCGGACGTTACCGCAATCCATCAGCTTCTTTATGGAGCAGGCTATCGTACTGGCGCTTTCTTCGAGATCGCCGCGCTCAAGGAGCCTTCGGGATTCCCGATAGGGTTCGATTCATACGTCGAGTGCATCAAGACGAAGGGATGGACACTCGATCGAATCTCGGCATGGCTGCAGACGGTGAATGAGGAGCCCTTCTTCCTGTTCATCAACCTGTCGACCGTACATGTGGCCCGGACGCTTCCCCACGACATCTGTCGCCTCGAGTGTGGGCTCCCGCGAGGGCCTGCCTATCGTCTGACGGCTGACAGCGATCTTGAAACAGTCAATGTAGTTCTCCCGCCTGGTGATACGGCCCTGCGGTTCCATGCTGGATCGTTTTCCACCGGCTGCGACACACGAGACGACGACGTGCTTTCGATGGCCATCTGGGATGTTCGGGTGACTCCGGGCCCTCAGGTATCCCTTAGCTGGGCCGAGGACGTGCAGCGGCCGAAGAAGGTCGAGTACTTGGTGTTCCCTCCGCAGTGGAAGGAGGGCGACATAGTGTTCAGCGATGATACGGAAGCGACCCTCCACAACTCTACACCTGACACAGTGTTGGCGACGCTCAAGTTCAGAGCTTACCCGGATTTCTACCACGCGGTTGACCAGGACAGACAGCAATACGCAGGAGCAGTAGCGGCGCTGGATTCGATCTTCGGCGCCCTCGTGGCGATGGTGGAGCAGACGGTCAACCCCCGTGAAGTCCTGTGGATCGTCACGGCCGACCACGGGGAGGGCCTTGAGTATCATCGCGATAGACTGCACGGACATGAGGTCTACGATGAGACCGCTCATGTCCCTCTGGCCATTCGTGCCGCTTCAGTCAGGGCAGGGAGAATACGCGGGCTCGTTCCGCTCGATTGCATTGCCCCGACCGTGCTCGCTCTCGCAGGCATCGAGCAGCCAACCGCCATGCCCTCTCGTTCCCTGCTCGGCAAAGGCTTCAAGCCAGCCACGACGCTCATCTCGGAGGCATTCTACGAGAAGCACGCGACGTCTCCCGAGCCACTTGCTGATGCCCAGGCCATCAGGACACCCCAATGGAGTTGTGTTCTGGATCACGTTCAGCAGCTAGTCCACCTTTATGATCGAGTCAACGATCAGGTGGAGATGCACGATGTGGCCCTGGAACACCCTTCCACGGTGGATGGGCTCCTTGAGCTTCTCCGAGATTCCGTGAAGAATACCCAGACAAAACATGCTCCTGGTATGACCTCGAGCGACTCTACTTTGGTCAGGGCGCTTAGCGCCCTGGGCTACGTCGAATGAGGATTCGAAGGTGAGGGAATCGTTCGGCGTTATCGCTTTGCTGCTGGGGTCACTTGGTCTCGGTTGTGGAGATCACGAGCAAAGGACCACCCGGCAAGTTACGCCTCTCGATGTGGGCCCTCGTATGACCTGCAATGAGTCAGGAGAAACCACCCCTATTGACCTTGAGGTCGTACCCGGTCTCCTGCTCTCGGGAGTCTCCGGTCTTCCTCCTGACAGCGCATACACGCCTCAGTTCGTGCTCACTTTTCACTGTAGGAGGATCGGCCCGGTAGACGAAGATCTCACCATCGAGTTCTTCGTCACTGCATCGGGTAGTGCGGGACAGATCCTCGCAGGATATGCCAATCTGACTTCATTCTACCCCCAACCCCGACACTGGAAACTCGATAGCTGCTTCCCTCTGCCCTGCGATGTGGCCCTTCCGTTGTCCAAGAATCCCGCGCTTTGGCGCCTCGAGTGTCGCGTCCGCCGTGCGGTGGGTAATGCTGAGGTTATTCGTCTGAAGGATTTGTGGTTGCTCGCAGGCGCCACCGCGCGCTCATGAGAGCGCGCCGAGTGTTCAATAGACTGCAGCTGCAGGAGCAATTCGTCGCCATCGGATTTCCTCAGAGGCCCGGCAGGGCATCAGGCGGGTGCCCATCGATCCTGCCCCTCTTCTGACGGATCAAGTACACTCTCGTGTCTCCCGTTTCGCGGATCACATCATGAGAATAAAGGCTCTCGATCTGCGCCTTAATCGGAAGCTGGGATGCCGCAGCGAGCACTGAGTTCGGGAGCAGGCTCGGCTCAGCAAAGCTCACGGCGCAACCCTTCCTGCGCAAAGCTTCCGCATAGAATCTCAGGTGTTGGTCGTATCCCTGGTAGACCACAGTCAGCTTGGCGTACGTCGGCCCGTGCCGGAGTTCCGATTGCAGGAAGTGGGCAAGATGATACTTCTCCTCCTCCCAGCGCTCTTCGCGTGGACTCCACGCCGAGAGAAACACGATCCGATACGGCTGGGCGAACAGAGCAAAGCCGAGTAACACGGCCACGAGGGTATCAAGTGTGCGGCCCCGGTTTGTCCCCGACCGCAGGACGAGCGCCATGATTGTTTCGAGGCCAACCGCAACGATGATCGCTGCCAGGGGATAG
>JAFGKV010000301.1 GCA_016928395.1 Candidatus Fermentibacterota bacterium | reverse complement strand
CGAGAGCGTGTGGTTGGGGTTCTTCCTCTACGGGGTGCTCTCCCAGTTCTCCGCCCTGGCGGAGCGGAGGGGGGATGAGGCATTCTCCCGGCGCTGCCTGGCGACCGCCAGCGAGCTGGCGGGCCACATCGAGACGCATGCCTGGGACGGCCAGTGGTACCGTCGCGCCTACTTCGACAACGGCGAGCCTCTGGGTACGGCGCAAAGTTCGGAATGCCGGATCGACTTGCTGCCTCAAAGCTGGGCAACGATCGCCGGGGTCGGCGACCCCGAGCGCCGTCGGCTGGCACTTGATTCCGTGTGGGACCAGCTGGTGCGCCAGGAGCTGCAGATCATCCAGCTCCTCACCCCGCCATTCGATCGTTCCGCCCTCGATCCCGGCTACATCAAGGGGTACCCGCCGGGGATACGCGAAAACGGCGGGCAGTACACCCACGGCGCGGTGTGGGCGGCCATGGCCTTTGCGCTGGCCGGACGAAGCGAGCAGGCCGCGGCGCTCGTGTCGCTGCTGAACCCCATCAACCACGCGCTGGACCCGCAGGCGGTCGAGCGCTACAAAGTCGAACCGTACGTTGTCGCGGCAGATGTCTACAGCCAGCCCCCCCATGCCGGTCGTGGTGGGTGGACATGGTACACCGGTTCAGCAGCGTGGCTTTACCGGCTGCTGCACGAAGTCATCTTCGGGATCGAGCGACAGGTGGATACGGTGCGCTTCCGGCCACGGGTCCCAGCCGCATGGACCCAGTTCAAGCTGCACTACCGCTACTATCAAACCTTCTACCACCTCGTGTTCACGCAAGCTCCGACACACCAAGGTCCGACACGGCTGACGCTCGACGGTCAATTGTCAGAGGACGAGACCCTGAAGCTCGTCAACGACCAGCTCGACCATACCGTCGAGGTGCTATTCGGGCCCTGTGCGGTCGAGTGCACAGGCATACTCTCCGGACCACGCGCTCCGGCGCCGGGAGGTCGGCACGGTGAAGCCGGCGGAGGAGTCATGAGGTGAAGGAATCGTGAAGCGTACGGGCACCCGTGTCATGCGCCGAAGGCTGGCGAGCCTCGCGTGGAGCGGAGCCTCTGGTTCGATATTGACGGCGCTGGCCGGCCGCGCTTCATTCCGTAGAGTCGCTCAACCCTCGGCGTTGGTGTCTGATACGCCGGCTGGATATGCGTCACTGGGGTTGGCTATGCGCGCTGTCCGACAGCACGAGGTTCCACACCGGTCGGTCGCGCGGGTGGTTGCGCGAGCTGGTCCGCCTCCCTTCCTTTTGCCGCAAGGGGGTTCGACTCTCACGCAGCAACTCGTCTGCGGTTACTTCCTGCAGGGCCTGACGGGCTGCACCGACCGAGATACGTCTTTCCATGTTGGCCTGGCACCGTCCCGGTCCCGGCGGAGGGCCATCTCTCCTGGGTGAGGAAGAGTCCCGTGCTGCCGCACACCGGGATCAGCACCGCCCACGCCGGCACATGGACCCGCTGTCTCTCCGGATAGGAACCTCCAAACGCCGGATTGATCGACATAGGATGCCCGTGACCCGGCGCATCTATCGAACAGTTCGAGGACCACTCTCGCGGTGTCGTGAACGACACATTCCGCAGGTCGCGGAGTACCAGGAGAATGCCCTTGACTTCCTCCCGGCACTCCGACCCACGGCCCCTTTTGCCAGGCTCTTCGACATGCAGGCCCAGCAGTGCCGGTGGAGGCTTGATGATCTCGGAGGATTGAGTGGATCAGACACAAGTCGGTGAAATGCTTTCTGATCCGCGCGGAAAGCCGGGTTCTCGCGATGAACAGAACGCCTTTGCGCTGTCATGCTTCCGTACGCTCGGCCCCACGCCCGCCGTGGAGTGCCCTCTCGGTGAGGTGCGGGACTGGTACAGCGCCACGAAGTCTCTACAACGGCACGGTCTGTTGCCGATCATCGGTGGTTCGGCCGCGGGCACCTCCACGACACCACCTGTGCCGCCCGGCGTACGGCAGCTTGTCCTCAAGAACAAGCTTCGGCTAGCCCTGCACCACGCGAATACGCTTGACGCCTTGGACGGTGTTGCCCGGGAGATGAAGGCGGCCGTCATACCGTATGCGGTGTTGAAGGGGACATATCTGTACGAACTGCTCTATCGCGACCTTTTCCCCCGCGAATACGGGGACAATGACCTGCTGGTACCCGCCGACCGCATCGAAGACGCGATTTCGGCATTGAGAAAGGCGGGGTATAGCGGCGGCGCCCGGAAGCGCTTCGGCCGCGCTTCGATGCCGGGATGGCACTTTCACATTACCCTGACGTCGGATAAACCGGGCGGTTTGCCCATCGAACTACACCGGTCTCTGGTGGACAAGGCCAACCTCTACCGGGTGCGTGATGAGAATCTGTTCGCGCGCCTGAGGGAGTTCAAGGGGCGACGGAGCTGTTTCACCGTGCTGTCCGCGGAGGACCAGTTCATCTATCTCTGTCTTCATGTCGCGAAGCACGGCATCCTCAATTCAGTCGGGCTCAGCGGCGGGTATGCCGCCGAGTGGTATTGCGGCTCGGCAGTTGGGAATCGTCTGCTCTGGTTCCTGGACATAGAACTCTTCCTACGGAAGCAGAAAGATGATCTGAACTGGCATGCCGTCTCAGAGCGTGCGCATGCATGGAATGTCGCAGACGACGTGATAGACTGTCTACGTGTGCTCAAGTTGCTCAAGCCATGGTCCCAGGCCGAATCCGCCCTGGAACGGCTTGGCTACCGTTCATGCGCGACCGGCTCGATGCCGACGGCGAGGGCGCCCGACGCCGCTATCAAGGGAACGAAGCCGGTTCAACGCCGAGGGGCGCGTGAGCGCATTCTGCGGAGCAATGCGGGACTGGCCGTGCTAGAGCGTTCCATGCGCACCAATCCCAGGCTTGTCATCCGCCCCATCCGGTTTGTTCTCATCTGGCGAATTCTTGCGCCGTCGCCGACTCGGCTCCTGAGCTACCACCGCAGGGAGAAGCGCCTGTGGCTTCCGTGGCTCTACCTCATCCACCCCCTCCACATGATCCGTAAGATGCTCGCGCAATAGCGCGGGCGACCCAGCAGACGCTGCTGCAGTGGCGTATGGTGGGCCGAGCGGGTCGCCGCGGATGGGCAAATTCCCCATCGCGGGGTGGTCCTATTGTTCGCCGCGCCTGAGATGCGTCTGAGGGCCGGCACGGTCTGTGCATCAAGGTCGGATGACAAACTCACTACCAGGTCATGCTCATGTCCCCGGACAGCACATAGGCCGATCCCGACCAGTAAGACTCGGAGGCGCAGACATGGTCGGCTCAGGAGCCTT
>JAFGKV010000300.1 GCA_016928395.1 Candidatus Fermentibacterota bacterium | reverse complement strand
GCAACGATGCAGCCCGGCGCTATCCTCTCGATGAGCCCGAATTCGCCGAGGTCTACAACGGTATGGGTATGCGCGGTCTCCATGTCTCATCCTCCCATAAACCGACTGCGACGCCGATGCGGTGCGCAGGCCGGCTTCATTGCCTCCGCGCGAGGCGGAAGCCCACCGTGTAGTAGGCCTGGCTGGGATGGTACTGGTCGCGATTGGCCGAGCGGCAGACCTGGGGGTAGTTGTACCAACTCCCTCCCCGCGTGAGTCGGCTCGCGCCGAACGTGGGGCCATGGGGATCGGTCTGACTCTCGGCTGAGTAGGCTCCGAAGCGATCATTACACCACTCCGCCACGTTTCCACTCATGTCGTACACACCGAAGGCGTTCGGCAGCTTCTGCCCCACATCCTGCGGACTCCATTCTGAGTTGAACCAGTACCACCCAATCAGATCCATGTTCTGATCATGGCGAGACGATGATTGACTGCCGCTGTAGAAATCAGTGGTCGTCCCGGCGCGGCACGCATACTCCCACTCCGCTTCCGTGGGAAGTCGATACCCGTCTGCACTCCAATCCATGCGTACCGTGTCTCCCTGGGCGGTCAGATCGCCATCGTTGTAGAAGGCGGTGAGGCCCTCCCGCACACTCAGTGCGTTGCAGAACAAGGCCGCATTCCACCATGTCACCCGCTCCACCGGCCGCTCTGCCCCAGGGAAGTGCGATGGATTCGTGCCCATGACATCCTGATACTCAGCCTGGGTCACTTCATACGTAGACATGACGAAGGAACCCACCGTCACGGCCATGGGCCACGGTGAGCGCGAACTCTTCCCGATCTCTGTCCTTGCCACGCACTTCGCAGTCAAGATGGCAAGGGTAGGGGTGGGGTGCGAGACCAAGTCAACCCCGCCCACCCCGAGAACCTCGGGTGCCGTACGCGGGGAGATGCCCGCGCACAAGGGTCTGATCTACCATGAAACACCTGGCCTAATCGTCCTTGTTCCGCGTCGGCCCATCTTCCTGGGCTCAGGCTATCCGCGCAGACCGTGGGACAAGGCCACGTGGTGACGTGGCCCTGAGACCACCACGACACCAGCCCGCGACGGACAAGGATGATCTGCGACCGCCGTAGCAAGGCGGATTATACGACGCGGATGGGAGCCGCTGAGACGCCATCTCGGGGTTGCCCTCGGGGGGTGTGCTGTGTACTATGTCGCGACCCTTACGAGCGCGGGGAGCGCTCACGACCTACACCAACAGGAGAAATCGCCGTGGGTGACTCGGATGGTGGCCATAGTTGCCGCCGGATGACCCAGGAGACGAACCACAAAACTGACGACTCTGGCCCCCGATGCCTGTGTTGCGGGGCTGGTGATGTGAACTGCCGGCGCTCGATCGAAGCATAGCCTGCCGGTTCACCTCCGGCCGCCCCCGCGTCGCGGCCGAAAGAGAGGTGAACCATGACGATGAAGAATCCTCTTCTTGTCCCCGAGCTCCGCACGATGCTCGCGGGTGGGGACACCGACGCACTCCGTGATTTCTGCGAAACCCTTCATCCCGCCGTCGTGGCCGAGTTGGCGTCCGCGCTTTCGGAGGAAGATGCCTGGGCCGTGCTCACGCACGCCGATCTGCCTCTTCGCGCCGAGATCTTCAGCCATATGGCCGACGATATCCAAGCCGACATAATCGCGACCCTCCATCGCCAAGACATTGCTCGCCTGATGACGGAGATGCCGCCGGATGATCGGGCCGATTTGTTCAGGCGCCTGCCTGAGGATAGTCGCGAAGCCGTGCTGCCCGCATTGGCCCAGGCGGAACGGGAGGATATCCGCCGTCTGGCCTCGTACGAGGAAGGAACCGCCGGCGCGGCCATGACCTCGGATTATGCCACCCTGGGCCCGCACCTGACCGCCGCACAGGCCATAGAGCGCCTCCGGGAGATCGCACCGGATCGAGAGACCATCTACTACGCCTATGTCGTGGATGAGAATCGCCGGCTCCTGGGCTTTGTGTCTCTCAAGGATCTCATCGTCGCCAAGCGGGATGCGAGGGTGAGTGATCTGATGCACCGCGATGCCGTGTCCGCCCGGGTGGACGACGACCAGGAAGATGCAGCGCGCAAGATCCAGAAGTACGACCTGCTCGCGTTGCCCGTGATCGATGGCGCTGATGCCCTGGTGGGAATCGTGACGTATGACGATGCTATCGACATCATCACCCAGGAACACACCGAGGACATGGAGAAATTCATGGCCATCGCCGGTAGCCACGAGGAAGCGATGTATATGCGAACCCCTCCCTGGGTGCATTTCAGGAACCGCGCGCCGTGGGTGGCGGCATTGGCGGTGCTGGGCCTGGTCTCCGGGTTCATCGTCCAGAGTTTCGAGGGCCTGCTGATGCAGTTCGCTATCCTGGCGGCGTTCATGCCCATGGTGGCCGATACGGGAGGCAATACTGGAAGCCAGTCGGCCACCCTCGTGATTCGGGCGCTGGCACTCAGAGAGATCGCACCGAGGGATGCCCTGCGCATCCTCTTCAAGGAGTTCCAGGTGGCGATTCTGCTCGCGCTGCTGCTCGGTATGCTCGCGTTCGGCAGGGTAGTGCTGTTCGGCGGCGGTTCCAGTATGCCGTTGAACTACCCTCTGGCGACAATCGGTATCGCCATCGCGATTGCGTTGGGATTGCAGGTGGTAACCTCGACCCTGATCGGCGCGGTACTGCCTTTGGCGGCGGCCCGCGCCAAACTCGACCCGGCGGTGGTTGCCAGCCCCGCCCTGACCACCGCAGTGGACATCACGGGGCTCTTGATCTACTTCACCACAGCCAAGATACTCCTGGGCATCTGAAGTCTATGGAACGAGGGAGAGTGTCTTGTCCCGAGACTCTCTTCGCATCTTTCGATGCCTGAACCTGGTTCGAGGACAGAACACGAGTTGCTGACGAGCGCAAATCACCCATGCACGAGCTGGCACGGTCTCCATCGGCAGCAGGCCGGGTGTTAATGATATGGAGGGAGCACTGCCATGATCCAGAGTACTGAACGACGCATTGAGCCGCGGCTGCCTTCGGGATTCAGAGACCTCAGCCCTGAGGAGGCTGCAGCCCAGAAGAGGATGATCGAGACGGTCTGCAAGGTCTACGAGTCCCACGGTTTCGTCCCGTTGGACACCTCCTGCGTGGAGTACTACCAGATCCTTGTGTCGGGTCACGGCGAGGGCGGTGAGAAACAGATCTACCGGCTCTGCAGGGACGAGATGCCCACACCCGAATCGGCGTTGGCGTTGCGCTTCGAACTAACGGCGTCTCTCGCCCGTTATCTGGCCCACAACATTGACCGGCTTCCCATGCCGTTCAAACGCTACCAGTCGGGCTACGTGTGGCGCGGCGAGAGGCCCCAGCGGGGCAGGTTCCGTCAGTTCCTGCAGTTCGACGTTGATACCGTAGGAATCAGCGATCCCGTCGCCGATGCGGAAATCGTGGAGGTCATCTACCGGAGCCTTGATGCCTTGGGTGTTCCCGGCTTCGAGATACGGATTTCCTCACGAAGCCTGCTGGCAGGCGTGGCCCGCGTTCTGGGCCTGGGTGCGCCGGAGGCTCAACTGGAGTTCTTCCGCGTGTTGGATAAGCACGACAAGATCGGAACTGAGAAGCTGCTGGCTCTGATAGGAGCGCCTCCCTCTGAAGGCGGGCTTGGACTCGCGGCGGGGAAGATCGAACTCGTGGAGCGCATCCTGACCATCTCCGGTACGTCCGACAGGGTGATGGAAGAGGCCTCAAGGTTGCTCCACGGTCCCGACGAAACGGCGCGGGGGCTTCGGGAGATTTCCTCAATCCTAGAGTATCTGTCCAGCGCGGCGCTCCCTCACCCCGACTACGTCAGGGTCATGCCTTCGCTGGCCCGTGGGCTTGATTACTACACCGGCCCCGTATTCGAAACCGTTGTCATCGGGCAGGAGGGCTTCGGCTCGGTCATGGGTGGAGGCCGCTATGACGGGCTCATAGGCCACTTCCTCGGACGCAGCATTCCCGCCACTGGAGTCTCTATGGGGGTCGACCGCCTCCTAGTGGTGCTCCAGACCTTGCAGGCGTTCCCGGCGTCCGGATCCGTGTGCCGGGTGGTGGTGGCAGTGTTGAACCCTGAAGAGCGACC
Source organism: Candidatus Fermentibacterota bacterium (assembly GCA_016928395.1). Taxonomy (GTDB): domain Bacteria; phylum JAFGKV01; class JAFGKV01; order JAFGKV01; family JAFGKV01; genus JAFGKV01. Next base: position 30,621 of record JAFGKV010000300.1, on the reverse strand, counting down.
GCGCATGTACGGCCTGGCATCGCTTCTGAGGTGTGCCGGTATCCCTTCGGAACTGTACATGGGTGAGGGTTTCTCGTTCCGGCATCAGATCGCCTATGCCGCGCAGAGGGAAATCCCGTACCTACTGATCCAAGGCGAGGACGAGCGCGCCCGCGGCATCGTTGCGCTCCGCGACCTGCGCACGCGAACCCAGCAGGAACTCACTCTCGAGGAGGCCGTTGTGCACCTGCGTGCACAGTGATGTGTGATGCAGTGTCACACTTCTCCCGACAGAACAGCCTGAGCCCTGCCTCTGTGGTTGCCGCTGTTCGATATCGTAGTCGAATCCACGGGTCGCCTATCGGCACTCATATCCACCGCGATGCCAATCCTGACCCGCGCGTGGCCGGTCCTCAGGGATCACACATGACCAGGAGGCTGCAGAAACGATCCAGGGCGCGGTCGATGACGGCCCCAGGGCCGGGATACCCGTTCACCATGAGGGAGAATACGAGTTCGTCGCCGCCCACCGTGGTCGCATACCCGGAGAGGCTCCGGCATCCCTGCATCGTTCCTGTTTTGGCCAAGACTCGGCCCTCGGCAACGCTCCCGATCATGCGATCCTCTAGAGTACCGCTCTGACCCGCAACGGCAAGGCTCTTCCGCAGGTCCTCGCCCCAGGCCCGCTCACCGGCCCGAAGCAGTAATCCCACCATAAATGACGGCGAGACCAAGTTAAGCCGGGAGAGACCGCTGCCGTCGACCACGCGCATGCCTGAACGGCTGACACCCAGACCGTCCAGCGTCTCCTCGACGACTGCGATCCCGGCCTCGACACTACCGTCGCCGGACTCCCGTCCCAGAATGCGCAGAAGCTGCTCGGCCCACGTATTCTGGCTCATGCGGTTGACCACGCTGACGATCTCCCTCAGCGGAGGTGAGACGTGGGAGGCAAGGTGGACCCTCGCGACTTTGCATCCCGCCCGGGCATCGCCCAGCACCGTGATGCCTCCGGCCTCCAGCACACGCCGCAGTCCTTCCGCAGCGAGCCGCGCGGGCTCCGCGCTCGCCACCGAGAACATCGCTGCTCGTTCATCGCACGGAAGTACACCGGAGAGAACGGTACCCCTGGCCCCCGGCGGCCACCGCAGGCGAAGCGACCTCACGACGCCCGCTTCGCCGGTGATGGCGGTGCAGGAGATATCCCCCGCTGCGCCGACGGGCTCCACCGTCATCTGTACGGGATTTCCCGGCCTTGTCGGCATGAGTGAAACATCAGCGGCATTGTCGCGGAAACAAAGACCGGAGGTCGGCGCGGAAAAGGCGAAGGCCAGGTCATCCCACGCCCATCCGACCCCGGGAGTCCCCTGGGGCAAATAGTCGGCGCATCCCAACACCCCTCCGGTGATGACCCGTATGCCCCGCGCCCGAACACTGTCGCACCAGGCCGTCAGCACGCCACCGTCGGTGTACCGGCTGGCGAACGACGGGTCTCCCCCGCCTATGATGACGAGGTCGGCGAAGGCTGTGTCACCACGGACTGCTCCTTCTAGCGCCAGAAGGGTCAGAAAGCAGTGCTCTGGCCCCAACCTTTCCAGGGCACATGCGGTGGTGACCACCTTGAGGTTGGAGGCGGGAACAAAGAGCGCGGCGGCATTGTGCCGCATTATCACCGCCCCCGTTTCCTCGACTACCACGGCGCCCCAGCTTGCCCCTTGGGACACCAGTGGCTCCATGGCGAGCTCCGCCTGCCGGCGCAGCCACTCTCCATCGTGGGAACGGCCGCGCGGCCACGCGCCGGCACACGCCAAGGCAGCCAAGACGGCCCCGGCCGTGGCCAGGCGTAGCGGGCGACGGAACATGCCACGCAAGAGAAGACCCTTCATCAGGACTTCCACGACGCCGCCCAAGGCCGGCCGGGAACGCCGGCCATGCTCAGCCCCCCAGGGCCGGGGTGGAAGCGTCCCGCGAGGCACGGATGGTGAGTGTGGTTCCTGGATAGATGACGGCGTTGGACGCGATGCCGTTCCATTGGGCAATATCGCCGCTGGTCACTCCGAATCGCCGCGCGATAGCAGAGAGAGAGTCCCCCCGGCGCACGGTGTAGATGAGATCGCCTGAAGCCGGACGGGTGGCGGGAATGGTGAGCTTCTGTCCTGGGTGAATCACGGTTCCGCGGAGGGCATTGGAGCGCCGGAGGGCATCCACCGTCACACCGAACTTCGTGGCGATCCGCGCCAGCGAATCGCCACGACGCACCACGTACGACGCCGCGGGCTGGGCCGCAACCGCGCCCCCAACCGGTATGAGGACGACCTGGCCCGCATAAATCCGGCTTCCCTTTATGGCATTGGCCTGCCGAAGCGCTTCCACGGAGGTCCCATGCTGCCGGGCGATTCGATCCAGACTGTCGCCCGTCTTCACGGTGTAGGTAACTTTGCCCGTCCCGTCCTCGCCTCTGGACGACGCGACAGGCGCAGAAACCGAGGGCCCGCCATGATTCAGTTGTGGAGACGGCGCCTCGGCCAGCACGGGTTCGGGGCTGTCAGGAGCGGGAGACTCAACGCCAGGAATCCGCAGCGTCTGGCCGGTGTAGATCCTGCTCCCCCGAATCCCGTTGGCTTCTCGAAGGGTATTGATTGACACACCATGCCGCTGCGCAATCCCGCCCAATGTCTCTCCTCGCTTCACCACATAGCCCATACCCGTCTGGGGCGCCGACGGCGTCGTGGATGTGGTCTCTGTCGCCGGTACAGCCTCGGAAGGCCACAGGCGGACAGTCTGGCCGGGATAGATGACGGAATCCGTGGTCAGCCCATTCCATCGGCAGATTTGTGTGACCGTGGTTCCGTATCTCGAGGCTATCCTGCCGAGGGTGTCTCCTCTGCGGACGCGGTAGGTCGTCTCGTCCCCGTGCTGGTAGAACGGCACACTGGCGACCCGGGCGGCACCGGCACCCCGGGGAATGGGGATTACCAACTCCGCGCCCTCACGAATCATGTGGGTGCTGCGAAGTCCGTTCAGATCTTTGATGGCGTCCACGGTGGTCCCATACCGTCTGGCGATGCGTGAAAGGGTCTCGCCCCGCACCACGCGATGATGGGCCCAGGTTGCCTTCTCCTCGTCGGGTATCTTGGCATACTCGTCCCTGAAGCGCTCAGCGCTGCCCTTGGGGACTCGAAGGACATACCGCTCATCCGGAGGCGTGCAACCCCGGCGCAACTCGGCGTTCAGAAGCTCCATCTCCTCCATCGTCGTCCCCGCACACCGGGCCGCCACATCCAAGGTGGTGCATTCCTCCAGTTCGACATCGTCCCACTCCATGAGGGGAAGTGGTTCGACGGAAAACCCATATTGCCCTGGCGACTTGGCAATAATCATGGCGCCCATGAAGGTCGGCACATAGTCTCTCGTCTGTCGCGGCAGCCTGTGGAGCTTCCAGTAGTCGTCGGTCTTGTACTGCTTCACATGCCGTTCGACCTTGCCTTCACCGCAGTTGTAGCCTGCCATGGCCAGTTCCCATGATCCGAACTGCTCGTAAAGCGCCTTTAGGTAGCGGCATGCCGCATGGGTTGATTTCACGATGTCGCGGCGTTCGTCCACCCATGGAGTAATCCGAAGATCATGCCGCCGCGCGGTACCCGCGATAAACTGCCATGGCCCAACCGCCCGGGCATAGCTCTGGGCCCGGGTGTTGAAGCCGCTCTCGATCATCGCCAGATAGATCAGGTCTTGCGGTAGGCCGTGTTCACGAAGGATGGGACGGATGATGGCTTCATACATACCCATCCGTTCAAGCCACACGGTGAGAGGCTTTCTACCCTTGTTGGAAAAATAGCTGATGACCCTGGCAACCTTGTCGTTCATGATCACGGGCATGTCATAGGCTCTACCGTCGCCCAGCGGAGCGAAGGTGCCTGCATCCACCGCAGCGCTGTCCATCTCGGCCATAACCGCCCACGCGGGCGTCTCGCCAGGCAGCGATGGCATTGTCGACAAGAGCAGATGGTACTCATCGAGAATTGCCTCGGCCAGTTCTTCGGCACGACCTTGGAGCTTCTCAGGCAGTTCTTCCGCCGCGATAAGCTCCAGCGCCGTCCGATAGGCCGATGCCGCGCCTGCGGGAGCGCCTGCAGCAACCAGCTCGCGGGCCAGGGCAAGCTGTGCTTCCGCCGCGTCAAGTTCAGCCTCGGCAATGGCAGCATTCTGCCCGCCATACATGCCGACATGGCCACAACTCAACAAAACGGCCGCTCCTGCACAGCAGGCGATGAGCACTCGGAACATGACACCTCCGGATTAAGTTCTTATTGCATACAGTTAGCGTCGGACAGACCAGCTGTGTCAACACTTTCGTGTGGCGAAGCCCGGAGTAGTGTAAGAATCGAGGGGAAAAACGTGTTGGCGAGCACTGCATGCCCATCGGCCGTGAGATGCCTATCAAGCCGAAAGAACAGCGTGCTCGCCCGCCCGCGAAACGCCGGAAGAGGATCCATGCAGCTCACTCCCAATTCGTCACACAGCGCCATTATGCGTTCCTGCACGACAAACCTGCCTAGAGCCTGGGGGTCTTCGAACGCTGCGAGTTCACTGCGCCACAACGCACTATCCACCTGCACGGGGTGGGGAATGAGCAGCACGATAAGCTGCGCGCCCGAGTCGTGGCAGAGATCGCCGATGTCTCGTAGGGCCGTGGCTGTCAAATCCCAGGCGACGGCCATATCGCCGCATGGCGCCACCGCCAGAAAATGCTCGCATGGGCGTGTGCTGCGCACTCCGCGGGCGCCGCGCATGGCCAGGCGGATCCGCGCCCGCTGCAGCAGCACGTACAGGTGACTCCGCTCCTGCATCCATGCCTTCAGTGGCAACGATGTGCCCCCCGGAGTGCCCTTCTGGACGAGAAACCCGTCACGAACCTCGTAGCCGGCCTCGGGCCGCACACCCTGCTCCAAGTTGTCGGAGAGATCCGAGCCCACGGTGAAGCCTAAGACCACAATCTGGGGTCTCACCATCGCCAACAAGCCCGGAGCAATGCCCCTCTCCTGGAGAGTGCCGTACCCGGGAACGCCGGCATTGTACACCGCTGTCGGGCATCCCTCATGCGCACTAAGGCGCTCCAGAACGGCCGGGTATGCCTCACTCTCTTCCACCCCGTACCCGAAGGTGAACGAGTCACCCAGCACAAGGACCCGCCTCGACATATCCAGGCGCCACGGCCCGCCCCGAAATCCGCGATCATTGATGGTGACACTGGTCGCATATTCGCCGGATCGCAGCGGTCCCTGGAACATGGGTTGGAGCCGATGAATCAACACGCTGTCCGCGGCATACATGGCGGGCGCTCTCCCGACGGCCTGGGGCGATACCGCCCGCACGGCCAGCTCCGCCGCAACCAGCGCGAGCCCGGCGGCAGCCAACACTAGACAGCCTGTCGCCCGCGATGCCATGTCAGTAGGAGGAGAAACATGAGCGCGAAAGCCCAGACGGTCCACACCCAGGGTCGAAACGTTACGAGGCTGGGCAGTAGGGAAGCCAGCGTGTTCCCTGGAGAGCCCAGGGCATCGAGCACCGCGTGGGTGCCGTCTCGGGCATTGAACCGAAATAGCGGAAACGAAACCAGCACCATGGTAACCATACCGCCGGCCAACCACAACCGGCGCCCCCAAGAAACCGCGTACTCCAGGCCCTCCCCCAGCCGCAGCGCCATCAGCCCCAAGACCGGCAGAAGAAAACGCCCTGTGGGCGACCAGCCGCCATACCACCAGTTGAACGTGGATATGTACAGAAGCCATCCCAGCAAGAGGATCCCTTCCGAACGGACCATCGCCCGGGGACGAGCCACGACTCCCATCAGCATGAGCAGCCACACAGGGGCCACCCACAGCAGACCCGACTCCTGATCCAGAAAGAGCCCCGGCAATGCGGCCGGAATCATTGCCGGCGAGAACTGCCCGTAGGCGCCCGCCGGCGGCAACAGCCGTGCCCAAAAATAGAGGTGCATCGCCGCAAGAGCGCCCCAGAACGGAAGCGCCCCCGCCAGACACCTCAGCGCCCCTTTGCGGGATCGGGGACCCACGACGCACACACCTATGGCCAGTGGCAATGTGCCCAGATGAAACCAGGGGATCAGACCAGTAGCTCCACCCGCCGCCACGGCATGACGGGGTGCGAGGAGCAAAGCGAGGACGACGAGAACACCGGCGGCGGCATTCGGATAGATCTGCCCGGCATACAGGGCGAGCGGGGCACAGAGAAGCACAACGCTCCAACACCTGAGGGCCACGGCGATCTCGCGTCGCCTCATCAGGTGGTAGACACAGGCGGCAAAGGAGGCCGTAATGAGAGAGCAGAGCACGCTGACACCCAGGCGTCCTCCCAGCTTGTAGACTGCTGCGCCCAGCAGCGGCAAGCCCAGGCTGTGCTTGGGAAGGGTAACCCCTCGAAGGGTTGGCAGCAGTTGCCCGTGATGGATCGTGGTCGGGTAGAAATGACGGTAGTCCTGTCGCGCATGGTTGTTCGCCACATCGAAGTCATGATCATACACCAGGGAGTGCATCGCCAAAAGATACGAGGGTTCATCTCCCGTCGCTTCCTGCACCAGAGCCATCCACAGCCCGCTCGTCACGGCCAAAGCTACGCTGCAGATCCAGACAAACCCCCTGCCGGGACGCCAGGCACTGCGCAGCCATAGGGGGTAGAGCATGAGGAGGAACCCGGCGATGATCTGGCCTGGCCCGGCCAGACCGACTGCCGCCACTGCCATGGACCGGCCGGTTTCGCTAAGCGGATCCGCACCCAGCAAAACCGCTCCGGTCGCGACCGGCACACACAAACCCACGGTGGCGCCCCATCCAAGACGGCGTCCCTGGTGCCGAAAGATGAGGGAAAGCCCCAGCCAAACCAGAAGGCATCCCATGGCGCCCGCGGCGATCAACTGCCATTGATGAACCGATTCCAGCATCGAGAGTCTTCTCAGAGCCGCATACTCCCGGTAGTGCGATGGGTCGCGAGTGATAGGTGAGAGTGACGTGATCAGACGTGCCACGCCCACGCCCATGGCCGCGCCTATGCCCATTGGCAGGACCGCACAGCTGGCCGCGCTCGGGATTCCTCTAGTGGGATGGCTCATATGCCAATCGCGGTCGCATCAGAAGAGGCCCTTCTTCATCCATGACCGGGTGTCGCTGTACTCCAGCTTGCCGCCTCGGCCGAGCATCGCCCGAACCTGGCCCCAGTTGGCCACGACATGATCCACGAAGTTCAGGGCGAATGCCAGGGCCAGCACGCCCCAGACCGCCAGGGCTGATCCACGGATACGCTCTCGGGCCTGCCATCCGATCACAGCCAGGGCCGCCAGAACGGGCACGATGGGATAGTGGTAGCGGAATCCGCCGATGAACACGCTGCATGCAGCCCAGTGCCCGGCCACGAGGGCCATGACTACTCGGGTGGATTGCTGCCGCCAGGTTGCGGCAGCGCCGGCTGCGGCTCCGAACACGATCAGGGGAAAAACCGGCAAGGTGATCGTTGCCGCCGCCGCTAGCACGCCGGCGGGGAGATGCCCCCAGTACCCCTGCTTGTAGTAGAAGAAGGGCATCAGTTCCAATCGCCAGAACTGCAAAGCCTTGCGCCACCAGAGATAGAGCGCCTGATCGGGATGGGCGCGGATAAAGCGAAGCGCCTGGGCACGAGCATACCGGTCTGCCTCCACCTCAGACATCCCCTCCATTCTGTCCCACTGGGCCTGGCGGATCGCCATTTCCGCGTTTCCCTCAAGCCAGCCCTCATTGTTGCCTTCCCACAGGGCATTACCACCCTTGGTGTCGGTCCACACCCACGCACCCAGCACCCGCAAATTCCGATAACCCCAGGGCGAGGCCAGGGCCATGGCGACACCCCACGCCACCGCTACCTGCAAGACCCGACGGCGGAGATGCCTTGAGACAAGCGATACCGCCGAGTACACCGCCGAAGTCGCCAGGAGTACTGCATTGCAGAGGCCCCCCGCAGCTATGGTCGCCCCCGCCAGGACGGCTGGCCACAGACTCTTCGATCTCCAGAGAAAAGAGAAAGCCACAAGCTGAACGAGCCATAAGGGTCCCAGCAGCGCTTCGCGGTGGAGATAGGTGGCATAGAGGATCCTGTCAGGGTACAGGGCCACGATCCATGCAGCGGGCAGGGCCGCAGCGTTCCATCCCAGTGTGGCCGCTGCTGCATAGGTAAGCGCCACATCGAGCCCCCCGAGGCCGGCCTGCACCAGCCGGGCCGCCAGAACGCTGGGAGTGCCGACCACCCGGAAGACCGTCGCGAGAAACGCGGGATACAGGGGCTCCCGAAACGCCGTGGGCCCCTGGGCGGTGGCGTATCCCCGGCCTTCCACCATGGATACGGCCAGGTCATGATACTCGACCATGTCGATCAGCGGCTCGGCTGACATTGTTGCCGCGACAATGGCGACCCGTAGCAGAATGGCCGAGAGTACGGCAAGGCCGAGCGGGGGCAGACGGCTCCCGCCCGGCCTGATCATGGGGTTCGCGACCGAACCTATGAGCCCAAGGCCTCGCGGGCGATCCGCATACCCGCGGCCACGGCCCGCTCGTTCAGCTCGATCAGGTTCTTCCGCTTGATTACTAAAGGCAGGATCGACTTCACTACGTGTTCATCGAATACGCCCCGGGACGCGACGATGAACGCGCCCATGGCCACGAAGTTCGAGGCCCTTCCGTTGCCAAGCTCCTTGTCCGCGAGTTCGGTAAAAGGAAGCCCGAGAGCCTTCACGTCGGTCCGCTCGATGGTGCGGTCGATGAGTGAGCTATCATAGAGAATCAGACCACCCGGCTTGACCAGAGAGGCGAACTTGTCCAAAGACGGCCCATTGAAGGCGATGAGCACATCGGACTCGTGCACCAGAGGGCTGCCGATGCGCCCTTCGGCGATCCGCACATGGCAATTGGCGGTGCCGCCGCGCATTTCGGGGCCATAGCTCGGGAGCCACGTCACGTGATAGCCGGCCCGCATACCTGCCTGGGCCAACGCGAGGCCCAGCAGCAGAACACCCTGGCCACCGAACCCCGCGACCTTGATCTCGGGATCCTTCAGGGCATTGGGAGGTCTGACAAAGCTGACGGTCTCGTCGCCGGTGGGCAGATCAAGGGTCTCGACGATCTCGTGGGGAGTGTATGTCTTCTTCTCGCGTGGGACGACCTCCCGGGTCTCGATTTCATCCTTGAAGACCTTAATGGGAAACACGGGCTCCATCATCTCGACGATCCATCGGTTGGCTTCCCGGGTTGGTACCTTCCAGTTCGTCGGGCAGGCAGACAGAGCTTCCACAAAAGTGAACCCCTTACCTTCCATCTGCGCCTTCAGGGCCTTTCGCACGGCCCTGCGGGCCTGCATGATGTGTTTGGCGTCGGTGAGGGACACTCGCTCCACATAGACCGGAGCTTCCAGTGTACTGATGAGCTCACACATATGCAGAGGATAGCCCTCATTACCGATGCTTCTGCCATGGGGGCTGGTGGTGGTGCGCATGCCCAGCAGCGTCGTCGGCGCCATCTGGCCGCCGGTCATGCCATAGATGGCATTGTTCACGAAAAACACACTGATGCGTTCCCCTCGGTTGGCCGCCTGGAGTATCTCATTGCCACCGATGCCGGCCAGATCCCCATCACCCTGGTAGGAGATGACGACGCTGTCCGGATTGGTGCGCTTCACGCCCGTGGCCACTGCTGGAGCCCGCCCGTGGGCGGCCTGGATATTGCCGCAGTCAAAGTAATAGTAGGCAAACACGCTGCAGCCCACTGGGCTGATCAGGACCGTATGCTCCTTGAGGTCGAAATCGTCCATGGCCTCGGCGATAAGCTTGTGCAGGATTCCATGCCCGCAGCCGGGGCAATAGTGCGTGACGTCTTTGTTGGCGCCGGCCTTGCGCTCATACACGTCGTAGAATGACTTGGCTTTGCGGAAGATTGTCTCGGCCATCACACAGCCTCCAGATGCAGCATGATCTGATCGTAGACCTCACGGCCCGAAGGGACGTTTCCTCCCACCCTGCCGTAGAACCCGACAGGCACCCGGTGCTGCACAGCCAGGCGGACATCGTCGACCATCATCCCCTTGTTCATCTCCATCACCAAAAGCTTCTTCCCTTCGTCGGCAAGCCGGGCGAGGCGCTTTTCGGGGAACGGCCACAAGGTGATAGGCCGCAGCAACCCGACCTTCTTGCCCTCGGCCCTGACCCGCTCGATGCCGCTCTGAAGAATGCGGGAGACCACGCCGAACCCGATACACACCAGATCCGCGTCGTCGACCATGTACTCCTCGTAGCGAACCTCATTGGCCTCGATCTCGGCGTACTTGGCATAGAGGTGGTTGATGTGCCGCTCTAAGTCATCGGGTTCCAGGTCAATGGAGGTGATAAGGTTCTTGTAGGTTTCGGGGGTCCCGGCTGTGGCCCAAGGCTTTGGTGGCAAGTCGACTACCGGGGCGGGGAACTCTACCGGTTCCATCATCTGGCCGACAAACCCATCGGCCATGACGACCACCGGCGTACGATACCGATCGGCCAGATCGAAAGCATGCATGGTGAGATCGCACATCTCCTGGGCGCAGTTGGGCGCCAGCACGATGAGCTTGTAGTTGCCATGGCCGCCACCCTTAACCATCTGATTGTAGTCGCTCTGCTCCGGGGCGATGTTGCCCAAGCCGGGGCCTCCGCGGGTGATGTCGACCACCACGCAGGAAAGCTCGGCGCCTGCGGCATAGCTGATGCCTTCCTGCTTGAGGCTGATGCCCGGGCTGGATGAGGCGGTCATGACCCGGATACCCGCGGATGCAGCGCCATACACCATGTTGATGGCGCCTATCTCGCTCTCGGCTTGGAGAAACGTTCGACCGAGGAGAGGGAGGTAGTAGGCAGCCGCCTCGGCGATCTCGCTGGCCGGCGTAATCGGGTAGCCGTAGTACGCCTGGCAGCCCGCCAGTATCGCACCCTTGACTACTGCCTCATTGCCTTTGATGAACTGCTTCGCCATGACACTCCCTCCTACCGTCGGCGCCGGATTACGGTGATCGCCCCTGGCTCAGGGCACGTGTAGAAGCATGTCGCGCACCCCGTGCACCCCTCGCCTTTGTACCGCGCGGGATGATAGCTCATGAGATTGAAGTGCGCCGCCACCTCGAGGACGTGTGCAGGGCACGCATCCACGCATCGGTGGCATCCCTTGCACTCTTCCTCCCGGATGATGACCTCGGAGACTGTGGACGCCTCGGTCGGCATAGCTACGACCTCCCAGCAGATTGTGAATCAGAAATTTCACGACAGGGGACCAGGCGAACCACGTCGGCTCGAAGATACAGTTCGCCTCATGTCCTCTGTCTGCCCGAACATACGCCGCAGCGCCCCGGTGCGCAACTCGGCGCGTCGCGCCTGGATGACGCACTACCGACACGAGGCGCAGTGAAGCCAAGAGCTCGCCTTATGAATCCGCCCGGAAGACTGTAGCCACAGCCCTGCGCGGGCAGGAATGGATAATGAAACGCCGTCCTGCTGGCGCAGCAGGCAGGCAGACACCCCAATCAACCCCTTGTCACCCTGAGATGATTCGTGATGACCCAGACTGCGCCGCGGCGACGAAGCTCCACTCTATAGATACCTGGTTCGGTCACGGGGAAGCGTACGGTTCTGCCCCGTGTCTCAGCCACCACCCGGCCCGACCGCAGCAGTTTGGCACAGGCGCGGCGAGGCAGTGTCATGACAAGATCCACCGGTTCCCTCGCTACGAAGGTCTCACCCCACACCTGACCGTGATCACTGCCGAACCTGGTCAGGATCTCCTCCAGAGGACCGTATTTGCGTACCCCCATCATGCTGTTGCCTCTCGCCAGATGGGCCAGCAGCATGGCAGTGTCGGCGCGCGCATCCGTTCTGGAGAGAGGGGCCGACGTCTCCACCATTGTGAGCGGTCCGCGAAAGAGTCGTGCAAGGGGAAACAGCGTCAAGCGCAGGGGACCCCACGGCACCTTGAGCACATGGGCATCTAGCCCGGCAATGCCAGCCACAGGGCGTGACTCCGCACAGCGATCCCACAAGGCCAAAGTCTCGTCGTCCGGTCGCTCCCCGGCGATTCCGGGCATGACGTAGTTGAGCAGAGCGCGGCGTGCCGTATAGCGCTCAGCCCACAATGACATGAAGTTCCAGACTTCCACCCCCTGGAACGGAAGGTCCAGACTGGCTGTCCACGGGTACGGCCGAATCTTTCCCCGCCGCGCCCGACATTCCACAGGGTGCGCAAGGAACACCATGCCACCAGCTCCGGTCGCCTGGTGCACATACTGCCGTGGCGAGAGGGTCGGATCCATGGGTTCATTCATACCGAACACCAAGAGATGATTCGCATCGTGGGGATCGGAGTGCTCGTAGCCGACAATGACCAGGACATCATCATGCCATCCATTCCACCCGTGACGGGTCGCGGTCATCGTGTGGTGGTCGGTGATCATGACTACGTCGACTCCCGCCGCATGGGCGTCGGCAACAATCTCGCCAATGTCGGTGGTGCCATCAGAATAGGTTGAGTGCACGTGGATTGCACAAAGGGACCGGGCCGAAGGCGGCCTTGACGGGCGAGATCGCACGAGGTGGTACGGCGTGGCTGCGAAGTCAGGCCTCTCTGGCCCGTAGTGCGCAGGGAGAAGAGGGACAGACCTTCGCCGTAGAGAAGCGATCCAAAGCTACGACCCCGGCGGACTCCGCTGCAGCACTACCCGGGGGGGATCGACCGTGCACTGCCGAATCCACCCCGGTGGTTGTACCGCTATATCCAGCACTGTGGAATCCCGAGGGGTGCGGGGTATGGTGACTGACACGCCAAGCTGCTCGGGGGTGAGGCTGTGCAGCGAATCCTCCAGGCTGCCGGGTGCCCAGAGATGCAGACGAACCTCGGCCGGCTGCAGCACCCATCCCTCCGGTACTTCGCGATTGGCTTCCGGCTGGGCGACAAGCGTGTGGCGGGCGAGACGCTCGAACTGCACCCGGGCCGTTACCGCCTCGACGCTCGCTGAAAGCAACGGCGCCGGCGGCAGCAGCAGCCGCACCTTGCGAGCGACAAGCCCCTTTGCATTGGCCACGTCCAACGGCTCGGACCGCACACGATCGAGGTCATCAATCACCGAGGATGGGCCCTCAAGCGTCACGTGAGGAGGTTCAACCTCGATCTCGTCGGAGACCCTGACATATCCTGCGGCCGGGAGCCCCGCAGTCTCCACGACGACAGGTACGGTTTTGCGCGTGAGCACATCCAGCTCGACCCTAAGGCTGCGCGGCGACACGACATCAGTGACCTGTACGTCGAGACCCCCGGGTACGCGCACGTTGGCCGGATACAAGGGCACCATGGTGACACCCTGGCGAGGCTCGTCCAAGGAGACCACCACCTGAGGCTGCCGAAGGGACAACCACCACAACTGGTCACCCTTCCCCCGAAATGCCACACGGGCACGCTCAGGCACCGGGGTTAAGGTCACCATTGAATCGGGAATCCCCGACACGGTGAGCCTGACCGAGAGTACGTCCTCGTAGGTGTGAAGTGTGCTGGCGTGCAGCCACAGGAGGGTCGCCAGCGCCAGCGAGCTAATCTTCAGGGTGAGGTTGTGAAACAACAACCCACGCAGGCGAGCAGACCTACTCATATCTCAGAATCTCTATGGGAAGGAGCCGGCTTGCCCGCACTGCCGGCACAAGGGTGCAGAACATAGAGACGAGAAGCGTCATGCAGGATATTGCGGCGAGATCGACCCCTTGGATTTCCAGAGGGAGTTTCTCGATCTGATACACGTCTCCCGCCAGATGCACCAGGCCCGTTTCATTGGCAACCGCAATGAGCCCGGAAGCCAGAGCCAGGCCCGAGCCAAGCCCCACAAGCCCAAGCATGGCACCGATCAGTACGAACACCATCGCAATTGCCCGTCGTCGAACGCCCATGGCCATGAGGATCCCGATGTCGCGTCCTCGGGCACTCACCAGTGCCGTCAGGCCGCTCACTACATTCGCACCCGCCACAATGATCATCAGTGACAGAATAAGAAAGAGCGCCCGCTTCTGCAACGAAAGCATGGCGAACATCGGTCCGTTCATTTCGTACCAACTCGTCGCGTAATAGGGATACCCCAAGGCCTCTGTGGCTGCGCGAGCGATGTTGTCTGCGCTGAGGGGATCTTCCAGCATGACCTCCAGCCCGGTCACTACACCCTCGCTTCGGTAGAATTCCTGGGCCATCCCTAGCTCGGTCACGGCCAGTGAGTTGTTGTACTGGAAGACGCCCAGATCCAACACGGCGCCGACCCGGAAAGCTTGCACTCTGGGAGCCGAAAGTGCGCCCGACTCGCCGACGGTGAGAAAGGTCCCCAGCACCACGCTATCGCCCACCGATACCCCCACGCGAGCCGCCAGTTCCTTGCCTATCGCGATTTCAGGCCCCTCCAAGGGCCAATGGCCCTCCCGTACCGTCGCCTGTGAAGGGAACGGGCCATTCCGCGGCACCCCCCTCAGAAGCCCTCCGGCGACACGTGGCCCCCTGGCTACCAGAACCTCCTGCAGCAGATATGGTGTGGCCGCGCGCACACCGGGCAATCGCTCCAGTGCCGTCGTGACGTCCTCGTCAGAAGCCCCAAGACTGCGCCCCATGGCCCGCACCGTGATGTGCGGTTCGGATCGCAGCAAGGAGCGCGCGAACTCCGAGCGAAACCCGTTGATCACGGCCAGGACAACTGTGAGAGCGGTGACTGCCACGCAAATCCCCGCAACCGAGAGGAGTGAGATCACTCGATAGAGCCTCGCGGTCGAGGAGAAACCTAATCGTAGAGCGGCGCGCAGAGCGAGATTCATCGTAGCTGCTCAGTCTTCTAACGGTCCGCAGTTCCCAGTCCACCCCTCCCGACTTCGCAGAGGGGTACTGCGGATTCGGTGACCCCGTGGAAACCCGAGGGGTGCACCCACTCGTCGTTCGGAGGCTGCAGCGTCCAGGAAGAACGCTGAGGAGCAAGCATCCAAGAGCCAGCAGAAAGGGGCACGCGACATCCTACGTACACTGATGCCCACATGCGCCCGCATTCGAGTCGTCCTCGTGGCCTGCTGTCCGCTTCCGTTCTTCACCGTTCTCTCGTTTCGAATGTCGTGAGGGGTGTTCTGAATGTGTTGTCCCGAACGCTGACTCCGGCCGCTGTGTCACTCAATCCCTCCACATCACAGATCCCTGAGAATGGCCACTGGATCCATCCGGGAGGCCCGGTAGGCAGGATAGGCGGCGCTCACGGTGGTGATGAGCACTGTTGCGAACACCACCCAGGCCAGATCTCCCATGCGCATGGCCAGGGGAAGGGCATCGAAAGGCATGAGATCGCCAGGAATCCTGAGGATTCCAAACCGTTCGATGGCGGCGCCCAATCCCATTCCTGCGCCGCTCCCGAGGATGGCCCCGACGGCTCCGATGAGCACACCCTCCAGCACGAACACGCCCATAATCATCGTGCGGGTGCAGCCCATCGTCATGAGCATGGCGATCTCCGCCCGGCGGGCCACGACATTGCGAAGAATTCCCCCGGTGATATTGAAGCCCGCGATAAGAATGACCAGGGCCATGACGGCAAACATCGCCAGCTTCTCTATGCGCAACGCATCGAACAGGCTCCTGTTGAGTTCTCCCCAGTGTCTGACGCGCAAAGGTCCCGATGGGTCTATCCCTGCCTTCAGCGCCCGGGCGACGAGGGGGGCCTGAGCCGGGTCGCGCAGCCAGACCTCCACCCCGGGGGTAGCCTGGCCTTCCAGCAGAAGCGTGGCCTCATCCACGGGCAAGAATGCCAATGAGGTGTCGAAATCGGGCAGGCCGGAGGAGAAGGTGCGATCCACGACCCGGCGGATGAGCCGGGGTGGCCTGCCACCGGGACGCGGCATGAGTTCCTTGGGTGTGGCGATGAGTACGGTGTCGCCGGGGATCGCCCAGATGCGTTGCGCCAGCAATCCGCCCAGAATCAAACCGTGGGAACCCGAGTCAAGCCCTCGCGCCTTCTCCAGCATGGAGTGCAGCTGCTCTCCGCGGCCGGGGCTCTCCATGTCGACGCCGTACAGCACCGCTCCCGCCGTGCGTCCATGGTGGATGATCAGGAGTTCCCCCTGCACGAATCTCGCGATACCGGTCACGCGGTCCGGCCGACACAACGCAATGATTGACGCAGGATCCATCTCCACGGGGAGACCGTCGTCTCGGGTGATCCGAATATGACTCTCGGTCTTGGTGATCCGAGCCTTGAGGTCGTCAGCCAGCCCGTTGAGCACGGCCATGACCACCAGCAGCAGCATGACTCCGGCGGCAACCCCTGCGACGGACACCAATCCCGCCAGTCGTCTTCGGCCACCTGGATGATGCAGGTAGCGTCGAGCCAGAAGTAAGGCGACAGTCACCGGCGCCTGTGATGCGGTAATCCGGGGCGCAAAGACGCAACCGGCACCATGACGCCCTGTCGGAGGCTCGATCGCCCGGCGCTCAAGGCGAGACCTGGGGGGGCCAGTTGCCCGATTTCCTCTCGTCCTTGTTGTAGATCGCCACGGCGCCGTTCCCCTCAGCGCAGGCGGCGGACAGGGCCGCTCGCGCACACTCCACCAGGGACCCGGCGTCCCGGGCATCGCTGGGGTAACATGCGATGCCTCCGGAAGACTCGAACGATATCCCCTCGAGCGCCGACCGGGTGACGAACGAGCCGTCACAGAGACGAGCCACCAGCCGCTCGGCGACCTTTCGACCGCCGGTGATCTCGGTTTCCGGTAGCAGCATCACATAGTACTGCTGAGGAGAACCCGCCATCAGGTCGCTGAGCCTGATCCATGAACGCAGGCGTTCGGTGATGGATCGGGAGATCTCCTCCCGTTCACCTGAGGGAAGGTGCGCCACCGTCTCGGCGAACCGGTGAATCTGGACGAATAACACGCAGAAATGGCGGTGATACCGTCGGGCTCTCTCTACTTCCTGGTCGAGGTACCCCTGCCACCCGTCTATGTCCCACGTGCCTGGGACGGGTTGATCATCGATCGACCGCTGCATCTCGTCACGCAATTGCCTGAGTTCCAGCCGCAATTGCGCCTGCTCCTGGCGGAGATTGTGGATCTCCGCCTTCTGATGCTCCACGACACCTTTCAGGCGGCGGGCCGCAGACTCCGCCTGATCGAGTTCGTCGGCTTTCACACCCGGAACCGCGGGAACCGCATCGGCCAGCGAGGATGCGATGGCGCCCAGACGCCGTGATGTCGCCGTCATAAGGATGGACCCCGAGACCGCGAGAATCACGCTGGCGACGATCAGCATCACTATGGCGGCGGGCTCCACGGATGTGGCGCCCTGACGGGCCACTGGCACCAGGTACACCACCGATACGTACACCAAAAGCAGGACTGGCAGCAGAGACCCGGCGGCAAAGAAAGTAAGCAGCCGCCGCTGGGTCTCGACTCCTGCCGATGACCGGGAAGGGCTCTGTGCGAGGGTCATAGACATCCTCCCTCTCCCCCCGTGCCCGCTACGGGCACGCGGAAGGCGATGACTCTACAGACAACGGGCCGAACGAGATGCGGTCCTCACGGCTCGCCCGGCTCTCCATTCAATGCACCATCGCTGCCGCAGGCCTCGACGAGTTTGGCTACCATGTCGGCAAACTCGGGAAGCAAATCCGGCGACAGCATGATTCCCTTCTTCGTAGGGGCATAGGTATTATCTGAGATGTTCGCGAGGTAGTGTACTCTGATATCGACATACCGTCGTCCGTGAAACTCCCGGATCTTCGCAACGACCCGCTCGGTCGCTGACTTCTGAAACTCATTGACCGTCACATCCATGGACATAATGCTCCTGCAATACACGGAATGTTCGCGGTGCGCGCATGAGGGCGGCAGGAATCGAACCTGCGACCGTCAGATTAAAAGTCTGCTGCTCTGCCTGCTGAGCTACGCCCCCGCTCGAAATCGAAGAAACATCCTACCAGCGGGGCATCCGGCACTGCCCGGCGTTTGACAACGACGAGCATACGCTTCGGAGTGAAGCAACCGGGTTGCTTCAGGCCTGTCAAGGGCTCAGCCGCGACAGAGAAGCCATCACTCCGAGAACGGAAGAGACTAATTCACGACGCGAGTCGACACTCTTCGACAGGACTACGACAAGTGTACCGTCAACCGTAACCGCCTTGCGCAGCGAGGCCTCTACAACTCAACCGCAGCACAATGACGAAGGAAGTAGAGGAAGAAGCGGGGTGCGTTGGAAAGCCCGAGAGCCCGGCCGAGTACCCGCGAATAGGCCTCCTTCTGGCCGCCGTAGCGAGCGAGCAGTTCCTCGGGCGGGGCAATCTCGCGATCGGTCTTGAAGTCCACGACGATCCATGCAGTACCCGAGCGGGCCGCCAGATCGATCCGACCCGACAGGGTGGCGCCGTCCACATCTTCCAGCACCGCCAGCTCGCGCAGCGCCTGATCAGCGCCCAGGATAACCTCGCGGAAGAAAGGCGCCTGGATCGCGGCCGCGAGGACCTCTCGCGCCTCATCAACCAGCTCGCCGTAGAGATTCCCTGCGATTCGCTGCGCCAGGGGGGATGCAAGCGCCTGATTCAAATCCTCGTCTGGCTGCGTCAAATCAAGATGTTGGAGCACGGCGTGACACAGATCGCCGAAACGCAACGCCCTATCCCGTGATTCGGGGTATGCCTCCGTATCCTCAGCGGGCAGCTCCCTCCGTGGATAAGGCTCGTCTCCCGATGACGGCGTCAGCCGCGCCGGTAGTGCCTGAAGAGTCGCGCGCGCCTCGCGGCGTTGCCGGATGTTCGAGACGATCGCGTCCAGGGGAACGGCCGGCCGACGGGGCTGTGCCATCAAGGCCTCCTCTCTCCCTGCTTCCCCACCCGCGGCGATGGTCAGTTCTCTATCGTCCTCTAACTCCCCTGCAGCACACGCCTCGTCCAACGCCTTCGTTAGCAGGCTCGAATAGGTGATGCCTCTGAGAGAGGGATAAAGGAAGAGGACCAATCGGTTCTTGGCACGGGTCAGCGCGACATACAACAGGCGGGCAATCTCCGCCTCCTTCTTCCGACATCTGGAGAGGTGGTAGGCTCGCGCGGCGTGGTTTCTCAGCGCTCCCACCCGAGCTGCGATCCTGCCGCTGGTCCAATCCCGGGCGACATAGAGATTCTTCTCGGTCTCCGGTTTGATATCGCGAAGCAGATTCGCCAGGATCACGACTCGGAACTCCAGGCCCTTGGCACCGTGAATGGTCTCGATGGTCACCGCATCCAGCGTCGGGCTCGCCAGCGCACTCTCCTCTCCTTCCCGCTCCACCAGCTCCTGCTCCACCATTTCCCGCACCACTGTCGCCAGGCTCGATCCGGCCCGAACCCGGGCCTCGACTTCGTCCAGAAGCTTGTCCACATTGGCCATCCGCTGCCTGCCGAATCGGCTGAAGCCCCACGCTTCGACCACGGGAAGCGCCTGCCTGAGATCCTGGAACGCCTCCCACGTCTCACACTCCCTGATGCAACGATGCAGCCGGGCCAGTTCGGTCAGTACCCCTGCGACTCGTTGGCGCTCCTCGAAAGCCAGACCTCCAAGGCCTGGATGCTGTTCCGGTCGGTCGAGGGCCGCCACGTCCAGATAGGTGAAATCCTCGGCCAGGCCCGCCGCGCAGAGCTCCAACAGGTCATCGTTGCCGACACCTCCTGCGGGAGAGCCCAGGAACGCAACCAGCGCTCCCTTGTCGCTGGGGTCCGCCAGGCTCGCCAACAGATGCACCGTGTCCAGCACCTCCTGCCGCGTGTAGAAGCCCCTGCCTCCCGAGAACACCGCGGGAATCCCCGCCTCCTGCAGCGCGCCATGCAGTTCGTCGATCCCCGTCCGTGTCGGGACCAGAATCACCATGTCTCGCCAGGCGAACTGCCCGCGCAAAGCGCGCAGGCGCTCGATCACCACACCGATCTCCGCGCGGGCACAGTCCCCCTTGCTGACCTTGGGCCCCGGAACCTCGACTCGCACTACCTCGACCGGCACGTCCCCGCCTTCTGATTCGCGATGCGGGGTCAGCGGTTCGTAGGCCGGCTGAACCTCTCGAGGGTGGTTTCCCGTGGCGAAGAGACGGCTACAGAGCGCATTCGCGACTGTGATGATGCGGGGATCAGAGCGGAAGTTGGCGTCAATGGTGACGGAGAGACCCGTCTGAGCCAACTCATCCGTCTGAACCTGAAACGCCTCAATGTCCGCATCACGGAACAGGTAGATGGATTGCTTGGGATCGCCCACCACGAAGCTGCCATGCGTCCCCCATGAGGGCGTGTGTCCCCGGCCACGGAACGGCTTGATGATGTCGTACTGCAGCGGATCCGTGTCCTGGACCTCGTCGAGCAAGACACACCGGTAGCGTTCTCGTAACCTGGCCGCAATGGCGGCGTTGGAGGCAATCAGCTCCGCGGCGTGCACCAAGAGCTGCTCGAAACCGAGGGCGCCTTCCCGCGCGGCCCGCTCCCGCACTTCCCGAATCATCGGCGCGCATATCTCATGGACGGCAGTCATTTCCACCGGAGTGAAGGCCCTGGCCTCTTCTACCAGTTCCACGATCATCCCTACACCCGGCTGAAGCTGCTCCTCAGAAATGCCCCGAGTAGCCAATCGCTTGGCGGTCGTGGCGTTGAAGAGACCTTCGACATCATTCTCCAGAACCTTGTCCCATTCATTCACAACCTCGGGATCAGCACGGCCGCCGGGCGATGCATATGCGTGACCCATCGCGAGCGCGACCCGAGCCCACCTTCCCAGCCTGAGTTTGGGGGGCAGATCCAATCCCTCGATTGTCGCCGCCACCCTCTCCAGCTCGGGCAGGGCATCGCAAAGCCGTGCCGCGTGCTCGTCGGGATCGCCGACAAGTACTCGAGGTTCCAGCAGCAGCTCAGTCGGCACTCGCGACGTGACCAGTGCCCTCACGAACTTCTGCAGCGTAGGCAAGTCCAATCCTGCACCGAAGACGGTTCGCCACGCATCGGCCACGTCCGCAGGGTCGCCGAGTTGGTCCCGCACATGCGCTTCCCAGACCTGTGTTAGAATGGCATCAAGTTGCTCCCCCTCCGTGTCCACCTCGAAGGTGGGGCACACACCGGCTTGGAAGGGGTAGCGGTGGAGCAGCGATGAGCAAAACGCATGGATGGTGGAGGTCTCGACGCGTTCGACATGCTCCAGCGCCTCGGCGGCACGCCGCCGGATCTCATCTTCGGAGAGCCCGTACTTCTGTCTCAGCGGTTCCCACACTAGCTCAACCAGCGGTCCCTCCAGGGTTTCAGCGGCGTTCGGTCGCGACAGCGCGCCGAGAAAACCGACCAGGCGTTCGCCCATTTCGGCAGCGGCCTTCTCCGTGAAGGTCAGGGCCAGGATTTCGTCGGCCCGCTGGGCCGCGTTGCGCTTTGGTCGCTGGATATGGGATTCACCGAGCAGATAGACCAAAGCCCGAGCCGTCAGGAGCGCGGTCTTCCCGGTGCCGGCGCCGGCCACGACCATCACATTGCGGTCGAAGGTCGTCACTGCGGCGATCCGCTCGGCGGCATCAGTCGGGCGTGCGCCTGCGCCCATCACTCGTCCCCTCCGTATCGCTGACTCAGGGTCGGTTTGAGTCGCTTGGTCAGTTCCCTGTCCAGGTCCTTGAGGACAGCGTCATGTTCCCGGCGGAGCCTCGTCGCTTTGCCCAGAATTGTGGAATCGTAGCGGCGGCACACGCGCGAGTAGGGGCAGTAGGCGCAGGTGACAGGCTCCTCGCGGAGGTGCCAGACGCCCGCCAGCGCGCTTCTCAGCAGATGCGACGCCTTTCGTCGAAAGAGATCCTTTGCGGTGCGGTCAGTTGCGTCGACGGACAGCGTCTGTGCGGGGAGAGACTCTGGCACGATTTCCACATACTCGGTATCAGGTCGAATCCCCTGGGCCGATTCTATCGCCTCCGCATACAGAAATGCCTGGAGATTGATGGCATCGCGGTCAATACTCTTCTCGCGGGTATGGAGCTTGTAGTCCACGATCCTAAGGGGAACGGACTTCCCCGCGGCTCGGTGGCTCTCGAGCCGATCGAACCTGACCCGAAGCGGGATCCGCTCTCCATCGAGGGTCAACATGCCATCATACGACTGCTCGGTACCGACCCGCAAACCCTCGCCCACGGCCTGACGTCGCCGCGCCACCAAACGAATCTCCTCCTCGAGAGTCGGCACAAACCACTGCGCCACCTGATCGAGTTCCAGCGCCACAAACCCTGGGAGATCGGCGTGACGATGCTCGGACAGGTACCAGGTTCGTGCCGCCTCCCATGCCTCCTGCGCACGCTGGCGACACTGGTGCTTTGCGGGAATCCCAGGCAGCAGGGCCATCTCCAGTGCCTTGTGCAGAAGTTTCCCCCTGTCCAGCATGGTCGGTTGCCAAAGCCCTGCGGTCTCCCCTGGCTCGGGAATCCTCAGGACCCGCCCCAAGAAGAATCGAAAGGGGCAGGCGTCGAGATCGCGCCACGCGCCTGTCGAGCCTAACGCCCCTACGATCGCGTCCCGTGGCGCTGCTGCACCTACGTCAAAGATGGTTGCCTCTGTGCCTTCCCGCGCCCGCAGCACTGCACGCGCTCGATCAAGGCCCGAGGTGAAGGCTTGGCCAAGGAGTGAGGTCAGCATCCCAACTCGGCGCGAGTCGCCCTCCCCCAGGATAAGCCGTGCTGCCTCCCGCGCGGTGAGATGATGCTCCCCCCGTTCCACGATCTGCGTAAGCCGCGATGACCGATCGGTGTGAAACTGGATCACCTGGTCGGCATGCTCTCCGAAGATGAGAGGGAAGAACAGTGAAGGGCTCTTGGCATCACCATTCGCACTGGCATGCTGATACGTCACCCATGCCCGTTCGCGGGCGGACAGAATGGTGAGTACGAACAGCAGCTTGTCCCGTCTGGGAGCATCGGACGCCAGGGGGACACCATATCCAAGATCCGCCGCGATCCGGGATCTCGCCGCATCGGACAGCAACGGATCCTCGCGGGCCTGTCGTGGGAGCCGCCCTCGGTTCGCGCCCATGATCACCACCCGATCGAACGCCATACCCGATGCCGCCGACATGCTGCCCACCATGACGCCTCGTGCCTGCTGGGCTCCTGGAAGAGACACGCCTTCCAGTGCATCATGACAGAACACGCGAGCTATGTCACCGGCGGGTTCGTCATCAGGATATCCCAGGGTATCCAGGTCTCTCAGGCACTCGATTCCTCTCACCCACGCCGCCAGTACTCCGTCATCCTCGATGATCTTTGGGGTCACCCATCGGTTGAGAAAGCCCTGCATGAGTTCGACGAAACCACCACACGACTGAGCTCCAAAGCTGGCCTTTAGCTCTCCGACAAAGGCCGCGGCCAACTCTGCCCACGGTTCACCGGGCTTGTCGCACCATCTCGCACGCCACTCATCGCCCGCGAGCGGTGTACTGCCCATCTCACGGAGCTTCGCATCGAGGAGGGTGAAGTCTTCCGCGTCCCAGGGCGCGGGAAGCCGCACAAATGGTGAGCCCAGTAGTTCACGAACGGAGACGGCCGAGAACCCGCCCTGCGGTAGACTCAGTAGGGTGGACATCCAACGGACCGCGGGATGTTGCCCGGCGGACACGGGGTGCAGCCATCGAACGGGAAGATCCATCTCGGCGAAGATCGATCTGATGAAGGGTTCATAGAGTGAAATGTCAGAAGCGAGCACGGCCAGATCCTCGGGGCGTACGGTGCGGGAAGGCTCGGCCAGGGCTTCGGCAACTATCCTGGCCGCTGCCTCGACTTCGCCTGCCTCTCCGGCCGCGGCGATGAACCCCACCTGGTCTAGCCGGACGTCGTGCATGGCGTTGCCCCCGGGGGTATCCCGGACAAGGATCGCATCGATCTCGGGGAATAGACCACTGGAGTATGCCGGGGCACGGATACGCTCGGAAACATGGTGCAGGTGGGCCTGCTCCACATGCCCTGCCACGTAGTCATAGCCGAACAGCTTCCCGGAAAGGGCATCAGGGTGGCAGGGGAAGTAGTGGGCGACATCCATGTCAGAGGATGCATGGGCCCATCGGTCGATCATGTCGGCCAGGACTCCTTCGACCCGCAGGAACCCGAAGACATGCAGCCACCGGGCTTCAACTGGCCATGACGACCGAGCGAAGGCTATCTGCGCCGGCACGAGACCCGCTTTCGTCAGCAGCTCGAGCCACAGGGCATACAACTTCAGGGTTTGCCGATCTTGGCCCTCCACAGAAAGCGAAGCGCCGAACTCCCTCACCGTCTCCTTGTCGATGAACCCGGCATCCAGGAGGTCGGTGAATGTCGCCATCAAAGCCCGCTCGGCGCCGTCAAGCACCGCCATGGCGGGGATATGCCGCCTGAGCAGGCGGCGAGCCGCGCCCTCCAGCAGAAGCGGCGCCGGGGGTTCGGGGATATGGACATCCCGAGGCGCCAGGCGCTGGGGCGCCCATCGAATGGGAATGACCTGCACATTGAGCAGCGGAGCAGGTGATGCGGCCGCCAGGGCGGATTCGACGAAACGAGCCACGGGCGCATTGGGAACCAAAATGATCTCAGACACCAGAGGATCATCGTGGTGGTGGGCGCATACCCGCGCTACGAGACGGTGGAGCAAGAGCGGAAAGGACGGGGCCAGAACAACATCGCGTGCCATAGGCGTATCACCCGGTCCAGACGCTCTGCCCGGCGCCGTAGTCCCCGGCGACAGGCAGAGCGTCACTCAATGATCCCGACACAATACACCGGCCCCACCCCCGGCGCGAGGATGCAGTACGGGCGTCGCCCGAAGCCGATGAGAAGGCATCGATCTCTCCTGCCCAGAGTTCGGCACTCGCCCGCCGCGGCGCGCGCGGCAGGAATCATTTACTTCAAAAAACAAAGTTAATGCAAACATACTTGAAAAAACAAAGCGTTCACCTGTCTGAGAGTCTGCCCACGGAAATCACTGACAACAACCCTTGGGATAGTCCTCGCTATTGCCAGGCAGGGGCGGCCAGGCGCCGGACCAGGTCTGCTGCGGCATCGGGTTCGATACGAAACATGCTGCCTCGGCCGCCGAAGAAGCCGTGGGATCGGATCATGTGAATGGAAAGGGGCGAGACACGCAGCACCCGATCCCCATGCTCGATGGTCATCACCCCCTTGGCATAGATCCCTGGATGGCCGAAGGGGCAGGGGATTCGGCCCCGGGCTTCTCCAACTTCTACCGTCACGCCTGGCACCGGCTCATACGCCTCGCCCATCAAAGCCCGGGCCCTCTGCCACAAACCCTGCAGCACCTCTCCGATCTCCTCCCGTGAAATCCCTGCATCCGCCAGGACCCTCGCGTCGACGTCCATCCGGTCCAGCCTCAGAGGATCATCGCCCAGGAACCCGTCCCGCGCCAGTGTACCCTCTTCCATCCGCATCTCTATGCGTCGTTCCCGGGGTGTCTGTTTCATGGCCTGCCTACTCAAACTTGTCGTAGAAGATCCGCTCATTCGGCATACCCATGGCCCAAAGGGCCGCGGTGCAGCCATCGATGAGCCCTGCTCCGCCGCATAGATACGCCTCCGCGTCCTTCACCCGATCGCCGATCATCTCGGCAATGAGAGCCGGCACCCGTCCGGTTTTCCCGGGCCATGAGGCATCGGGCTCCGGGGGCCGCGTGAGGGTCGGCACGAAGGCGAACCCTGGCAGAGTCTCCTCGAACCGCTTCATCAGGTCAAGGTGGAACAGCTCACCCATGTTCCTGGCGCTGAAGAAGAAGGTCGCCTTCCGAGTGCTTCCTTGCTCCTCAAGAGCATGCAGGATGCTCTTGATAGGCGACATGCCCGAGGCTGCCGCGATCATGATCATCTCCCGGTCGGTGTCGGACAGCACGAAGTCGCCGTAGGGCCCGGAAATCTCCGCGGTGTCGCCCACCTGCAAGTGGTCACACACCCACGTGGAACAGATGCCGCCTTCCACCCGCTCGATGATGAACTCCACGGCCCGCTCGTCACGGGGAGAGGAGGAGATGGAGTAGGAACGGAACACCTCCTCCTTCACCTTGCCGTAGCGGGCTGTCTTGAGCTGGGCATACTGGCCGGCCTTGAACCTGATCCGCTCGCCCGCGGGCAACTCCCAGCGCAGCTCGACCATGCCGGGCCTGAGGATCCGTATGGCCGCCAGGGTCGCCTTCCACGACCGGATTGCAAAGATCTCCTCCGGAATCCAGATGGCCACATCAGAGCGCACCTTGACCTGGCAGGAGATCCGCACTCCGTCTGCACGCTCCGTCGCCGAGAGGTAGGGCGTCTCTGTGGGCAGCACCGGGCCACCGCCTTCGGTGACCTTCAGCTTGCAGGCGCCACACGATCCTCGCCCGCCGCAGGCCGAAGGGATGAAGATGCCCTGCTCCCGCAATGTGCCGAGGAGGTGGCCGCCGCCCTCAACCGTGAGAGTGCGTGAACCCGCGTTGACATCCACGGTCACGTCGCCGTAGTCGGCGAACAGCTTTCCCGCCATCTCCAGAAGCGCGGCCAAAACCGCCCCGATGGCAGTCACCGCACCCACCGCAACCAGCACGGAGGTCATGTACGGGAACCCTCAAGACTGGTCATGGAGACCACGAACCACAAGGCCTGGACAGCCCTGCCCCCACCCGCCCGTCTATCCGTCCCATCGGTCCATCATTCCAGTATTCCACCATTCCATACCGCTTCTCCGTCCATCCGTCCCCCTCAGTTGATCGTGATCAGCCCGGAGAGGCCCACAAATCCCAAGGCCATGATCCCTGACATGATGACCGCGATGCCTGCGCCCTGCAGGGCCGGCGGCACCTTGCTCTTCCTGATTCGCCAGCGCAGCGACGCCAGCACTGTGATGGCGACCAAGAAGCCCACTCCCCCGCCGAGACCATAAGCCACGGACTCCAGGAAGCTGTACTGGCGGATGATCATGAACAGGGCGACCCCCAGCACCGCGCAGTTGACGGTGATCAGCGGCAGGAAGATGCCCAGAGCGAAGTAGAGCGCCGGCGCCAACCGCTCCAACGCCATCTCCACGAACTGCACGAAGGCGGCGATGACGATGATGAACACGGCGAATCGCAAATACACCAACCCCAGCGGCACCAAGACATGGTGGTACACGAGCCAGTTCAAACCCGCGGTGGTTGTCATGACAAAGGTGACCGCCATGCCCAATCCGATGGATGATGTGACCGCGCGGGACACCGAGAGAAACGAGCACAGACCCAGGAAGTTGGAAAGCACGACATTGTTCGTGAACACCGCCGCGAACAGGATCACCAAGGCGGAGAGAGTTCCGTGACTCATCGGGCCTGCCCAGCTCTGCCCGGGGGATCCAGGGTATTCATGACCCAGATCACGATGCCGACCATGAAGAAGGCCCCCGGCGCCATGGTGAGGATCGTCCACCGGGTGAACCATGGAGGAAGCACCGTGATCCCGAACAGCGAGCCGAAGCCCATCAGCTCGCGCACCACCGCGATGCTCATGAGTACCACGGTGTAGCCCAACCCCATGGCCACACCATCCAGAAACGACGGCCATGGCGGGTTCTTGGCGGCAAAGGCTTCGGCGCGACCCATGATGATGCAGTTGGTGATGATGAGACCGACATAGGGCCCCAGCCTCCGGGAGATCTCGGGCAGAAATGCCTGGAGCACGAGGTCGATCACTATGACATAGGTGGCGATGATCATCACCTGCACCATCATCCTGATGCGTGACGGCGTCACCGTGCGCAGAAGGCTCACCGTAAGGGAACTCATGGCGGTCACGAACACGAGCCCGAGGCTCATGACCAGCGTATTGCTCAGGAGATTCGTCACCGCCAGGGTCGAGCAGATGCCCAGAATCTGGCGGTATACGGCATTCTGCCGGAACACGCCATCCACGAAGATGTGCCGGGAGGTCATGAGCGGCCCGCCTCCGACAGCGTCAGGAGCGCCTGTCGCACATCGCTGTCGAACAGGCTCTGGATCTTCTTGGACGTCTCCGTTGCCCCGGTGATGGCGTCCACGTCCCATGCGTGTTCCCTGGATCCCTGCCTGATGAGCCTGACGAGAGGCCCCTGCCGATGCGGATCCAGCGTGATGCCGTGGAACTGCTCGCCGAACCATGGTTCACGTATCCGACCGCCCAGACCCGGCGTCTCCTCGTGGCGTGTGAACAGAATGCCCACGATGCGATGGTCATTCTCGGACACCGCGACGATGCCGTGAATGGGCCCCCAGAATCCCGGCCCTCTGACCGCAAACGCCACGACTCCCACGGCAGGCGCCTCCAGACCGAACCAGAAGGTGCGGCCGCCGATGACCTGCTCCCGCACGCATGCGATGAAAACGCTCTCCACGGCCGCCGGATGGCCATGGTCAACGGGAATGGCCAAGATTGAAAGGACATTGCGGTACGTTGCCAGGCGTTCCAGGGCCTCGACCCTCCGGGAGGTGGCCGCGCGGACCATGGCCGGCACGGCCGTGCACACGGCGCACACCGTTGCCATGAACAGCACGGAGCGGAGCGTGCGGGGCATCAGGCTTTGTCCGCCTTCTTCCGGTCGGTGACCCACCAGTCAACCACCGGACCCGCCATGTTCCCGATGAGAATGGCGAACATCATGCCTTCCGCGAAGGCGCCGAACACCCGGATGACCACGGTGACCGCACCGATGAGCACCCCATACACCCACGCGCCCGGCATGGTCTTGGGCGATGAGATGGGATCGGTAGCCATGTAGAAAGCACCCAGGATGAACCCGCCCGAGAGGATCACATAGAGCGGATCCGGAGCGTTTTGGACGCCTGCGGCCCACAAAAGCGTCGCCAGACCAACCCCACCGGAGAAGGTCGCGAGCACAAACCGCCAGCGGGCATACTTCCTAACCAAAAGGAAGACGCCGCCCAGCACCAGCAAGATACGCGCGCCCTCGCCCAGCGAGCCGGCTTCACGACCCACCAGCAGGCTCAGATGGGACGCTGGCGCACCCTGCTCCACGGCCACCATGGGTGTCGCGCCGGTGAGCGCATCGGGGGAGTAGAGGCCAAATCCACCGGGAATCCCCACGGTGGGCGAGGCCCATCCCCCGGTCATGGCCACGGGAAAGGCCAGATAGATGAACGCCCTCCCCACCATGGCCGGGTTGAACGGGTTCATGCCGAACCCGCCGAAGACCATCTTGCCGAACACGATGGCGAACGCGGCACCCACCGGGCCCATCCAGAGCGGCAGCAAGGGCGGCAGCGACATGCCCAGCAATGCGCCGGTGACCAGAGATGCCTCGGATACCGGCGTGCCTGCGCGCCACAGAAACGCTCCCTCGGCCAACACCGCCGCGGCCATGGTGAGAGTGACCAGAAGCGCGGCGCGCCAGCCATAGACATACACCGTCCACACGAAGGCGGGCAGCAGAGCCCAGAGCACCCCCCGCATCATGGGCTGTTTCAGCAGGAGTTTCTTAGCGCCCATCTCCCCGCCGGGGCAGGCATCCAACCCTGCCCAGAGGCCGCATGAACCCCGCCGGCATGACAGACGTCACGCAGCCGTTCTTGCCATGGGTCCATCGTGTGCGCGCATCCCTCGCGTTCGTCACAACCGCTCGGACCACCCCCGCTCAGAACGGCTCGAAACCCGCTTCGCGCCAGTAGTCGACCTTGAGGGCGTTCTCCTGCTGAATCAATGCATGAAGGTGGCCTCGCTCCCAATCCGCCAGTTGGGTATACAGATCGCGTGCCTCCGCATCGTCCACGGCCCGGGCCTGGGCCTCATAGAACGACACCGAGTTCTGCTCCAGCATAATGCCGATGGAGAGCGCGCTCATCTCATAATGGGCCTGCTTGATGTTCTTCTTGATGGCACTCGAGAAGATTGGGCTCTCGCCGGTGAGCTGCTTCTTCATCCGCAGCGACACCGTGGTGTCCGCGTGACCCGTCTCCATGTATGATGCGTACTGGGCTCGAAGGAACTCCATGTGTTCGCGCTCTTCATCCGCCAGCATCTCGAATACGCTCTTGCCCTGAGGGTCTTCCGTATTCTTCGCTGCAGAGAGGTAGAAGTAGTGGCCGTCATGTTCGGCCTTCATGGCCTTGAGCAACCCTTCAGTCACGAGCTTCAATGAGTCGTTCATCTCTTCCCTCCGTCGGAGTCTGCCGCATCTCTGTGTCGACGTGCGACGCCCCCCGAGGCGCATCGACATGTCTCATCGCGTGGCGAAAGATGCCATTCGTCACAAGAAACGCAAGCCGCGTGCCCAGGGTCCGAGGCTGCGCCTCACCCCCCGCCCATGGGCAGAGCAATCACGATCTCCCCGTCGTCGGGCAAGGCATCATGCGGCGCGAGCCTGCGACCCCGCGAGCTCACCTGAAGGTAGTGCTGGTGACGTGCCGCGTACCCCAATCCGCTCAGGAACTCCGTCACCGTCGCAGAAGTCTCAAGAGCCCTCGCAACTCGCAGGGAGTCGGGACGCTCTACAGGTCCCATGAACCGCAGTGAGCGCATGGAGCCTCCTCTCTGTCTCCCGGCTCGCCGCACGCCGGGCAGGCAGGATCGCGGACAATGGTGATGCTGTGCCATTC
>JAFGKV010000299.1 GCA_016928395.1 Candidatus Fermentibacterota bacterium | reverse complement strand
GCCGCAGGGGGTCGCTCCTCAGAACATCCTGAACTACTACGGGCGTGTGGACGCGCTGCATATCGCCATGGCCTCATTCACCGATCATGTCAAGGGGGTACTCCTGGGTCTTTTCCCCTCGGGGACCACCGTAGGCCAGGCTGGTTCGGGATGGATTGGCGTGCTGCCGCCCCTGCTGCTGTTCTGTGCCGTGGTGGGACTGCTGATCGCGCGCCCCCGGTGGCTGGTCATGATCGGCGCGGCGGTCACGCTGTTCACCTTTGCCGATTCCTTCACCTCCTTTTCCGGAACTCACTGGCACCGGCATCTCCATGTGTTCACACCATTCTTGATCGGCTTTGGGCTTTTGGGCGCTCGTCTGATCTGCGGGACGCAGGCCTGGGCGTATCGAACCATCGTGGGGTTCTTCTTCGTCGTAATCCTCCTCCAGCTCGTTGGCTCGCTCGCCGAAAACCGGCGGGCCGTAGGGGGCATCGCGGCCGACAAGGCTGCCGTGGATCATATCGCGGCGCAGTGGCCTGGGGCTCTGGTCATGGACGAATCAGGTAAGGCAGCCTACTGGGGCGACAACCGGGTGCGCTGGTTTGTGCTGAGCCCCCAGGTTGACGCTGAGATGGGAAGGTTGGTCAGGCGCTTTGGCCGTTTGACCGAGTTGGGTGAGGTGATCCAGCGCCGCTCCCCGGACCTGTGGCTTGACTACGGAGTATCGGGATCCCTGGGCACGTGGCTTCGATCCGTGACTGACTCGCTCACGACCGTCTGGGCAGGAGAGCACCGGGTGCAGATTCGAGGGGTAAGGCCCGACGCCCTGGCGGACAGCCGTCCCTATCCGAGTTGTGCCGATGAGCTGGATGTGGGTGATCCTCTGTCTGAGTATGCCCATGGCTATCGGTGGCGTGATGATCTGATCATGCCGGCCGGGGGATTCCTGCATCGTGATGGCTGCATCGCGGATGGGGGGCGGCCGCTGGTGACCCGGGAGCAGTTCACCATGCGGGTTCCCCCTCATGGGGTTCTCGTAGCCCGGTACAGGGCGGAATATGACGGGTTCGACCTGGGGGGCACGCAGGCTGCCGTGTCGCTCAATCTCGATCGTCTGTTCGTCACAATCCTCGCGCAGGGGGATACGGTGTACCATCATGCGCCACATCTCTCCTCGGGCTTTGTCGATGTTTGGGTTCCTCTGTCGGTGGAGGGGCCGACTCAATTTGAGGTGAGCGGCCTGTTTCACTCGTATCACTACTGGACCGCGTCCGCGCCCGTCGAACCCCGGGGGGTGGTGGCGAACGAGCCCGGGGATGAGTCCCCATGAGTGTGCGGCGCCCTCACGATTCGTCTGATCACGCCGCTTCACAGCAGCGTGTGCTCCCCGATTCTCCGGGCGCCGGGTTGTTCGGCCTTCCGGAACGCAGCGTTGTCGCACTGCTCATGGTGCTGGTGGTTGTCCAGTGGGCGGTGTACATGGGCTTCGCGTATGCACCGGAGGTCAAGGCCTGGTGCATGCCCCAGCCCGACACGATGAACACCCTCTTGTTTGCCAGAACCTGGGTACACGGCCATCCCCTTCAGGTGCATCCCGGGGATCCACCGTCAACCATGCACTCCGATTTCCTCAGCCCGCTCCTCTACTCGGCCGGCTGGTGGCTCGGATTGCGTTCGCCCTCCTCGTTTGTACTCTCGGCACTCGTCATGTGCCTCATCGTTGCGCTGGCGGCGACCCGGGCGTTGTGGGTGTTCTTCCGGCGATTCATGCCAACGGCGGCTGTGCCGGCGGCCTTCGCGTGTGCCCTGGCGCCGGGAATCTTCGGCAATGTGTTTCACACCAACTTCGGTTTCTTCTTCGCCTTCTTCTGGGGAGCCTTGGCTTCGCTCCATTCCTTCCCACGCTTCATGGCCTTGGCCCTCCTGGCCGGCCTCTGCAGACCCGAAGGCCTGTCTACCTATGTCGTACTGGTGAGTTTCTTCGGGTTCGCACACGGATGGAGCCGGATGTGGCGGTTTCTCCCCGGCTGCTGCGTGTTGGCCGTCCCGCCGCTCCTATCCCTGCATCTGACCGGGAGCCTCATGCCGATGGGGGTCGTGCCGCAGAACATCAGCCATTATGAAGGCATCAATAGTCTGACGACTGCGTGTGCCGGGGTGACTGATCAGATCAAAGGCACCCTCCTCGGGCTCTTCTCAGCACAGACCAAGATCGGCGCTCGCGGATCGGGGTGGCTTGGCACCCTCCCACCACTGGTCGGGCTTGTCGGCATTATTGGCCTGGCGAGACGCCGGCCGGGCTGGCTGCTTGTTGTGATCGGGTACATGGCCCTTCTGATCGCGGGTGATTCCATCACCGTCTTCTCAGGAATCCACTTCAACCGGCACCTACAGGTCGTGATGCCCTTCTTCCTTGGGGGGGCTTTCGATCTCCTGGCAACAGAGACTATCGGCGGACGGCGGGCGGCGGGGGCGACCGTGTTCGTGTTGGTGGTCATGGTGGCCCACGGTTTGGGGGCAGTTGAGGTGGCACGGAAGGGATTTACCTACGTGGCATGTGACAAACAGATCGCCGACCACATCCTCACTCGTTTTCCCGGTGAAACGGTTCTCAGCCAGGAATCGCCGGCCCGGTACTGGTTTGACGGGAACGCCCCGTGGTATTCGCTCTCCGTGAGCAATGATCCAGTCCTGTCCCGCCAGCTTGGCCGCTTCGGCAAGTACCTGGAGACTGCCGAGTACGTGCAGCGAACCTACCCCCGGCGCGTCGTCTTGGCGACCTTTGGCACGGAGGGTCCTCTGGAGGAATGGCTGAGCCAGTTCTCGATTGGCCAGGAGGAGACCTTCGAGGTGCGCTACCGGCACTACGGGACCGTACGACCGCTTGATCTCTCACCATTGGCCGACCGGCCACCCTTCGAAGAGCCCTTCGACGAGTTGGATGTCGGAGACGCGTCGTCTGAACGAGTGAAAGGCTATCGCCACTGGCCGAAGCCCGGCCCAGCGAGTATGCTGCCTCGCCAAGGAGAAGAGTTCTGGGATGGAGGCCGGCGCGTCAGACGAGAGGAATTCACGCTGACCCTTCCCTCTGAGGGCGGCAGCATCGTGGCCAGGTACTACCGGGATCCCGAGGCGCCCGCGCCGTTGGAGGAGTCTAATCCGCTGGTTCGGGTCATTGTCGACGGGATTCAGGCCTTCAGCGGCCGGCTGGCGCTCGAAGACGGGTTCAGCCATCACTCCATCCCGGTCTCCGCCAAAGGGACTGTCAAGGTCGTGGTGGAAGGCGATTTGACTTCGTGCCACTATTGGGTGTATGAGGGGGAGGCTTGAATGGGCGGGGCTGCTGATGGTTGGCGGCGCACCGGGCGTGTTTGATTCCGGCGCTGCCGGACACATGGGTCGTGGGGCGGCGAAGGACGCGCGGGTAGGGCCGCAGCCTTGCCCCTGAAGTGCATGCCCGGGGTGAGAAGGAGTTCTCGCGGTGTTCGACAGACTATTCTAACATTAGAATAGTCCATCTTGAATCTCCCAGAGAGGCTGCGTCGCCGATTCTCGTTTGGCTGTACGCTACTCCATTAGGCGCAGATCGCTCACGGCGTGGCCGGTACCGCCCAGAGGGCGGACACGAACCATCTCATAGCCGTGCACTACTACCTCGGGTGGAACCTCGACGAACACCGACTCGGGCACTCCTACGGAACCAGGCGCACCCACGGCAATGGAGTACGTCTCTACGCCGCCGCGCAGGAGTGTGATCCCGTAGACGGCTTCTCCGCTCAGCCTGATGTCGAACCCTCGGGCATTGGTGCGGCCGTTCAGAATGAGGCCGACGCTCCCTTCCGGGACTATCGGGCATTCCCACACCGCTTCCCAGGTGGTCGCCGGAGCGTGCACCCGGGCCAGAAGGCCGATGGGTACATCGTAGTGACGAGGCTGGGCCACGAGGTGGCGGTAGGCCCCAGTATTCATCCGTACGATCTCGCCCAGACGCGATACGCTGGTGAGGCTTCCCTGAGTGATGATACGGAGCCGGTCGTAGAACTGACGGAGGTTCTCGTCGTGAATGAGGTTCTCGCCCGTCCTGAGCGACTCGAAGTAGCCGCTGGGAATCCATCTCTTGATGTGGCCGACGAGCCATGGCTGGTCCTGGGCAGCCGGGAGGCGTGCCAAGAGGGGACTGGTCAGGGCAAAGGCGTCGATCACGTAGTCGTGAGGGCCGGCATGGAAGAATCCGGCAAAGCCAACGCCCTTTCGCCACATTACCCTTCGAGTCGAGAGGCCCTCCGCCACGGCTGCCCGGTGCCGGTCTTGGAAGGGTGTGCCTCGGGGCACGGTGAGCAAACCCCATGATTGGTAGTAGTACGCGCGCTCATCGCATATCCCGCCCAAACTCCGCTGCGGGGGGCCTCCCTCGCGGCCGTATCCGCGGCCGGACAGAAGCGGCGATCGAGGTGTGGAAAGGCTCACGGTGAGTATCAGCCCGGCGGCCAGCAAGGCCCGCGGTCTGGACATTGATAGCCGTGCCAGCACGATCAGCGCCATGAACAAGGGCGGGGTCAGGAACCTCCCGCTCATGAAATCTCCCCCCGCGCGAACGACGTAGGCCAGGTACAACAGAATGCCCACACCCAAAGCCCGCTGCCTACTCACCCATGCCCCGACCACACCAGCCGCGAGAGTGAGGAGGGTCAGCGGGTCCCACAGGAGAGAGTTCCACAGGTACCACAGGCCGCGCTGGGCCACGCTGAGAGCCGGAATGCCGGCGCCCAGCTTGGCGTATGCCGTATTGGGGAACGGGAATCCATAGTACCAGATCTGGAAGGCCATCCACGCGATAAGGGGCGATAGCCCCATGAGCAACCGCTTCCCACGCCGCGGGCCCGCACTCATGAACGCACACACCAGTGCGGGAGCGACCAGAAGCCCCGCATCGGGCCGCGTCCACACGGCCAGGCCCGCCAGCAGGGCCAAGCGCCCGAAATTCGAAGGGCGCGCCAGGAAGAGCGTCGAGGCGAACAAGACCAGAAGCACATGGACCAGAGGGTTCTCGAGTCCTGAGGTCGAATAGTCGGTGAGGGCTTTCGACGTGGTTGCCAGCGTTACGATTAACACGGCCTGATAGGGTGAACTCGCCAGCTTCAAGGCGACGATGCCCAGGGCGATCAGCGAGAGGAGGCCGCCCAGGGCGATTAGCGTGTAGAAGGGCTCCCTGGTGAGCCCGTACGCTGCGGTCATGACCAGCATCCACAGCGGATGGGTATAGGTCTGCACGCGTTCGCCGGCATTGTAGGTCATGCCGTGGCCGCCCAGAAGGTTGGAGACGGTTCGCATGGTGATGAACGCGTCATCGTGGACCCACGCGGTGCGCACCAGCACCACCGCATGGGCGCACAATGCCAGGATGACCATGGCCCATAGAATGCGACGGGTGGTGAGCCCTTCTCGTGGGCGCGTGCGGCCGGGCTCCATTGGGGAGATCCTCATGCCGTCGCGCTCCGCAACATTCGCCTATGGAGCAGGGGCCACAGCCGTTCGAGCGCTCGCTCGATGCCCATGGCCGCCACGGGCACGAAGGCGCACCAGTACCCCGGCCACCACACGGGAGAAAGCCCCTGGCCGATGGCCAGCACGATGGCCGGATGCCAGCGTTTGACCAAAGAGATGACCAGCAGGACGAGAGCCATACCCACGCGGATCCATGTTGCGGCATTGTTCAAGCCCGCGGCATGCTGATACTGCCGGAGGTTGCTCATCCACTCGTAGAATGGCTGGATGTCTCCATGGGTGGCCGCTAGCCCGGCGATTCCCAGAATCGCGCTCCATGCAAGAACGGGTCTCATCCTGCCGTCCCGGCGCAGCGCCAGAACCCAGGGGTAGAGCTTGAACCACCCTGCCAGGGCGATACCGAAGCTTCCGAAGAGCAGGGCAAGGCCCATAACGATGACCACCGTGCTCCCGAAGCGAAGATGATTGAGAAACGGCGGGAAGTGCAGCGCGGCCGCGCAGAGAACCAGCTTCAGCCGCAGGTTGCGCGTCACCTCCATGATGCAGAGCAGATAGAGGCCGACGGTGAGCAGCCACCAGATCGCGGCGAAGCCGAACAGGTCAGTGAAGGTAAAGGGCATGCAGAACAAGGCAAACACCGGGGGGTAATCATAGGTAACCAGAAAACCGGGAGGCCTGATCATGGCCATAAAAGCCTCGGGATCGTGCTTGAACAGCTCGCTTTCGATCCAGGTTCT
>JAFGKV010000298.1 GCA_016928395.1 Candidatus Fermentibacterota bacterium | reverse complement strand
GGAAGCTTCTGAGCCTCGTACGAAACCCTGGTGGCGTCGCGGTCGGGACGAAGCCCGACCCTTCAGAGGGACCAGGGGACAGGGTATCTTTCCCGAATGGAGGGACGACCTCTGCGTCGTCCGTAGCGTTTCGCACGAGGCTATTCTGATGAAGTCACAGGTTAATTCTCAGTTGAGCCCGGACTGCTTACGGATTTTTGTGGAGTGAGAGTCCAAATCCTTATGGGGAGCTCTCGCGAACGACACCGAGGTCGTCTCTCAGTCCCCGTGGCCCGCCTATCCGCGGGGCTGCTGGTTGGGGTTGACAGGAGGCGCATTCGCAGTCTATACTGCACAGTCTTTCACTTGTCGGGGCTGTAGCTCATCTGGGAGAGCGCTTGTCTGGCAGACAAGAGGTAACGGGTTCGATCCCCGTCAGCTCCACCAGGCGTTGTGTACGCTGCCAGGCAAAGGTGCGTAGCGATGGCGTCTGTTCAGTCTGATTTCGACATCATCGAGCTCGATCCGGGCCAGATTCTGTTCCGCGAGGGCGATCCGAACAATGGCAGGATGTTCGTGATCCGTTCGGGTGAGCTGTCGATCATCAAGGCACGTAACGGTGTGGAGTACGAGGTAAACACGGCCTCGCAAGGAGACCTCCTCGGAGAGGTCTCCTTCTTGGCAGGGGAGTCGCGTACCGCCACGGTGCAGGCAACGACCGCGTGTTCGCTGTTCTGTCTGTCAAATGAGTCCTTCGAGAAAATGGTCTTGCGCAACCCGCAAGTCGGGCTCAAGGTCATCCGGAGACTTGTCGCCACGCTGAGGGAGTTCGAGAAGAGGACAGGCTGGCTTTAGGATTCATGGACGCGCTGGTGTAGCTCAGCAGGTAGAGCGGCGCACTCGTAATGCGTAGGTCAGCGGTTCGATTCCGCTCACCAGCTCCAGTAATCTCTTCCCACCTCATAAGGCATTGATGCATCACCGCTGGATTCCATCCATCCTTCGTTTCCGCAAGGCCACAGGAGACGGCGCTCGACGCTCGGGCGGCATCGATATGACTCGCGGGCCCATCCTCGGCAGCATGGTGCGGCTGGGAACCCCGGTCTTCATCGCCAGCGTGTTCGAGGGGCTGCATGCCGCGGTGAACATGTTCTGGCTGGGTCGGCTTCCGGACGCGGCCCTGGCTATGAACGCCCCGGTGATCACCTTCCAGATTCTCTTTCTCGCTGCATCCATGGGTGTTGGCATAAGCCAGGCCGGCGCGGCTCTGGCAGGGCAGGCCCGCGGCGCGGGCAAGCTCGAGGTCATCCCCTCTATCGCGGCCCATGTGGTCTTGATCTTGGTTATGTACTTCGGGGTGGTGGTGCTGGCAGGGGAGATGTGGTCCCACCAGATTCTGGGCATGATCAAGACGCCGGCAGACTCTTACGCAGACGTACATACGTACTTCCGGATCGTCACCGCAGGCATGGCTCCGGTCTGCTTTGTGTTCGCATTCCGGGCATTGTCACAAGGGCTGGGAGACACCAAGACCCCCATGCTGGTGGACACGGTTGCCATCCTGCTCAATATGGTTCTTGATCCGCTTCTGATTTTCGGGTTGGGGTGGGGCGTGCGCGGTGCCGCATATGCGACGGTCATTGCACGGGGCGTAGCCAGTCTGTGGGCGCTGCGTCTCCTCATGGACCGGCGAGGGCCGTTCAAAGTCAGCCCGTGGGGATGGCGGCCTTCGCGACCTATGCTGGCCACTCTCGCACGCATAGGTATTCCTTCGGGGCTGGGAATGAGCGGAAGTTCCCTGGGGTTTGCGGTGATCACCCGTCTGGTAGCATCCCATGGAGCGGTTCCCGTGGCGGCCTTTGGGCTCGCCAGCAGGATGTTCCAGCTCTGCATGCTCCCGTCCATGGCAGCAGTGAGTGCCGTGACGACCACGGTGGCCCAATGCCTTGGGGCCGGGGATTCGCAGCGGGCTAGAAAGGCCGTACGCGTTGGCCTTCTGGCGCTTCCCAGCGCGCTGCTCGTTCCCATGATCCTATTGATGCTTGCGGGGAAACCCGTGGCTCGGCTGTTTACCCACGATGAAGCGGTAGTGCAACTGGCGCATCGGACTCTGGTGGTGGCAGGCCCTTCGCCCGTATTGTTCGCGGGCCAGTCGATCCTGCAGGGCGCGTTCCAGGGCGGCGGTGTGACGGTGTACGTGATGATCGCCGCGTTTCTGCGGCTGTGGGGGGTTCGCGTACCCTTCGCCTACCTGCTCGAACCCCGGTTCGGGCTGGATGCGGTGTGGGCCAGCATGGTGGTCTCCAATCTGGCGG
This sequence comes from Candidatus Fermentibacterota bacterium, assembly GCA_016928395.1. GTDB lineage: Bacteria > JAFGKV01 > JAFGKV01 > JAFGKV01 > JAFGKV01 > JAFGKV01. Next base: position 21,633 of record JAFGKV010000298.1, on the reverse strand, counting down.
CGTTGGTGTTTCTGGCGATTGGATATGCACGCGGTCTCTGGATGAGACGTCAGATATGAGGAGAGTGGATGGGAGGATACACGACTGGAACGGTGGAGTGACGGAATGGACCTTGGATGGGAGCGAATGTCAAACACTGAACATCCAACATCGAACGTCGATCCTCGGGCATCGAAGGATGAACTGGGGAGGCGGACGAAAGAGAGCGACCCGTAGACTGTGAACTCCTCGAGCACCTTGATGCGCCCGCCCGCCCGCACTGCCGTCCTGCGCAGGATTGTCCTTTCGCCTCTGACGCCACTGCTGGTTTCCATGCTGTTTTCCATGTGGCGCCTGAGTAACCAGTCGCTCTGGGCGGACGAAGGCGAGACCTTCGGTGCCGCGCTCTACCGGCTTCAACCCTATGAGCATCCCAGCACATACTTCCGCTTCGTGGGCCTGTGGATGCGGTGGTTTGGCAGCACCGAGTTCCTCCTCCGGCTCCCCTCGGCCCTCTCGGCTGCCGGGCTGGTTCTGGTGGCCCTCGGCGCCGGTCGCTTCTTCGAAATCCCCAGGCTGGGCCTTTGGGCTGCCTGGCTGGCAGCGCTTTCGCCGTTTGTGCGTCTCGGCGCCCAAGAGGCCCGCATGTACGCACCCATGGCCTTTACCCAGGCCGCTGCCCTGTGGGGGTTGCTCTCATATCTGAATGGGAATCGGCGGGGAGCGTATGTCTGGGCAGCCGGCACCGGCGTCTCAACCGCACTGCATCACCTGGGATGGCTGGCCTGCTGGCCGCTGTGGGTGGCGGCGCTGTGCTTCTCCCGTACGCGCCGCCCGCTCATCCTTGCGGGGCTTCTAGCCTTCGGGCTGTATGCGCCTCTGCTGGTACCGACAGCCAGCCAGGTTTTGTTCCGGCTGCATGGGGGGCACATGGGTTCCACCCCCTCGTTTCTGGCGGCGGGCAAGAAGCTTCTCGGTCACGTCTACTATCTGGGAGCAGGATACCTGTTCACCCGGCTGGACGGCGATTCACTCCTGGCCTTGCTTCGGTCACCGAAGGCGGCGGTGTTCCTTTTGCAGCTCATGATTCCCGCAGTGCTGGCGGTCAGAGGCTCGGTGAGGCTGTGGGCCACGGCACGCCGGCGTACCGGTCTCCTCGCTGCCTTCTTCCTTCCGACGTTTCTCTTTCTTGGCTACGAAGGATCTCCGGCGAATCTCCTCCTGCCGGTCTACCTGGCCTACCTGATCCCCCTGGCCGCAGGCGCCGCCACGACGCGCCCCATGTGGGTGGTGGCCATGCTTCTGCTGTGGGCGCCTGCGCATGTGCGCCAGATAGAGAGCTCTGGGTATTTGCTCCATCCCGAGGATTGGCGCGGCATGGCCGAAAACATCCGTGAGTCCTCCACGTCAGACGATGCCGTGTTCCTCACCGGCTCAAGAAACAGCCTCTTCATGGCCGATTACTACCCGATGGACCCGGCAAGGCGACACTCAGCGGTCGACAGCGCCCGCGCCCACGCCCCCTTTGACGCCCATCTTCCCCTCGGTGGACCCGGCATCGTATCCGTCGTGGATTCGCTGCTCTCAGCCTATTCGAGGGTGTGGTTCGTGCATCTTGACTGGGACATGCCGTCCATGGAACGTTCGGTTGATACGCTGTGGATCAGATCCGGCCGATGGCGGCGACGCTTTGGCGAAGGTTTGGAGCTCATTCGTCTGGAAAGGGGTGCACCATGAGCGTGTTCCGGATCGAGGGAGGTGTACCGCTCAGCGGCACCATCATCCCCCGGGGAAACAAGAATGAGGCATTGCCGGCCTTGGCAGCGGCGCTGCTGACGGCGGATGAGGTTGTGCTGGACAATGTGCCCAGGATCGCGGACATCGCCACCATGGTGGATTTGATGCGGGGCATGGGAGCAGTTGTTGAATGGGTAGGCGCCCACCGTCTTCGGGTTCAGGCGTCGAGCCTGATGTCCGAGCCTGACGCCGGCTTGTGCGGTCAAATCCGGGGCTCGTTTCTGCTGGCCTCACCGCTGCTGGCCCGGGAGTGGAAGGCCCGGTTACCGTCACCGGGCGGCGATAAGATCGGCCGGCGGAGGCTGGATCCCCATCTCTCGGCTCTCTCGGCCATGGGCGTCTCGTGGCATCTGGCGGGCTCAACGATTGACATGTCGGTAGGGACTTCCGGCTTCCGCCCGGCGGCCATAGAATTGGACGAACCCGGTGTGACGGCCACAGAGAATGCCCTGATGCTTGCCTCCTGCATTGACGGAGAGACGACCATCTATCCCGCGGCGTGCGAACCTCATGTGCAGGGCCTGTGCCGCATGCTCTCGGCCATGGGAGCAGACATCGTCGGCGTGGGCACGAATCGCCTGACGGTGCGGGGTACGTGGCCGCTCCACGGCTGCAATCACACCATTTCCGCCGACCACATTGAGATAGGCAGCTTCATCGGCCTGGCGGCCGCCACCGGGAGCCTGCTGGCTATCGATCCGGTGGATCCGGCGCTTGTGGGGCCGGTGCTGCGTCCATTCCGCAAGCTGGGAATTTCGTTCACCTCGGAGGGTTCCACCCTGCAATGCGACGGCCGGCAAGGGCTGACGGTGGAGCCCGAGCTGGGCGGTGCAGTGCCGGTCATCGATGATGGGCCGTGGCCGGCCGTGCCCGCCGATGTCATGAGCATTCTGGTGGTCACCGCAACCCAGGCCCAGGGTACAGTCTTGGTCTTCGAGAAGATGTTCGAGAGCCGCCTGTTCTGGGTTGACAGGCTCATCGCCATGGGTGCCAATGCCATCCTGTGCGATCCCCACCGGGTCGTTGTGGTGGGGCCATCCCGGTTGCACGGCACCACGGTGGCCAGTCCTGACATCCGCGCTGGCATGGCGCTGGTTATCGCTGCCCTGGCCGCCGAGGGCACCAGCATCATTCAGAACGTGTCCCAGATCGACCGCGGGTACGAGACCATTGACGAACGGCTTGCAGGCCTGGGTGCCCGCATTCTCCGGGAGGAGTGAGACAGGACGCCATGGTCTCTCACCGGCCTGGGTTCCTCGTCGCGTTCGTCTTGTCCCCGCGCACCCGCGCCATATCCATACTCACGCTCCTTCTCGCCTGGGGGGTCGCGGCTTCCGCGCTGGACGCGGCGGCGCTGCACGCGCTGGTTGCCCATCATACTCCCGAAGAGATCTGGGCTGCAGCCGATTCCCTGGAGGATTCCGGCGCCATATCTTCAGCAGAGGCCTCGGGCCTCCGAGTCTTTGCCGCCAATGCGCCCGGGTACTGGGAACGGTTCGCGACGTCGCTGGATTCACTGTGCGCCGCTGCAGCGGCTTTACCGCCTGACGGCGTCGAGGCGAGTCGGGAAGACTCCATATGGTACTTCTCGGTGCTGTTGAACGAGGCGTATTTCCATGCCCGGGCTTCGGTTGACTCTCCGCAGGCCCATGCCCGCGGGGAAGAGCACGCATTGCGGGTTGTCCTGGCGAATGCACCCGTGGGGTGGCAGCGGATGAGGGCCGCCATGGAACTGGGGAGGATGTACCGATTCCGTTCGGCTCTCCATTCCTCCGAGGCCGACTCCGCCGACGCGGCGCGGCGGTATCTGGATTCAGTGGCATGGGCCGCAGAGACGGACGATTCGCGGGCGGTGGCATTGTGGCAGTTGGCATGGTTGGAGGCCGAAACCGGCACATGGGACAGGGCCAGGGTCGCCGCGGACGAGATGCGGGGAGGCTTCCAAAACACCAAATGGGAGGAGCGTTCCCGGATCATCACTGCCATGGAAGGGAGGCGGGAGCTGGGGATCGCCCGGGTGGCTGCGGAGGATGGGTATCTCGTGGTGGCCGGAACTGCCCGCAATCTGGATGGGCCGCTGACACTGACTCTGGCCAGGATCGATCCAGCCTGGGTACAGCGGCATGGCAGAATCCCGCTGGCAGGGGAACGGGTTCGGGTGTCGGACCGGCGCGACGCGACAACAGACCTGGCGGCCCGGACCCGTGGCGTGGTGTGGGAGGTGTCGCTCCCAGCCCTCTCCCATGGATTTTACCGTCTGGAGGTCTCGGTGGCGGATACGATGGTAGCCTCCACGATGGGAATGCTGAATGTGGAACTCGGGGCCGACGAGACGCGCCCGGAGTGTGTTGAAAATGAAAGCCCTTTCGAGGTCACCGTATACGCGGGCCAGGTGAGCCCGCGCGCTCGCCGGCCGGATTTCCGACTGCTGGAGCCTGGTGGCGTATGGTGTGCGGACCAAAGCGCACCCACGGGCTTCGTCGTGTACGACGACGCGTGTGCAGGCTGGTGCGGCCCCCGCCATGCGGGACCGGCATGGCTCGTCCGCGTTGACCACCAGGCAGCGATCCGAGGTGCCCCGTGAAGAGGGTGACGAGCTGCCGGCCTCTGCGAGTCTCTCTCCGTGTGCTCATGACCATGCTGGTCTCGGCGACACTGATCGGCTGTGGCGAGCACGAAGCAGGCCACGCACGACCCGTGGTGGTTATCGGGTGGGATGGCGCCACCTGGGACATCCTCGATCCGCTCCTGGCCCAGGGGCGCCTGCCGGTCCTTCAAGGATTACTCGCACGAGGAACCGGAGGCGTTCTCGAGTCGACGCCGCTCTACGTCTCGCCGCCGGCCTGGGTGTCTCTCTACAGCGGCAAGAACCCGGGTAAGACCGGCATATTTCACTTCGGAAGCCGACGGGATGACCTCCCTCGTCTGGGCGATCTGGCCGCCGGGGATGTGCAGACATCGCGACTCTGGGATATCATGTCTTCCCAGGGTCGCCGATGCGCCATCGTGAATGTGCCGCTAACGTATCCTGCGGCTCCTCTGAACGGCATTGCCATCGCCGATGAGTTCAGCCCGTGTATTCTCTCCCAGCATCGCCTCATCCAGGTGGCCGAGTGGGACACGCTGCCCGCCCCGGGTACTCCAGGCCGTGCCCGCGTCATGCTCAATGACTCGCCGGCAGACCTGACCGTTGATGTGTTCCGGAAACCGCCTTGGATGACATTGCGCCACGCACGATCAGGCACACTCATGGCCGGGCCAGAGCTTTCCCACCTGGAATGGTCTCCCTGGTTCGGGGTGACGGTGGGCGAGGAAGAGGGATGGGCCCGTGTGCGGCTGCAGAGCCTCAGCGCTTCGCGCGCAGTGCTGTGGTTGTCTCCAGTCTACCGGAAGATTGAGCGGTTTCCCGAACCGATCGCCTACCCTTCGGCCTGGGCGGAGACCCTGCGTGTCCGTTACGGGCAGTTCCTTCCCTTCGTGCGGTGGCATTGGGAGCCCGCGCTGGAGCATCTTGCGTGGTTTGGGAAGATGTGCCGCGACGTGCACGCCAAGGAGCGATGGGATCTTTTCTCATGCGTGTTCCTTACGCCGGATCACATGCAGCACCTCTACGGTGATGGGGAGGAAACCGTGCAGATTCTGGAAGAGCTGGATCGGCTCACGGGTGAGGTGTTGGCCGAAGCCCCGGAGGACGCTTTGGTTCTTGTGGTGTCCGATCATGGGTTCGCCAGATTCAGCCGCCGGGTGGATGTCAATCGGTGGCTTGCCGACCTCGGTGTGGTCAGATTCGGTCCGGATGGCGCGGTTCTGCCTGAGAGCAGTCTGGCATGGAGCACCATGTGGAGCATCTATGTGAACGAACGCCTCCTAGACGCCCCCGCCCGGGAACGGCTCATCCAGCGCCTTCTTGACGCTGCGCCCGAGGCGGTGGATCCCGACAATGGCCGGCCTCTCGGGCTGAAGCTTACCCGGCGTGAAGATATCTACGTCGGGCCATTCCTCCACGACGCGCCCCACCTCGTCGTCACCACGGCAGGGGAGGGCTACATCCCCGAATTCTGGGACTACAAGAGCGGGGATTCCGTGCGAGTGCTCTGTCGCGATACGACGCGGCACACGGCATGGGATCATGCCATCGATGGCATCATTGTGGCGGCGGGCCCGGGCATTGCACCTCAGCGGGCGCGCTTTCGATGTTCCGTTTACGACATCGTGCCCACGGTGCTGGCGTGGGCGGGCCTACCGTTAGCCCGTGACATGGACGGCCGCGTCGTTGCCGAGCTTTGGCCGACAGGGCAGACGCCCGCCGTGACGTGGTGCGATACCTATGACAGCCCGAGGGAACCCTCCGCAACGACAGGGGCGGCAACCTCGCTGGAGGATAGGCTCCGTTCGTTGGGGTACATACGGGGGGAGCATTGAGGGAAAATGGCGCAACTGTGGACGAATGGACAGATGGGGGCGGGCGGTGAACTTGTCTGATGGCAGGCGGTTCTGCGATTGCATCGCACGCGCTATCGCACTCGGGTTCGCAGTCAAATCGGGGGGGGGATTTTCGACACCGACCCTGAGTGAGGAGTGAGCTGATAGCTGACAGCCGATAGCCGATAGCCGATAGCCAACTGCCGGCCGCACTTTCAACCTTGACAGACCTGGGTGCCTCTGCCCTCAGAGGCCCGACTGGCAACTGAGAACTGAGAACTGAGAACTGAGAACTGCTCGCGACGCCAGCACCAGAGGAGGATGCCATGACACTACCCAGCCGTGACGAGGCGCATGCTCTGTTGACAGAACATATGCACGATGAAGGGCTACTTCGCCACTGCCATGCCGTTGAGGCGGGCATGACGGCCATGGCGCGCGCCCTGGGCCAGGATGAAAATCTGTGGAGGATCACGGGTCTGCTTCACGACATCGACTATCAGGAGCATCCCGACACCCATCCGAGGGAGGGGGTTGCGCTCCTCAAGGCCCAGGGTCTGCCCGAGGAGCTGGTCCATGCCGTGGCAGCCCATGCCGAGACCTTGGGCGTGGCAAAGGAAGTGCCGCTGGATTGGGCGCTCTCAGGGGTCGATGAGGTGACAGGGCTCATTATGGCCACCGCGCTGGTCAAGCCGAACAAGATCCTGGCTGAGGTGGAAGCCCGCTCCGTGCGCAAGAAGATGAAGGATAAGGCCTTTGCCAGGGCCGTGTCCAGGGAAGGCATCATTGCCGCGGCCGCTGCCTTGGGCATGGAACTGGAACCCTTCATCGATGTGGTGCTCAAGGGGATGCAGGAGGTCCACGAGACCCTGGGCATGTAGGCACACCTGGCGCTTCCTCACCGCGCGTGATGGGGGTGGTGAAGCCTGGGAGACTCCCGCCGCTGCACACACCGCACGGAGGCGGGGTTATCGAGTTGGGACTGCCGAGTTCTTGGGGGAGAGGTGCTCGTAGATCTTTCGGAAATGATGGCCGTAGATAGAGAGCGTCACCGCCGTGGGCAAGAGCCGGGGGTGGCGGAATGATGTCCACAGCAGGAGTTTCCAGTACTCAGCCCGTTCCTTTCCGATGATGCCGAGCCGGAGAATCGACCGGAAAAGCGCCAGCTTGTACTGTAGTTCAATCGGGGCTTTGACCTTGGGCTTTGTGTACTCGCGAAGGAATGTCCTCACCCGCTGGTAGTAGCTGCCGGGAGCATAGATGGAGCGCACGATGCGCACGTATCCCTCGCGTAGCACATCCAGGCTCATGACCGGAACGATGTTTGTCGTACCATCGGTATTGTCGCCAGACATCGGGGCGAGCAGACGCCCCTCCTTGCGCAACCGGTCATGGAGCCGCGTTCCCGAAGGCGCCTGAAGCAGGCCCACCATGGCGGTTACGATGCCGCTTTGCTGGATAAAATCGATCTGCCTCTGGAAGATGGTCGGCGTGTCGCTGTCAAAGCCCACGATGAACCCGCCCTGCACCTGTAGCCCGGCCTTCTGCATTCGTTTCACATCCTCGATCATGTTCCGGCTCTTGTTCTGGTGCTTGCTGCATTCGCCCAGACTCACTTCGTCGGGCGTCTCGATTCCGATAAAGACCATGTTGAACCCGGCCTCAACCATCATTGCCATCAGCTCACCGTCATCGGCCAGATTGATGGAGGCCTCTGTATGAAACGTCATGCCGGGCTTGTGCTTTTGCCATGCAATGAGCGCGGGGAGCAGTTCGGTCTTCAGACACACCTTGTTGCCGATGAGGTTGTCATCCACGAAGAATACACTGCCGCGCCATCCCAGCCTGGCAAGGCTGTCGAGTTCACCGATAATCTGGTCGGGGCCCTTGGTGCGCGGTCTGTGACCGAAGAGAGTCGTGACGTTGCAGAACTCGCAGTTGAACGGGCAGCCTCGGGAATACTGCACGCACATCTCCGCGTACCGTCCCCGGTCGGCGAGCTCCCATAGCGGCGGGGGGGTCGTACGGAGGTCTGCAAACTCGGTTGTCGCATAGACCCGTTGAGGGGTTCCGCTTTCGAGGTCCGCAAGGAACAGCGGGACCGTGAGTTCCGCTTCATTGAGCACCAAGTGATCCACATCGTCGAACTGGTCGGGCTCGCTGGTGAAGAGCGGCCCTCCGGCGACCACCTTGACACCCGCCTCCCTGCACGCCGTGATCACCCGTCGGGCCGATTCCCTCTGCAGGGCCATCCCTCCGAGAAACGCATAGTCTGCCCACTCGAGGTCCTTGGCGGTGAGAGCCCTGACGTTCATGTCAACCAGCCGCTTGGCCCAGCCCGGAGGAAGGATCGACGCCAGGGTCAGAAGACCCAGCGGTGGGAGCGACGCACGCTTACGGATAAACTTCAGCGCGTAGGTGAAACTCCAGAAGGTCTCAGGGAACTCGGGATAGATGAGAAGGGCGTTCACGGTGTGTCTCCCCGTGGCTGAGGAATCGTATGCCGCGCGCCGCATTCGGGCGGTACGGCTCCCGAAGGGGGATCCGTCAGGAGCGGCGCACATCCCACCGCTCAAGGAGGATGGTCGTCTCACGCCTCATCCTTCCTCTGATGCGCATTCTCACCCGCTACGGAGGCCGGGGGCACAAGCTCGACAACACGGTCGAGGTGATCCTCTTGGGCGTTTGCGGCGATGAAAGATCTCGTAGCCTCGTCCCGTAGGGCTCGCAAGCGGACGTCTTCGATCCGATGCCGCTCCTCAAGCACGCGAAGCGCCTCGCGGACGACCTCGCTGGCTGAAGCATAACGGCCAGAGGCCACCTTCTCCTGAATGAATCGTTCGAGCGTGGGGGTCAGTGAGATGTTCATGAGAACAATGTGACTTCGATGTCAAAGATTGTCAAGAAATGTTATAAAAGAGGCAAATAATAGCGTTCTCTGACTTCGGGATTGCCCATCCGCGTTCCTCAAGCGCCCAGGGGTGAGTTTGGAAGCTATTCTAACATGAGAATAGTGTCATGGCATGGTGTACGATAGGGCCGATCGAAGGGAGCACGTGGGACGCTGCGGACGCGGGGCTAGACGACGCGGATGGCGAACTCGGGACAGGCGCTGGCGCAGTAACCGCAGAGGATGCAGGCGGCTTCGTGCACCCGGGCCCTGTCGTTGACGAGAGAAATCGCATTGGCCGGGCAGGCCTCGATGCAGGCGCCGCAGCCCTTGCAGAGGATCTCCATGATCCTAATGCGACGGGTGCGGTGCTCCAGAGCTCTCCAGACCTCATCCTCCGCGTCTCCTTCGAATAGCGCAAGATTGGCGTCAACTTCCCGCGTCGACAGCATGCCGACCGCGATGGCGTGGACGCCCGGAAGCTTCCGAACCCATTGGAGGCTGGCCCGGGCATCCCGGATAAAGCTCCCTCCGGCCAAAGCCTTCATCGCGTAGATTCCTTTGCCTGCAGCGGCGGCATCGGCGATGGCGGCGGCCATCTCGGCAGCCGTGCCATCCATGATGCCGAGGCCTTCGCGATTGATAAGCGGGTGGATTACGTCGATATCGTTTCGCGCCGTGGCCTTGCGAACAGCTCCCACCCGGTGGGTTGAAAGCCCCAGGAACCGCACCTTGCCCTTGTCGCGTAGCCGGCGGATCTCGTCGAAGACCTCACCACGCTCAACAAACGGGTCGGAGAGCCGGGCGCCGTGCAAGTGCAGGATGTCGAGCCGCTCGATGTGGAGCATACGAAGTGCCCGATCCACGTGCTCCCGGGCGGATTCGCGGGTTTGGGCGTGGGTCTTGGATGCGAACACGACCTCTCCACCGAAACCGTCCGACGCGGCGCGTATGTGGGCATAGGACCCATACATATCGGCCGTATCGATGAGATTGGCGCCCCGGTCCAGCGCATGCCTGATGATGCGCGCGCCTTGGGCGGGATCGAGGTTCGCCTGGAGCGGCCCCATGGGCAATGTGCCGATGACGAGAGGGTGAATGCAGAGACCAGTTGTGCCAAGGACCACGCGAGCGCTACTCATGGGGTAACCTCAACTGGGCGGAGTACGGGGTATAGGGGCTTTCATCCATCTCTTTCCATGCTACATCGCAACCGAGTTGACCGCTACGGTTGTTTCGGGTGATGCAGCGGATCACTGTTGTGAAGACGCGCGTTCTCTGACTCTCAGGCCATAGGATGCTGCTCGTCCCGCACAGCGAGCGTTTAGAAGTCGCGGGCCGAGGCGGGTCCTCCCCGCTTCACGGCAGGTGGAGGACGGAACCCTGGTGGATCTCCTTTGTCCCGAAGTCTTGGGCGAAGCCGGTGAGGTCCCTCTGGCGGCTTCGCCAGCCATCCGGCGTGGAAAAGGCGGCAAGGACAGTGTCAGACGCCTCCGGTGCCAGCGTCAAGGCCGCGCCGCCTGAACCCAACGGCATGCTGATGGCGGTACTGTATAGGTGGTCGAAGCCCTGCCATGAGTAGAGTGAATCCACGGCAGTCATCACCAGCAGGAGTCGGGCGCTCAGGGTCTCCGTCGTGACGTTTTGACATACAGCCCGCACCGTCCCGCTCCCTGAGCCGAACTCATACTCCGTCAGCGAGAGGCTGATGATCAGCGGCGCCGGGATCGAGGCTCGCTGATTGTACGGTGCCGTGTAGTCTATCGGGGTGTCGTGGTCTCCGCCGAGCCTGCTCACGATCCCGTCAAAGATGACATTGGGTATGCCACCTACCGAGTAGAACTGCGACCGATCCTGGCCACCAAGAATCGTGAAGCCGTCGGAGAGGTGGTAGACGATCACCGCCACGCGGTCGGGACCGACGAGGTTCTGCAGCGCGTGCAAGCCCATCATCGCTCCCGGGCAGTATTGACACCAGGTGCCGGTGAACTCCTCGGCCACCACGATCCTACTCGCCCCGCCGGAGGCGCCGACCGTTAGGTCAATCACCACGTCGCATCGTGGGGCATTGGGGTCGGTGGTGTGGACTTCCACGGTGCACTGATGTCTGCCATCGGTGAGGCCATGGCTTTGCACGGCAAGAGAAATCTCGGCAGACGCGCCGGGGTCCAGACTCAGGGAGGATGGTGCGGCCGACACCCAGGAGCACTGGGGTGAAACCTGTGTTACATGAGCCGTGGCGGTACCTGAGTTAGTGACGGTGCACGCGACCACGGTCGAGTCTCCCATTTCCAGCGCCAGGACACACAGCGTCGGGGTCACGGTGATGCTAGGAGGGAGCCCTTCCACGACTCGGATCTCCAGGGGGATGGCCAGCAGCGGTCGATCCGGATCATTGGATGTCACCATGATTCTCCCCTCATGGATGCCGGCTCCGGCTGACATCGGAACCGCGGTCAGCGTGGCCGATTCGCTGCGGCCAGGCTGCACCAGAAGCGACGAGGGCGAGATGGTGACCCACGAAGGTGTTACCGTCATCTCCGTGATCTCCAGCAGGCCGTCGCCGTCATTGTAGAACACCACCGCGTGTTCGGCTATCTGCCGCTGGGCGACGGTCATCCATACCGTTGTGTGTTCCAGACGGAGTTCGGGGTGTTCGTTGTCTTCCCCTCCGCACGACATGATGAGAAGTGCGCCAAGGGCAGCCGCCGCAATTCCGGGGCGGCGGCTGGTCTGCATCCCGCTACTTGGTCTCGATGGGATCATCGGGCGTCTCCTGAAGGATGTGGCGTGCGGTCTCCTGCCGCATGTGGGGGAAGAGAATCACGTCTTGTATGCCGGGCTGGTCGGTGAGAAGCATGACCAACCGGTCGACCCCCAGACCAAGCCCGCCAGCCGGTGGCATGCCGTACTCCAGTGCGCGAAGGAAATCCTCGTCCACAGGATACCCTTCGCCCATGTCGCCCATTGCTCGCTGCGCCTCCAGCCTGCGGCGCTGCTCAGCAGGCTCATTGAGCTCGGAGTAGGCATTGACCAGCTCCCTGCCCGCAACAAAGAGCTCAAACCGCGCGGCGGTCCGCACGTCAGCGCTGTCAGGGCGGGCAAGGGGCGACATTTCGATGGGATGGTTGGTCACGAAGGTCGGCTGGATTAGTCTTGGCTCCACCGCCAGAGAGAACAGCTTGTCCACGAGCCAGGCGGAATCGGGCGACTCGGGAAGCTCCGCGAGCCCGTGGCGAACGCACGCTTCGGTCAAATCGTCTATCGACGCATCCTGAGGATCCTGCCCCGCGTGTTCCATGAGCAGATCCCGCATGCTGTGACGGGCAAACGGGCCATCCAAGTCGATGTCAAGGCCCTGGTATGAGATGTGTCTCGTTCCCGCCACCCGGTCTGCCGTGTGCTGTAGCAAGGCCTGGGCAAGGTCCATCATTCCGTCTCGATCGGAAAAGGCCTCATATGCCTCCAGTAAGGCAAACTCGGGATTGTGCAGCCGATCCATACCTTCATTGCGGAAACACTTTCCGATCTCATAGACCTTGGACAGCCCGCCCACCAGGAGACGTTTTAGATGCAGCTCGAGGGCGATCCGCAGGTAAAGCTCCCGATCGAGTACGTGATGGTGGGTAGTGAAGGGGCGAGCCGCGGCGCCTCCATACAGCGTCTGAAGAACCGGGGTATCCACCTCGAGGAACCCCCTGCTGTCCATTACATCCCTCAGGGCTCGGATGACTGCCGCACGCTGCACGAACGTCCTCCGGGACTCCTCATTGACCATGAGGTCAAGGTAGCGCTGGCGGTACCGTGTCTCCTGATCCCGGAATCCCTTCCATTTGTCCGGCAAGGGGCGGATGATCTTGGAGAGGATCCGCAGGTCCTGTACGTCGATGCTGACTTCCCCGCTTCGGGTTCGCACAACGGGTCCGAATGCCCATACCCAGTCGCCCACGTCCAGGCGGCCGAATAGAGCCATGGCATGCTGTGGCGAGGTTCCTTCCCGCAGGAAGAGCTGGATCTTCGCCCCGGATTCGACGAGGTCGCCGAACGCCAGTCTGCCATGCCCCCGTTTCGCCAGGAGCCTCCCCGCGACACCTATGGGACCCTCTATACACCCCTCCTCGAAGAGGCGAAGCACCGTAGCCACGTTCTCCCTGGGAGGCGTGTGTTCCGGGTAGGGTTCGATACCATCCGCACGTAGGAGGTCGACCTTTTCCACTGCCACTGCAATTGTCTCCTCAAGACCCATGGCGACTCCTTCAGTACCAGCGGAAGATGTGCACTGCCAGCATGATTCCCAGAATGCTGGCCACAGTCAGCCGCAAGGTGAAGCCGACGGTGAAGCCGATCACGCCGAGATCCATGGAGAGCGGCCCAAAGTGGGGCTGGAATCCCTTCACAAAGAAGTCTCGAATCACACCTTCAGGGAGAATAATCCCAATTAGCTGGCTCACCAGAGCACCGAAGATGCTGCCGACGAACACCACAAGGACGAGGATTCCCAGGGGGCGTGCACGAGGGCTCACGCATCACCTCTCTCTCTGTACTACATACTGGGCCAAGAGGTCCAAGAAATGGGAGGAGGAACTCGGTGGAAGCCACGCAAGCAGTGCCCGAGCCTCGTCGCATAGGCGCAGCGCGACCCCCCGGGCATACTCTATGCCGCCATGTCGCACGACGGATGCGACTATCCCCTCGACGAGGGAGGCGTCTTCTTCGACCCCCTTGACCATGGCGAGCAGAGAATGCCGATCCTTTCCCGCCCGCGAGAGGGCGGCGATGAGCGGCAGCGTCATGATGCCGTCACGGAGATCAGTGCCCATGCCCTTGCCAATCTGTTCCTCCTCGGCCGTGTAGTCGAGGATGTCGTCGACTACCTGGAAGGCGGTGCCTAAAGACTCTCCGAACCGCGCCAACGAGTGCTGGTGGGCGATCGGCACGCCGCCGAGGATCGCGCCGGTCCTGCAGCACGCCCCGAAGAATGCCGCGGTCTTGGCGTGGACTACTCGCAGATAGGTATCCTCCAGAGGCAAGGTGCCGCGAAGAAGAAACTCCTCCAACTCACCCTGGGCCATGACGTGGGTTGCGTGGGCCATTACCCGGAGAAGCCGCATATCGCCCAGCTCCGTCAAGAGCTCGAACGCCCGGGAGTACAGCATGTCGCCCAGCATGGTGGCCACTTTATGGTTCCAGGTCACATGGGCAGTCGGACGGCCGCGCCGAAGCGTCGAATCATCGATGCTGTCGTCGTGAATGAGGGTGGCAAGATGGACAAGCTCCGCCATAGCGGCTGCAGTCGGCGCCACACCATTGCGAGATTGACCCATGCCTGCACAGAGCAGCATCAGGGTCGAGCGCAGACGCTTTCCGGTGGCAGCGACCAGTTCTCCGCCCTCCTGCCCCAGCACGCCGGCGATCTCCGATCCCACTGTTCCCAGTATCTCGTCCATGACTCGAAGATCCTCGCTGATCGAGGCCTGTACCTCCCGGAGGATGTGTTCCGCGGTCACGAAGTCTTCCTTCGGGGACGCGCCGCGATGCTGGCCAGGATGCCGACTTCGTAGAGCAGGATCAGAGGAATCGCCAGCATGACCTGGGTGAATACATCGGGCGGGGTCACGATTGCCGCCAGGATAAAGATGATCACCATGGCGTGGCGCCACTTCTTGCGGAGGAGTCGCGGGGTGACGATGCCGAGCTTGGTGAGGAAGAACATCGCCACGGGCATCTCGAAGATGGCTCCGAATGCCAGCATCAGATTCAGGACAAAGGCTACGTACTTTGCGACGCTCCAGCGATTGGCGATCTCGGGAGGACTGAAGTCTGCCAGCATGCGCATCGCATTGGGGCCCACGACCAGAAACGAGAACGCGCCACCGACCACGAAGCAGAGGGTCGAGGAGACGATGAGCCCCATGGCGATGCGCTGTTCATTGCGATAGAGCCCGGGCGCGACGAACCGCCAGATCTGGATCAGCACAAAGGGCAGGGCAAGGAGGAGACCGATAACCACCGAAAGCTTGATTCTGACGCCGAAAGTCTCAAGAGGGCTGAGGGATTGCAGCTCGCCGGCGGAGCGGGCCAGAAGGCTCAGCCCCCGGCCTGACGCCGCATACCCCAGCAATGCTCCGGCACACACCGCCACCAGGATCTTGATGATACGGGAGCGCAGCTCATCCAAATGGTCGAGAAAAGGCATCTCCTCTCGCCCGCCATTCCCTGCGGTTGGAGGGTTGTCGCGGTGGGTTTCGCTGGTCACGTACCGATGAACCGGACCCAGATCCGGCGTGAACGAGGGCCGTCAAACTCGCAGAAGAAGATGCGTTGCCATCTGCCAAGCACCACGCGGCCATCTTCCACGGCCACAGAGAGGGATACGCCTGTCAGGGTGCTCTTGACGTGGGCGTCGGCATTGCCTTCGGCATGCCGATATCCTGCCTGGGCAGGCACCAGGCGGGCGAGGGTCTCTGTGATGTCGTTCGCCACGTCTGGGTCGGCCCCCTCGTTGATGGTGAGCCCGGCTGTGGTGTGGGGGCAGAAAAGCACGAGGATGCCCTCGTGGACATTCAGTTCATGAAGAGCCCTATCAACATCATCGGTGATGTCTACCAGGGCAGTGCGCTCGCCCGTGGGGATCGAGATGGCGGCCCGGCGGTGATTGCTCATGGTGCGTGCAGGCTCCGGCGAAAGGTAGTTGCAGCCACTGTTCGTCCCGTCCACAAGGACGGCCCGTGGCATAGACGAGAAAAGGCGCCGCACTCCGGAGGAGGCACGACGCCTTCTGGTGCCGAAGGGGGGACTCGAACCCCCACGGGCTGCTGCCCACTGCGCCCTGAACGCAGCGCGTCTACCATATTCCACCACTTCGGCACAACTGCACGGGAGTAGATTCTGTTCTCTGGAGCTCGCTGTCAAGGAGAAGCTTGCTCAGAACCTCCTCGCCACTCCGACGGTGATCTCCAGCGAGACGGTCCTGGGGGTGGCGGGCCTTTCCTTCTCCTCGTCATCATACTGGGTGACCCATTGGGTGTGATTGCTCCATCCGTGCAGGAGCACGTGCAAGGCGGGGAGGAATTCCCAGTAGTCGCCCACCTGGATCTCGGCGCCGCCTCCCAAAAGGAAGGTCGTCGCGCGCCGTCTGTCGGTGTCGAGCACTATGGTGGGATCCTCTGCCAGCGGGTGGGGCTCTGCGTACCGCCACCTCATCCACGACAACCCCATAGCTCCCACCGCAAACGGCCTGATGTCTTCATCGGGATTGAACACTCGAGTAGAGGCGAGTAGAATGCTCATGAACGACGCGTTCTCGTATGGCTTTCCGCCGTTACCGGACACACCAAGCCCGTGCCAGCTGCAACGCACTCCGACCGAAAAACTCGTCTCAAGTCTGTAGTTCACGTACGCATAGCCGCCGGCGCCAACGGTGAAATCGGCACCGCCGACTTCGACATCATCGCCCACGCTGCCCAGTGGTTTCAGGGCACTGATGCCGCCCTCCACACGAAGCCCCGGTTCCTCAGTGTCCGCGGTGGGGACCAGCAGAAGCGACAACCATACGAGGAAGGCCAGGTGTCTCACGTTCATCTGCCTCTACGGCCGCCCACCGTGCCGATGGCACCGACCCGTCCTCCGCCCACGGGGGGCCTTCCACTGGCTGGAGGCTGCTTCGTGGCCCCAGGCTTCTGGGTCTGGGGCTGTGCAGGCTTCGGCTCGGGATTCGACGGATCGGCGAATACTTCGCCGCCCGTTCCCATTCCCGTTCGTACCTCGGACTTCAGTCGATCATAGAGGACACGGGCGTTGGCGAGCACTTCGGCTTCTTCGGCTGAGTGCGGCGAATTCAGGTAGGTGGAGAGATGCCGCAAGGCGGTTGCGCCGTCGCCTTGGTCCGCGTAGGCCGCAGCCAGATAGTATAGCGATACGACGTTCCTGCCATCAAGCTCGCGCACTCTGAGGAACTCCCATACTGCATTCCGATTCCGGCCTATGTCAAGGTAGACAAGGCCCAGTTCCATGTGTGCATCGGCATTATCAGGAGAGCTATTCAGCACGCTCTGGAATGAAGCGATCGCCAGATCGGGACGGCCGACCAGCCTGTAGTACTCGCCCGCCGCCAGCAGCACATTCACGTCTGTAGGAGCAAGGCGCTGGGCGATCTCTATCTCGCTGTCCGCCTCGTCCACCATGCCCTGGTCGAGATACGCGCGGGCAAGGCCCGTGTGCGCGCTGGCATTGTCGGGAGCAAGGGCAATGGCCCGGCGATAGAGGCTGTCTGCGGCGTCGAAGTCTCCGTCATCATAATGAAGGCCTGCCAAGGCAACGAGAGGTTCCGGCTGAGGATCGCTCTCCACCTCGGCCGTGAGGCGGGCTATGTCTCGGTGGCGGATCCGTTCCGCCAGCAATAGGCTCGCATTGGGCGCCAGCGGGTTTGTCGGGTAGGTCTGCACGAAGTGCTGCAGCGAAACAATGCCGGTATCAGCGGCGGCTCGTTCGAACCGAACGGTGTCCAAGACCGAGGCGGCCTGCATAACAAGCGCCCCGGCCTGAGGGTTGCCGCGCATGAATTTCAGGATCCGGTTCTCGTCGCGGCTGCGCACGGCGCTCCGATACCGGCCTTCGACCGATGCGCAGCCAAGCGCAAGAGCCACGCACACACCTGTCAGAAAAAGGTATCTCATCTTTAATCACTCCACGTGGAAGAGGCCGGCACGCTATGGGCGGTTTCAAGTGAAGCCCCCACGCAGCGTGCATTCGCCGAGAGGGCAGTGTGCTGCCAACGGAATCGAATTCAGGGGATCCTGCGTGGCATCTCAAAGACAGTCTCTCAGCTCCCTATTACCTTCTTTCCGCTCGGTCTGTCAACCCGTGCGGGCAGGTTCGGGAGGCGTATCGAGGTCATGACGCGGCGCGAGGCTTGTGCTTCGGCAGCGCACGTTTCACCTTCCTCCCCCGAAGGTCAAGGCGGCCACACTAGAGGAAGATCACCTGTCAGGATACACGCCGTGGCACCTGCTCTGTTCCCCACCATCGTTACCCTGCCGGCCGGGCGTTGCGGCAATTCTCTCCCTCGACGCGTGGATGAATCCGACACACATGCGTATGGCAGTGTTGGCCACATAGGGACTACGTTGTCTTGGCGTGTGCCAGCCAACCGAAAACTCCCCGATCCGGCGATGGTGGCGACACCAGACGACGGCTGCATCTTTCCGGGAGATCTCATGGAAGGGCTTCGCTGCGCCAGCCGGGCGCGGCTGCCCACCTCCGGGTATACGGCAGCATGGTGATCGGCAACCATAGCCTTTCGTTGCGGCACGAACGGGCCAGTGCCATGCTGGCCAAGTTCCGCGTGCCTGCCGGTGACGAACTAGCGTATGTCGACGACCTCACGGGACTCCCGAACCGACGGTTCCTTGACCGTGCATTAGACGAGCTCATCCGACGAACTGACGGCTTCTGGCTGCTTTTCGTTGACCTCGACAACTTCAAGGCCGTCAATGACAATCATGGCCATGCCGAGGGAGATCGAGTCATCCAGAGGTTTGCCGACCTCCTGGTTTCCAGCATCCGCGGAGACGACCTGGTAGCGCGGCACGGTGGCGACGAGTTCGTTGTGATCGTCAAAGGCGGCGACGCAGCGGCCGGCGGAACCATCGCAGCCCGGATCGTGCGCGCCGCGGCTGCGAACCTGCAGCCTCTCTGGTCGGTGAGCGCCAGTCTTGGCGTGGCGCGATTTCCCACCGATGCCCAGAACAAACAGGGACTCCTCACCATGGCGGATCGAGCCATGTACGCCGCCAAGGCCTCGGGAAGGGCATGTTGGCGGCATGCAAGCTCCGAGGGTGCGGCGCTTTACTGGCATGAGGATGTGTTCGTGGGTCGCGAACGGGAGGTGGCATGGCTGAGCGAGCGCCTCGTACCAACAGCCGCCAACACGTTGACGATAGTGACCGGTGAGTCGGGCATGGGCAAGTCGACCCTGCTCGAGCGAGTCGTTGGAATAGTACCGGATCACATTCGGGTGCTTCGGATGGCATGTACGCCGGAATTGTCTTCTGTACCCTATGCGCCTTTGGTGTCAACACTACGGGAAGGATGCGCCAGATTCGGTGTGCCTCCCATGAACCACGCGTGGTCCCGGGTGCTCTCCGCCATTCTGCCCGATGTGTTTCCCGAGAGTGATCCGGTAACCCAGCCCTTCGAGCGCGTGGTAGTGCTACAGGCGATATCGTCGCTCATGCAAGGATGGGCGCCGGTGACGCTGGTGGTAACTGATGGTCATTTGGTGGACAGGGAGACCGCCGAAGTCCTAGTGTATCTCTACCAAGTTGGTCTCCCTCGGCAATTGGCCCTCTGCTGCACGATCGAAGGGGAGCCTGGGGCCGCTGAGGGCCCTGTCGGGATGCTCACGGGCATGGCCGGTGTCGTGGCGCACGATCTGGCGCCGCTTCAACGGGGACAGGTCAGCGACCTCATCGGGCAACGTCTGGGGGCGGTGGCCTCGGAGGATCTCACCGACGCCGTGTTCCGCGCATCGGGTGGAAACCCTTTGATCGCCAATGAGGTGGTGCGGGCGCTTCTTGAGACAGGGGAGCTGAGCGGCGAGGGAGTGGGCGTCGTCCTTGAAACCATGCCGGCGCTTCTGTCCGAGCGGGTGCGGCTCCTGGCCGCGGAGAAGCTCGTGGGTCTGAGCGACGATGAGAGGCTCATTCTTCTCCATGCGGCTATGGCGGAAGGGGAGTTCGATCTCGGCATGCTTCGCACGCTGACAGGTCTCGGGGAAGGCGAGATCCTGACCGTCCTGGATAGAGCTCGGCGGCGCGGCCTCCTGCGGGGCAATGTCACCGATCCATTTACTTTTGCATTCGCCAATGGCGTGTTCCGAGATGAAGTGGCGCGCCTCTCCGATGCAGCATCCCGACGGCGTGCCCATCTCGCCATGGCGAATCTACTCAGGCATACGGATCGTCACGCCGCCCGGGCCCGACACCTGGAGCGGGGAGGAGCGTGGCTGGAGGCGGTGCGGGCATACATCCAAGCCGCCCGGCAATCCGCCGCCAAGTTGCTTCCTCAGGTTTCCCTGCACTACCTGACCCTGGCGGAGCGCATCCGTGAACGGATGCCCAAAGACAGCATACCAAGCGCCGAGGTCGAGGCTCTGTGGAGTGATCTGGCCCACTCGCTCTACGAGTGCAATCTGCTCGATGAGTCTCGCGTGGCCCACGTCCGTTTGGCATCCTCGTGTGAAGAGCAGGGAGACAGCCGCCGCGCCCACTATCATCGTCTTCGGGCAGCCGTCATGCTGCGCATCGCGGGCCGGTATGAGCAGGCCCTGGCGGAGCTGGAGCCGCTGGTTGAGGCCGCGGACGGCTCACGCAAGGCATCGACCATGCTGGAGCAGGTCGATGTGCTGGCCCGATTGGGGCGAACCGACGATGCGAACCGGGTCTTGCGTCGCGCCCTGCCTCTTATGATGGCGTCGATTGAGTCCGAACCCGGTCTATGGCTTCGGTATCATCATGCCCGGATGCTGGTGGCCACTGCCCGGGGGGCCTTCCACTCCGCGAAGCGTGAAGCCGCAAAGGCCGCGCGAGGCATAGAGGATTCACCGGCGGCGTGGTGGTATTTCAACGACCTGGCCGAGACGTGCCTTTTCACCGGAGAGCCCCGCAGAGCCTCACGCTACTTCGCGCGAGGCCGCGCAATGGCCGCCGCGGTGCCTTCCATCATGGGCGAAATCTGGACTCGTCTAGGTCTCGTAAGCTGCGACTACCATACGGCGAAGCCGCGGCAGGCATTGGAGGCACTAGATGACGCGGAGAAGCTCATCCGGCGTACCGACGATGCGCCGGCGCTTCTTGCAGCGCTTGTGCAGCGCGCCAGGATTTGCCTTGATCTTGGTGAGATCGTCTTGGCGTGGGCCGCGGTGGAATCAGCGCGCGGATATGGGACGCGGCGTGAGCTGACCGACTACGCGGCCTCGCTGTGCGCGCTCGCTGACGGCGACCCGGCGGAAGCTCTTCTGCTTGTCACGTCGGCATTGGAAGCGTTGCGGTCGAGAGCAACGCCGCTGGCGTTGACCAGCGGGATACATATCACGGAGGTCGACTTGGAGCTTCACCGGGAGGAACTCATTGCCCTGATGGGTGACACCCGCGGCGTGCGGGAGCGGCTGGAACCGCGCATTGCATCGTTCTACCCCCGCGCACGCTTGCGGGCTCAGGGCCTGCTGGCCCAATGCGCCCATCGTGAGGGCGAGGATGAGACCGCCGAGGCTCTCTATCGTGAGGCCCTGACGGCGCGGTACGGTCAACAGGAAGCCCGCGAGCGAAACTTGCTGGTCAAGGCATGGGGGGCGTGGAGCCCACAGGCATGCCTACCAAAGCGGCGGGAGCGCGCCCCGAGAACATCGTTGTAGGAAGGCCTCGTGGCCCGACCGGGGGTTCAGGCGTCAGCATGCAGCAGCAGGGTTCAGGGTTCAGTGCGGCCTCTGAGGACGCCGGGCTCCCTCAGAATTCTCAGGGTTGAGAGTACAGCCGGCAGTTGGCTCT
>JAFGKV010000297.1 GCA_016928395.1 Candidatus Fermentibacterota bacterium | reverse complement strand
TTCGACCGGCTCAGTCTACCTCCTTCCGTTACCCATGTATTGACCTATTCCCGTTACCTATGTATTGAACCTGTACCCCTATCTCCTCACTCCTCACTCAGGGTCGGTATCGGTATCGCTCTCGAGAGGCGTACCTTTGAGTACGAGTGCGTGGATGTACTCTCACACGAGACCCGGCCCCGGGCGTTGCCCTGCTCATACATAGGGAAACTTCTGAGCCTCGTACGAGACCCTGGTGGCGTCGCGGTCGGGACGAAGCCCGACCCTCCAGAGCGACCAGGGACAGGGTATCTTTCCCGAATGGAGGGACGACCTCTGCATCGTCCGTAGCGTTTCGCACGAGGCTATTCTGATGAAGTTACAGGTTAGTCGGGCCTCCGAGTGCGCGGCGCATTCAGGCTTCTCGATGTTGAGAGAACGCCACGCAGCGGCGCGTATCGGCGTCCGCCGTGAACACCTCCGAGTGCGGGCGGGGTCCAGCATTACTGATTGCGGGGGCCTTCACCGGCGGGAGCCTGCTCCCGTACTCCACGAGGCAGGCAGTCCTGCGCGATCCAAAGCACTCCGAGGACTGTATCTGAGCCCCGATGCGTGAGTTCAGGCTCTATGCGGAGGTGCTTCGCAAGGCGTCCGCGGGATCGAGCCGCGATGCCCGCAGCGCCGGCACCAGCCCTGCGCCTACGCTGGCGATGACTCCCAACACAAGGGCCAGCAGCGCATGCCAAGGGTTAAGCGTCAGCCACGACGCCGGAAGGCCAAGCTGCAGCGTCGACAGCGCCTGCCTCGCCGCTGCTACCAAGAACAACCCTGCGGCAAGCCCTGCCGATGCGCCGGCCAGACCCAGCAGGAAAGCCCGTAGCACGTAGAGGCGCAGGATATCGTGCCGGGATGCGCCCAGCGATCGGTACACCCCGATGCGCTCGGCCTGAAGGGCGACCTCAAGCCCCAGCGTGGTTGCCGTACCAATGCCTGCCAGCGCGAGGAAGAGCGCAATAATGGCGCCTGCGGCCACGCTGATGTACCGCGAGACTAATGCGATCTTCTCCGCCAGCTCCCGGGGGCTCTGTACGTGGAGCCCGAGGCTTTCGATGTCGCGTCGGACCTGGGCCACAATATCGCTGGATGCGACCTCGAGGTGAACACTGGCAAACGCCGGCGGCGAGGATGGCCCGTGATACAGACGATGCCAGTCCAGAGCGTAGCTGTCGGGAACCGTGACGCCGGTGAGTGAGACCACATCCGACAGACCCACGATCTCACAACGTACGCTGGTGGTGCGATCGTACCGTTCGGCGGGAAGGAAACTCGATGTTCCCAAGAGGAGGGTGAAATGCCGGCCGATGAGGGCCTTGGGTGAGAGGCCGGGGAGGTGCTGAGAGCCCGCGAAGCCGCTATTGTAGAGGTCTATCAGTTGAGAGCTGAGCACCGCCGGCACGGGCTCCCCCGCAGGGCGTGGGACGAACTCCGAAGGCCTTTCCCGCAGAGGGAAAAACTCATGCGATACCCCGTAGACTGCACAGTCGGTGGAGAAAGTCGTGCCGAGAAGATCACCGATGAGGCTGGCGGGCATTGTCAGCACCTGTTCAGGCCACACCGAGACGACACCCTTAAGCCGGCTGATCGAACGCACCGTTTCTTCACTCAGCGACGAGGAAGTGCCCAGACGGAGGAACAAGATATCAACCTGTCGCGCTGTCGCCACGAGACGCGTGATGGGCAGTGTGGAGAGCATGCCGCTGACGCCCGCTTTGTGCACACCGGTTGCGACGGACAACACGATGAACGTTGTGCCGGTGGCCATCGCCACCGACAGTAGTGGCGCCACGCTGCTTGCCTTCCGCCGGGTGAAGGAGCGGATCGCCAGAGAGAGTGTGTTGCGGGTGATCACAGGGCCGCAATCCTTCCCTGGTCGATGCGAATCGTCCGCTGGACTCTCCCCAGGCATCGGCTGTCGTGAGTCGCCAGAATGAGGGTGGCATCTCCATCGCGGACGATTTCCACCAGAAGCGATAGAATGGTCTCGGCGGAACGATCATCGAGGTTCCCGGTCGGTTCGTCGGCCAACACCAGGGAGGGATGCGCCAGCAGGGCCCGGGCGATGGCAACACGCTGACGCTGCCCCTCGGAGAGATCCACCGCGGCCGAATCCGCCCATTCGGCAAGACCGACCCGCTGGAGAAGATCCCGAGCACGCTGCCTGGACTCCGTCGCCAGCGTGGCGCCGAAGTATGCAGGCAGCACCACGTTCTCCAAGGCCGACGCATCGGGAACGAGGTGAAAGCCCTGGAATACGATGCCGATTTCTCCGGCTCGAAGCCTTGCTCTCTCGCTGTCGCCGGCGCGGACCATGTCCACACCTAGTACCGAGACCGATCCCGATCTCGGCGGGAGAAGACCGGCGATCACGTTGAGGATCGTCGTCTTGCCGCTCCCGGACGGCCCAACCAGCGCCACGACTTCACCAGGCATGATCTCCAGCGAGACATCAGAGAGAATTTGGTGATCCGTCGGACTGACTGCGACATTCACGCGATCCAGCCGCACGGCCGGTGGCTTCATGAAAACGAGAACTCAGACCAGCATGCCGGCAACCGTGGCGGTCATATTGGCGGCCAGCGTACCGGCAATCATGGCCCGCAGCCCAAGCCTGGCAAGGTCATGCCTGCGGTTGGGCGCCATGCCGCTTATGCCGCCGATCTGTATGGCGATGGAGCCGAAGTTAGCGAATCCGCACAGCGCGTAGGTGGCGATGACCACGCCTCTGTACGACATCTGAGTGCCCGAAGCCAGAAGGTCAGCCAGGTGGAGATAGGCGACGAATTCAGTGAGCACTATCTTCTCGCCCATCAACATGGCCACCGTACTGCAGTCGGATACCGGAGTCCCCATCATCCATGCGACAGGCCAAAAGATCACTGCAAGAATCTGCTGCAGCGAGAGACCGTCGATCCCGACCACCCGGCCCACACCGCCCAAGGCGTAGTTCAGTGCCGCCAGCAGCGCCACGAAGGCCAGGAGCATAGCTGCGACATTGAGGGCCAGTTTGAGGCCGTCACCGGCGCCGCGGGCGGCCGCATCAATCACATTTATGTCCGGTCTCTCTATGGTCATACGAACCTTGCCCGCGGTCTCCGGAGTGCCCCGCTCCGGCAGCATCACCTTGGCAATGAGCAAGGATGCCGGTGCGCTCATGACGCTGGCGGCGATAAGGTGGCCGGCGATGTCGGGAAAGCTGCTGGAGAGCATTCCCACATATGCTGCCATGACGCCACCGGCCACCGTGGCAAACCCGCCGGTCATGATGGCCATGAGCTCGCTCTCCGTCATGGTCGGCACATAGGGACGGACCACGAGAGGCGCTTCAGTCTGCCCCACGAAGATGTTGGCGGCAGCCGCCAGCGACTCGGCGCCGGAGGTCTTCATGGATTTCTGCATGACGGTGGCCATCAGCTTGACCAGCCATTGCATGACTCCGATATGGTAGAGAATCGTCATAAAGGAGGAGAAGAAGATGATGGTGGGCAGCACATTGAACGCGAAGTAGGCGCCCGTATTGGCCCATGCGGTCTGCGATTCGGGGAGTATCACGCTGTCGATTCCTCCCCCCAGCGGAACGCCCACGGGAACATTGTTGCGCACCAGGTTCCCGAACACGAATCGCGCGCCCTCCTCAGTGAACCCCAGGAACGTCACCACCGCGCCATTCATGGCGGCGAAGAATGCCCGGCCCGGCCCGGTCTTGAGCACGATGACCGCGAAGATGATCTGCAGGGCGGCGCCCCAGATGATCGTGCGCCAATACACATGCCTCTTGTGTTGCGAGAAGAGCCAGCCTATGCCAATCATGCCTGCGGTGCCCAGAAGGCTGATGAGTCGCTCGAACCACAGCCGTTGGGGGCTCTCGGCACGGAGTATGTCCATGTGATCGCGAATGGCGTCGGCTCGTGACGGCGTTGCCGTGGGGTCGGCTGGTTCGACCGCCGGCGTCGCGAACTCCCGCATTTGGACTTCATCGGTGTCTGGCTGAGCCTGGGCGATGAGGGGGCAGAGACATGCCGCGCCGAGGACAATGAGCGCGCGCACCACATTCACTCGAGGCATAGGTTCCTCCGGAGTATCGGGCTGGGCCTCAGGGGTCTGATACCCCCGCGGGGGAGGGGATCGATGATGCCGGTGGAATATCCCGCGGGGCGCAATAGTGTCAAGCTCGTGCACCTGGAGCAGGTGTGGTCAACTGCCTGAAGTATCCCGTGAGGATTGAGGCTCTACCGATTCCGGCGCGGCGCCCAGAAGGCTCCTGATTTCCAGGAGGCCGGCTCGTACCTCGTGGAGTACGGAATCAACCGCGGGCGGATCAAAGAGCTCCGTCTGATTGTTCGTGTGACCGACTCGCAGGAGCCGCTGGAGCTTCCTGTCCGCCCCCTCAATTGTATACCCTTCCTCGTGGAGGAGGTACTTGATGAGCCGGATGATGCGAAGGTCCTTCTCTCGATAGGCTCGATTGCCAGAACGGTTCTTGGACGGGTGGAGATTCCGGAAGACGCTCTCCCAGTAGCGGAGGACATGCGGCTCCAGATCGAGCATCTCGCATACTTCGCCGATGGAGTAGTACAGCTTCCGGGAAGGGCGTTCACGGGTTGCCATCACACGCTCCAACCCCGCCCCCACCCAAGCCGTTCTGCTGCTGGTCGCCACGGTGTCTGATTTCGGCGAGGGAACGGCCGTCTTCAGTCTTCGGATCCCGGAGCATCAGTTCAATCATTGCACGCTCTGGAGCGAGACCTTCGAAGAGAATCCTGAACACTTGGGCGGTGATGGGCATGACCACGCCATGGCGGTGGGCCAGTTCGTACGCTGCCCGAGTGGTGCGAACTCCCTCGGCCACCATGTTCATGCCGGCCAGAATCTCCGCCAGGCTTCTGCCCCGGCCTATCTGTTCACCCACATAGCGGTTCCTGCTGTGCCTGCTTATGCATGTAGTAATGAGATCACCCATGCCGGTGAGGCCGGCAAAGGTCTTCTCCCGGGCCCCCATGATCACTCCTAATCGGGCGATTTCGACCATGCCTCGGGTCAAGAGTGCTCCCTTGCTGTTGTCACCGTAGCCCAGACCGTCGGAGATGCCTGCCGCCAGGGCGATGATGTTCTTCAGGGCCCCGCCCAGCTCCACGCCCACACGATCATTGGATACGTAGACCCGGAATCTCTCCCGGGCCAAAATAGACTGGGCATGGGCTGCGGCTGCCTCATCGGGACTGGCGGCCACCACGGCGGTGGGTATGCCTCGGGCGACCTCTTCCGCATGGCTGGGCCCGGAAAGGGTCACGATTCGGCCCCGCCAAGGGCCGGGGAGCACCTCGCCCAGCACCTCGCTCATCCGAAGCAGACTGCCCTCTTCCAGCCCCTTGGTGGCGCAGATCACCGTGGAGTTTGGGCCGGGTTCGGCAGGCACACGCACCTGGGTCATCACCGTCCTGACAGCATGGGACGGGACCACTACCAGCACGTGATCCTCCCGCGCAAGTGCCGGCTTGGGAATGAGGGATATGCGAGGATCGAGGGTGATTCCGGGCAGCAGGGCAGGATTGGATCGAGTCCGCGACAGCAACTCGTATTCCTCTGGTCGCGGAGGCCATACCGCGACCTCGCACGGCCCTTGGACCAGAAGATTCGCCAAGGCCATGCCCCAACTGCCCGAACCGATTACGGTGACTCTATCGGGCACGCCGGCGCTCCGCCTTGAGGGTGATGTCGCACCCGATGCCGTCCAAGCTCAACTGCTGCCCAAGGGTGTTTCGAAGGTAGCGGACATAGGAGTCGGGAAGCGCATCCGGGTCGTCGAAAGTAATCGTGAACCGCGGAAAGGCGCCGCCGTCCTGCATGATTCGATGGAGCCGGTTGAGGCGACCCCGGTTGGATGGAGGCGGGTTGCTTGCCCGCACATGACGGACGAACGAGGCAAGTCGTTCCGGCGACACCCGTTGCGAGCGTCGCGCCGCCAGATCCGCGATGGTCGTGGGAAGAGCCCTGACGCCCCGTCCCGTGTGGGCCGAGACATACCGCACCGGGGCGCGTTGCGCGAAGCCGAGGCGATGGGCAACCAATTGACGCCACCGGGCACTCTCTGAGGTGCCGTGGTGGATGAGGTCCCACTTGTTCACCACCACCGCTATCGCCTTGCCAGCCAAGAGGACCTGTTGGGCCAGCTTGACTTCAACGATCTCCAGATCCTGTACCGTGGCATCCAGCAGCAGCAGCGCGACGTCGCATCGATCGAGGGCGCCCAAGGCGCGCAAGTACGCGTAGTATCCGATTCCGTCGTCGTGACGGCTGCGTCGCCGGATGCCTGCCGTGTCGATAATCCGCAGCCCGTGCCCACCCAGCGTGATCACGGTGTCCGTGGCGTCCCTCGTCGTGCCAGGGCGGTCATCCACCACCGCCCGAGGTGCCTGAACTAGCTTGTTGAGGAGGGAAGACTTGCCCACATTGGGCTTCCCGATGATGGCCACGGCGATCACGCCTGCCGTGTCGCCCGACGGTTGTGGCGCGGGGAGACTTTGGTCAATCTTCTCCCTCAGTGTGCCCAGCCCCCTCCGCCCGAGGGCGGAAACCAAGACTACGTCGCCCAAGCCCATGGAGGCGTATGCCAGGCCTTCAGTTTCCGCGTCTTCACTGTCGATCTTGTTGGCGACAAGAATGGCCGGAGCGGATCTCTCTCGCAGCAGTTTGGCGATGGCATCGTCATCGCTGGTGGGCGGAACGCGACCGTCCACCACGAACAGCACGACATCGGCTTCCTCGCATGCCAGCAACGCCTGATCCCTCACGCCCAGCTCGATGCGGTCCCGGGGATCCATGAGCAGGCCGCCGGTGTCGACCAGGAGCGCCGGGCCTCCGGCAATGTGGAGGTGATGATAGACCCGATCTCTGGTCACGCCCGGCTGGTCGTCGACAATGGCTACCCTTCGCCCGACGAGGGCATTGAACAGGGTTGATTTGCCGACATTGGGCCGGCCGATGATTGCGATGATGCGGCTTCCCATCGATTTCACAAGACGCTCCGCGCATGGGCGGGGGCGAGGAATGGAGGCCACGGCGCGCCCCGCCATTGGAGCGGGAGACGGGATTCGAACCCGCGACTTACAGCTTGGGAAGCTGTCACTCTACCAACTGAGTTACTCCCGCATGAGAGCACGCATGTGCAGGATGCAAGCAAGCCGCCTGCGCCACGGCTGTCAAGCACCCTTGGGCCCATTCTCCCGAGGTAACGGTCCGACCATCTCTTCCGGATACCCCAAAAGCCCGGGCAAGCCGTCGCACACGATTCGCAGGCATTGTTCCATGCGGGGCAATGCGAGCTGGGTGTGGAGTTCGGCCAGCCTGCTACGCCCTGGGTCGCGGTGCGCGTCACGGGCCAACAGATACATGCCCACCAGATCGGCGGCCATCGTCACCAGCCTCCCCGCGTGAAGGTCGGCGAAGCGAGGGTCGGTGTGGTCGCGCACCGAGG
The DNA here is from genome assembly GCA_016928395.1 of Candidatus Fermentibacterota bacterium. Classification (GTDB taxonomy): domain Bacteria; phylum JAFGKV01; class JAFGKV01; order JAFGKV01; family JAFGKV01; genus JAFGKV01. The sequence goes on along the minus strand of JAFGKV010000297.1, from coordinate 28,455 downwards.
CTATGGCCCGGTTGAGAAGATCGCCTGCCTCTCGAAGAGATTGGCCCGCTGCCGAATCGTCCAAGTCGTGCTTTGCCCGGAAATCAGCCGCCCAATCGCTCAGCACTCCTGAGGTAATCCCTCCCACCGCCGCGACTACCTGCAGTTGCGAGGTGCCCTCGTAGATGTTCGTGATCCGCGCATCCCGGTAGTGCCGTTCCACTGCGAAATCCCGCATATACCCTGCGCCGCCCAGCACTTGCATGGCATCATAGGCGACCTTGTTGGCAGTCTCGGTGGCCACCAGTTTTGCCAAGGGTGTAAAGAAATCGGACTGCCGTGCCAGCTTCTTGGATCGCGGCCGAAGCGTCATGTCACCCGCCTCGACGCGGGCTCTGATTTGGCGGTCAAGATCGACGGTGATGCTAGTCTCGGTGATGAGTGCCCGCGACACCATGAGGCCGAGGCGCATGGTGGCCAGCATCTCGGCCACGGCGGGGAAGCGAATGACCGGCCGTTTAAACTGAACGCGTTCCTCGGCGTAGCGGCGAGCCACCCGGTACGCGGCCTCTGCAATACCCAGCGCCTGGCACGCCACTCCCAGGCGGGCCCCGTTCATAAGGGCCATGACGTATCTGATCAGCCCCAGTCTCCGCTTGCCGATGAGCACCGCGGGAACATGGTGGAACTCCAGTTCACACGTGGGGGAGCCGTGGATTCCCAGTTTCTCCTCGATCCTGCGGACGCGAACCTTGTCGCCGCCGTCGCAGAGAAACAGAGACAGGCCACGCCCGTCGCTGGTGCCGGGTTCCGATCGAGCCAACACCAGCAGCACTTCGCCGCAACCGTTGGTGATGAACCGCTTGACTCCGTCCAGATACCATCCTCCCGTGGAGGGATCCTGGGAGGCGGCCAGACGTATGGCCTGGAGATCCGAGCCGGCGTCCGGTTCGGTCAACACCATAGCGGCGGTGAGTTCGCCGCTGCAGAGTCTTGGAAGGTACGAGGCCTTGATCTCTTCATCGGCGAAGTCATTGATAGTACTGGAGATTTCCTGAAGGCCGAACAGGTTCATCAAAGCCGCGTCAGCTCGGGAGACTATCTCGATGGCCATGGAATACACGGTGCAGGGGAGGTTCAGCCCTCCGTACCGGCGGGGCATGGTGAATCCCATAAGATCCGCCTGGGAAAGGCGGCGAAGGGCGTGGGACGTCGGCTGGGCATAGTGAACTCTGTTGGCCCCGCGGTCCAGGACACAACCTGCCTCATCCACTTCGGCGGCATAGGGTGCGATGTCATCCGCGGCGATGGCGCCGACGATCTCCAGCACACGGCCGTAGCTATCCCGGGCATCCTCCACGCTGGACGGTGCGTGGGAGAACTGCTCAGCATCGCGGAAATTGCTCTCGGTGAGGAGGATCACCTCGTCCAACTCCGGCCGCCGAAGCTGGAACTGGATATCCGGATTGTCGTGAAAGAAGTTGCCCATGGCTACATCCTGCTCCTGAGTGCCTTCGTGATCTTGGTAAGCACATCCCGAACATCGCCGACGATGGCATAGTGGGCAATGTCGAATATGGGTGCCCCAGGGTCGGTATTGATGGCGACGATTCGCCCAGAGGCGTCCATCCCTGCACGGTGTTGGATGCTGCCCGAAATGCCGCAGGCTACATACAGCTTGGGGCGCACGGTGGTTCCCGTCTGACCCACCTGGTGTGGTCGGTCAACGAAACCGGCATCCACCGCTGCCCGGGATGCTCCGACTTCGCCGCCCAGGAGGTGCGCCAGTTCGAACAGCGCCGCAAATCCTTCCCGGGAGCCGACACCCATCCCTCCGGCCACGATGACCGGCGCCCCCTTGAGGTTGACTGTCCGCGGCTTGGTCTCCTTGCGCAGCATCTCGACCACCAGATCCTCAGGGGGAATGCTCACCGCGACGGCCTCCACCGTGCCGACACGCCGCGGATCAGGCGTTCCCAAGGGCATCACTCCCTCGCGGACCGTGGCCATCTGCGGTCTGGTCTCAGGGTTTACGATGGTGGCGATAATATTCCCTCCGAAGGCGGGGCGAATCTGGAGAAGGAGATTGTCGTACCGCGTTCCCTTTTCCTCATGGGAGCCGATGATCAGATCAGTGCAGTCGGCGGTCAGGCCCACGCACAAGGCCGAGGCGATCCGGGGCGCCAGGTCGCGGCCCGTGGGTGTGGCACCGAAGAGCAGGATCTGTGGCCGGCGCTCTCGTACCAGGTCAATGAGTATCCTGGCATAGGGCAGGGTTCTGTAGTCGGCGAGGGACTCGTGATCCGCCCACAACACAGTGTCGGCACCAAACTCGATCAAGGTCTGGGCCGACTGACGTGCCTCATGGCCCAGCAAGAGGGCCTCAAGCCCGACTCCGAGCCTGTCCGCCAGTACCCGGCCTCTGCCCAAGAGCTCCAGGCTGCACTCCTCGATGCGGTCGCCGTCATGTTCGGCGAATACCCATACATTATCGGTGTTCATGTATCCTCCTCGGGCGCCTCAGCTCAGAATGTGCTCAGCGATGAGTTCGTCGACCAGAGACGAGATACCCTGCTGAGTCGGCTCAACCCGCTTTACCTCCCGCGGAGAGATCACGACACTGGCCACCTTCTTCACCTTTGTGGGGGAGCCTCCTATCCCACATCGTCCCGGTTCTGCCCCAATGATATCGACACCCCACTCCTCGATGAGGAGGCCCTGGCTCTCCAACTGATCGATTTCCAGGTAATCCTGGGTGGAACCCATCAGCTCGTTTCTGGTTCTGGCCTTCTTGAAGGCCATGACTCGCCGCGCACTGGGAGGCCGGGGATTGTTCGCGGTGGAGACCACGGTCAACAATGCCGGAAGGGGCATGCGGAGGATGTGCACACCTCGATCGGTGGATCGCGACACCACGATGCCGCCTTCCTCCAGATCCACGACGTCGTCCACATACGTAGCCTGGGGTATGCCTAGCTTCTCGGCAACCTGCGGCCCTACCTGGGCGGTATCCCCGTCTATGGCCTGCCTGCCGCAGAGGATGATATCGGGGACGCCCGCGGTGGCGACGGCACGCGCCAGGGCGTATGAGGTGGCTAGCGTATCTGCTCCGGCAAAGAGGCGATGCGTCAGTAGGAGCACTCGGTCTGCCCCGCGGAACAGGGCCTCGCGCAACACTTCCGCCGCTGCCGGTGGTCCCATGCTCATCACGGTCACATGGCCCCCGTGACGGTCACGTATGGCCAGAGCCATTTCCAGTGCGTTGAGATCCTCTGGGTTGAAAATGGCGGGGAGTGCACCCCGGTTGACGGTTCCATCAGGTTTCATCGCCTCGCCCGTGATATTCGCGGTGTCGGGAACCTGCTTGGCCAGCACGATCATGGAAAACGGCATACCCCATCCTCTCTTGTCGCGATGTGGACGGCGTGCTCTTTCAAGGAATATCAGTGGAGTAGTCGAACTCCGCCACCCGGCGCGAGCGCATCAGCTCGACTCCAGTGCTTGTCACTGCCATTACCAGAAACGACCAATTTTCCTCCACGTCAAGCACGCCGTTGGTGGTGGCCCATGTGTGGTGGTTCGGGCGCAACACCGCCAGGCGGTGCTCGAATTCAGGTGCCGGCCCGGGCTCGAAGTGTGGGACATCTGAGGCGCCATACACCCAGTATGCGCCGGCAGCGGGATGGGGAGACCAGTTCAGGACCACCGTCCCGTCCTGGATCGAGGCGGTGATGCGAAGCGGCGCGAATCCGGCCCCGGCAAGGCAGTACCCCGAGGCGATGCTACCGTACAGCCCTTGGGTACCGGCGAGGATTTCGTCGAGGCCGTCACCGTCAACATCGGGCATGGGGCCGACGAAGTACAGCCTTCGTCCGGTGGAGAATGTGCCCAGAATACCTCCGTCTGCGCCTCGAACGGCGTAGACCTTTGTGTCAAAGGATCCTGCGATGACATCCTGGCGGCAATCACCGTCGAGATCGCCGATGGCCGCCACGGTCCACACATCACCGCCGTTTGTCGTTTCCGTCGGGGTCGACCACAGGGTCGCGCCTGTGGCGCCGTCGAGGCAGAGGATCGCATTTTCCCACCAGCCCACTAGCACTTCCGGCACCGAGTCATCGGTCTGATCTTCCAGGAGGGCGACCTTCATGACGGAATACCCGACATGACGGGTCCATAGCGCAGAACCATCCGCCCCGGAGAGGCAGCGGACCATGCTGTTGGACGAGCCGGCCAGCGCCTCGGGTATGCCGTCGCCATTCAGATCCGGCATGGCGGCAACGCTGCGCACCACGCCTCCGGTCGAGACGGCCCAGATCTGGCGGGAACCGGGCCAGGATGCAGCCCCGGCGATGCAGAACACACGGTCATCCTCGTAGTTTGTGCCGTTGCCGGCCACCACCTCAGGGACGCCATCGCCGGTTACATCGCCCAGCACAGCAACGCTCATGAAGCCATCCGGCGCCTGGAACGACCACACGACCGTGGCGGGGCCGGATGAGGCGCCGTCGACGCAGAAGACCGAGTTGGCGTCTTTGCCGACCGCACCCAACGCCTCGGGGGTTCCGTCACCGGTGATGTCGATGAAAGGAGCGACCTGATACACCCAGCCGGACGGCGGGACATCATAGGTGTCGAGAAACCACAGGGAATCGCCCGATGAGCCGGAACGGGAGTAGAAGGTTCGGCCGCCCCACGCGGTACCGTACAACACCTCCGGAACAGAGTCGCCGTTCATATCAGGCGAGGCGGCAAGGCATTCCGGGCCATAGCCACCGCCCCCGGAGAGGCCATCCTGGGAATCCACTGACCACAGCACGGTGGGTGAACCCTGGCTCGCGCCCGAGATGCACAGCAGATCGTCGAAGGAATACCCCGCGTCGTACACGGTCATCACGAGGTCGACGAGACCGTCTCCATCCACATCGCCTACCGGGCGAAGGCAGTTCACATCGCCGTTGTCCGCAGCCGCATTGAAGATCCATAGTGCGTTTCGATCGGCAGCGGGCGGAGTACCGAACTCAGCGGACGCTTGGTATTGAATGGCAACGTGGTCCAGATCTGTGGACGAGGCTGCCAGAACGAGAAGACCGACGAAGACGAATGCGGTTTGCATAGTACCTCCTTGTCTCCATGGCGTCCTTCCGATGCGACGCGGCGTAGGATAGATGACGAGACGCCGATTGACAAGCGAGACGGTGACTTATGGCAGTTCACGGTGCATCGTCGTGCCTCTGCGAGAAGACCGCGGCGTTTTGGAGTTCGCGCTTGGGCCACAGGTGGGGTGTTCACCTCCGGTGGTGAGCTCATTCCGGCTTGACAGTTACCGGTCAACCACCGAAGATGGTTCCTGCCCATGCGTTTGCGGCCTCTGCCCCCGTGTTGCCCGCAATGACCTGCGGTACTCGCAGCACACCGCACCCCCATCGCGACATCAGGAGGACGGGATGAAACGGACTGATAGGGTCTTCATGGCAGTGATGCTGGCACTCCATGTGCTGGTGATTGTCACGCTTCCCGGCGGGGGAAGCCTATCCGACGGGGAGATCATGTCTCTGACCGGTGGTTTGCTGGGCGCCGACGAGTTGGCCGCATCCATGAGAACCGGGTCGGTCATGCCGCACCCGACGCCTTTCTGGGTGGGGGTGGGAATCTGGGCGAGGATCACGAGAGATCCATGGCTGCTCCGCTTGCCTTCCATCGTCGCCAGTCTACTGACCATCGTGCTGGTTGTCCGTCTCGGCATACGGCATGTCTCGCGGATGGCGGGGATGACCGCCGGTGTAGTCTATGCGTGTTCCCCTGCGGCCGCAGGAATGGCAAGAACCTTTGGACCGGACAGCGGGCTTCTTCTCGCCCTTCTTCTGGCGGTCAATGCCTTTCTTTCGGGATGGAAGCGCCAGGGTTCCCGGGCGTGGGTGGTGTTCCTGCTGGCAACGGTCTTCATGCTCTACTGGCATGTCTATGGCCTGCTCCTGTACGCATTGGTCTGGTGTGCTCTGGGCGCCAGCATTCTATGGTACAGCAAGCTGAACCGGGCTCGAGACCCCGGTCGGCCCCCGGTCGGCGAGGCGGTCGTGGCCACCGCGCTTGCGGGTGTGCTCTTTGCACCATGGTTCGTGTTCTTGGGCCGGCTCGTCCAGTTGCCGCCATCGCCTGTGCGCATCACGGCATCTTCATTCTACGATGCCATCGTTCGAGGCTACGGCTCCGGCAGCGTCTGGGGGTTTGTTCCGTTGTTGCTGGCGGCGGTCTTCGGGGCGGTGTTGGGCCTTCGTACCGAGCGCGTTTCCCTGGCCACAGGAAGAGTGCTCCTCAGTACCAAGAGCGTGATGCCGACCTTCTATCTTCTTGTGCTGGTTTTGCTCTACGTACCCTGTCTGTTTGCGTTCCACCGAACCACGGCCACCGCCGTCTCCACGGGAGGGACTGCGGCCATCTTGCCACTCTTTCTCCTTCTTGTCGGCATAGGCGTCTCCCGGCTGATCCCGTATTCAGCTGGAGGACCCAACGCCCGGGAGTTCGCCCTGCTTGGGCTCTGTGGGGCCGTGCTCGGGGGCCTCGGGTGGCGTTCTCCACCGGGGTCCGCCCGGGTTCAGGCATCCATCTGGGAGGAGGCGGCTTCGTTCATCGAGACAGAAGTCCGAGCCGGCGATATGGTGCTGGTCTCGCCGGATGACATGAAGGTCTACATGGTGTGGGCTGCGTCACGGATGCAGTGGGCACATCTGGTGCGTGGGGAAAACTGGCTTGCCAGGTATGACGCCGGGCCCAACCTTGATCGAGTTTCGACCATCTGGCTATGCGAGGGTACGCCTTCGGGGGGGCAATCTAAGCCACGGGTGAAGGTGACTCGCCTCGTCAAGGTCGGCGGGCTGGACATCGGCACTGCGGAAGCTGCAGGGCACTACGTTGACAACATCGATTCGAGGCTGGAACGGTCGGATGGTCCGGGTGGGCCATTCACGTTTTCGTGGGCCCTGGGCGCTCACGCCCGGTTGAACTTCCCGCTCGAGAACAACCGGCCCGCATCCGTCGTGATTTTTCGGGCTGAGCCCTACAAACTCCCTCAGAAGGTAAGCGTTGACCTCAACAAGCGGCGCAAGACGCAGGTCGAGATGGGGGGTGGATGGCGGCACTACCTGCTGATGTTCGAGCCGCCGGAATTCCTCCCCGGGCACGTGGGTCGGGTGGACCTACGTTTCTCGACCCATCGTCCGGATCGCGCACCGGACGGCACGCCGTTGCGCATGAAGGCGGTTGCATTGGACTATGTCGTAGTGTTCGCGAGGCAGACGGAAACCTACTTTCCCGAAGAGGCGTCGCGTCAGGAGACGGAGCGTCAACTAAGGCAGCAAGGACGCCTTCCGTCGGGAGCATTGGAAACCAGTAAGCGCCCGCACCGCAAAGCCAATGTCAACCGGCCCCCAGTCCAGAGGCATCCTCAAACTCCGTAAGCAGCGCCTCAATATTGGCTTCTGGCGGCGCCCCCTGCTCCATAATGCGCAGGGCGCAGGCTCGGGCCATGGCGACGAGCCGCGGATCGGCGGTAAGAGCTCCGGCGATCATGCCGTGCTGCGCCGGACCCAGAAGAGCGCCGGGGCCGCGCTGCGCCAAATCCAGTTCCGCCAGGCAAAATCCATCCGCGGTTTCGAGCATGGCGTTGATGCGGCGCTCCGCCTCCACCGTAATCTCCTGACCGGTAAGCAGCAGGCACAGCCCCTCCTGCCCTCCCCGGCCGATTCGTCCCCGCAACTGGTGGAGCTGCGAGAGCCCGAAGCGCTCTGCGCCGTCTACCAAGAGGACACCCGCCCCCGGAGCGTCAAGGCCGACTTCGACCACGGTGGTGCAGACAAGAACCTGAAACTCCCCGGCGCGGAAGGCTTCGATGATGCGGTCCTTCTCGGCGGCGGGCATTCTTCCGTGGACCAGCCCGGTGGGGACGCCCTTCAGGATGCCAAAGGATAGCTCGCGGTGAAGCTCGATTGCGCCTCGTATCTCTCGGTTCGGGGCTTCCTCCACCAGGGGCGCCACCACGAAGCCCTGTGTTCCCTGATCCAGGTGGTCGCGAAACACCTTGAGTGCCTCGGTGCGCCGGGCACTATCATACCATGCGGTTCGTATTGGTTTGCGCCCCGTAGGCTTGTCGGAGAGCACTGAGACATCCAGATGACCGTAGACGGTCATGGCCAGGCTTCGGGGAATGGGAGTTGCTGTCATGACCAGCATGTGTGGCGATTGGCCCTTGCCGGCCAGGCAGGCCCGCTGCGCGATGCCGAACCGGTGCTGTTCATCAACGATTACCACACCAAGTCGGCGGAAGTGAACGGATTCCTGGAGCAGTGCATGGGTGCCGATCATGAGGAGGGGGTCACCCGTGCCCACGGATTCGTGTAGCTCTCGACGCTGCTTTGCCGACGATGCACCGGTGAGCACGCCGATTTGGTGGCCTATGCCCCGGATCCACGGCGTGATCACGCGGGCGTGCTGGTCGGCCAGCACTTCGGTGGGGGCCATCAAGGCCGCTTGGTAGCCGTGGGTCAGTGCCACTATGCAGGCACCCACCGCAACTACGGTCTTGCCCGAGCCCACGTCACCCTGGAGCAGCCGATGCATGGGGCGGGATGAAGCCAGATCCTTTCGTATCTGAACCAGTGCATCCGCTTGTGACCTGGTGAGGGTGAAGGGCAGGTTCCGCAGAAAGGCAGCCAGTGAGTCGGCAGGCAGGGTCATTGCGGGAGCGGAACGTTCATTGAGGAGCGCTTTGCGCCGTAGCACCACTACCTGAAGTGGTATGAGGGCTTCCAGGCGAACTCGTTCGGCGCTCCTTCGACCCTCCTCCGGCGACGATGGGTAGTGAGCGGCACGAAGGGCGGTGGTCAATGACGGGAGTTTGGTTCCATCGTCGTAGTCGGTCGGCACCAGGCTCGGCACCGAGGCCGCAAGGCCATCAAGTGCGGTTCGGATGATTGAACGTATCCGCCGCTGGCTCAGGCCTTCCGTCACGCCGTATACTGGCACGTAGGGATCCCGTTCATCTCCCAGCTCTTCGATCTGCGGATGAAGCAGAGACAGCGGGCTGTGACGGGACGCGCGCCCGGAGACAATCACCCTTCCGATGTCGGACCAGCGGGAGACCCATGGGGCCGCCGTGAACCACACGCAGCGAATTGATCCCGACTCGTCAGTCAGCGACGCGGAAGCTCCCCGCCGGCGTCCGCGGATATACATCGCAGTGGGGGGCCCCAGCGTGCCGGACAGGACGCATTCCTGGCCGGGACGCACGGTCGAAATGGGTACGATGTGGGAGCGATCGATGTGTCGAATGGGCAGATGAAGCAGGAGATCACGGATGCTATGCAGGCCAAGGCGCTGAAGCAGCTTCTCCGTTGAGGGTCCGACACCGCGGAGCAGTCTCACGGGCGTATCCAGCGGGCCCACAGCCGGCGTTTCTCAGTAGCTCCAGCCGAAGAAGAACTGGGTTCTGGTCTTTCCCGGCATGGCGTGGAAGTCTGTTCGCGCAGCCCTGTCAAGGCGTAGCACAAGATATCCGCCGACGTTCAGCCGGAGTCCGCCACCCACGCTCCCCACCAGCCCCGGGAAGTCGTCGTCCCACGCTCTGCCTGCGTCAAAGAAGAGCGCTCCTCTGAGAGGACCGAGCGCCATCTCCCCCGCGGGCGTCAGCAACCGAATACCCATGAGCAGGGGGAATCGAAGCTCGATGTTGGCCAGAAGACGTTTCCTGCCCAGCATCCGGTGGTCGGCCCATCCGCGGAGGCTGAAAGCCCCTCCCAGGCCGAAGCGCCGGGGATCCGCGCCGCTGCTCTGCCACCACTGCAGACGGTTCGCTAGAGTACACATTCGAGAGAGGCGAAGGTACCACCTCCCATCCGCGAAGAACTCACATCGGATGAAGGCTCCTGAACCCGCGTCCACCGCGGCTTCCAGCTTGGCGCCGAGTCTCGTGCCATCCCACGGGCCCTCAAAGCCCCACACCGCCGTGTCCCGAGCATAGCCCACCTCGCCGAACACTTCCGTTTGTTGGGTTCCATCGACGAGATCCTCCACCATCCGTACGCTGCCGCCCGCTTCCATGCGGTGGTAGCGACTCAAGGGGTAGCTCAGGAATAGGGCCGCGCCATTGTGTCGCCGTTCCCAACCGAGATTGTCAATCGATGTCTGATCCGTGACGGACAGCCTGAATACGCCGATGGAGTAGGCAAGCCGCGGTCTCAGATTGGCATAGGCCACGGCCAGATTGAAGCTGGAGAGAAAGTCGTCAGTCGTCTCGGCGCCATTGCTGACATGAAGATAGACCCGCTTCTCGCCCAATACATCGCTGAGCACTACATTGGCACCCCCGCCTCCGGTCTGGGCCGGGTCATAGGTCAGCATGCCGCTCGCGATGTCGAGGTTGTACCGGGGAGAATACCGGCGGGCGACCGGAAGCACGGAGTCCCCGGGTTCCTCCCAGAATCCTCCGCAGTCGGCACTGGCCTGCGCGGTCCAGGGTGCATCGAACTCGGACGCTCGCGCCACATGCACGTGGTAGGTTCCATGCCGGTACGTCGCGAAGTAGAGCCGACTGCCGTCACGGCTCCACGCCGGGTCAAAGGCGCCACCTTGTACGTGCACCAGCGGTCGCAGGCGTTGTCCGTCCGTGGCCCACAATCCGATCCCCGTGCCTCGATCCGACACGAAGGCGATGTCGCCGCTCACTGGCGACCACACGGGATCCCGATCCTGATACGGTCCGCATGTCAGTTGAGAGACGCCACCGCTGGCCAACTCCAGCAGGTAGAGATTGGAGCATCGGGCCGGACCACCGGGCATCCTATCGGAGTGGAAAACCAGGTGAGCGCCGTCGGGACTGAATGCGGGTGAACCGTCATCGAACACGTCGTGGGTGAGCCGAGACACGGCGCCCGTGGCGGTGTCGAGCAGGAAGAGGTCAACCATGCCCAGCGTGTCCATGCCAGAGAATGCCAGGAGCGATTCCGACGGTGAAAAGGAAGGGCTTGACATGGAGCGAATGCCCGGAAGTCTCCACTTGCTCAGGATTCTGCCGCTTCGTCCGTCGGCGACGTACAAGGCGTCACGGTCGTCGGATTTGGCGATGAACGCGAGGTTGCCCGTGCCGCTGGATCCCAAGCGCGAGCGGAACAGGTGCAACGACTCGACACCCTCCCTGCCGCCGGCCTTGACGATGCGCCGAGGTCGCCGTTCGGGTGTAACGGTGCACGACGTGAACACCGACGCATACCCGTCGCCATAGGAGAGCACCGCCACGGTGTCGGAGGTCTGGCCCCACACGACGGGGCTGAAGAACGCATCGGTAGAGGGCAAGGCGCGGGCGTAGCGAACAGCGGCCTCATCACGGCTCAGGAGGTAGGCGAAGTGCACGCCCAGCCACTGACGCCACCGAGTGCCGAGGGCGTCCTGACTCAGGCCTGTGGCTCGTTCCAGGGCCTCATCGAAGGAGGCGGCTGAGCCCAGGGTTTGGAGGACCTGGCGAATCCATCCTTCGCCGTATGTCTCGCTCATGAACGTAAGCAGCGAGTGTCCTGCGCAGTACAAGAGGTACGTCCCGTTGAGTTGCCACATGTCTCTCAACGGGGGGACCTTCCCGTCAAGGAATGCGTCCCCCAGTATCATCTCTTCCTGCGCGGTCCAGGCCGTGCTGGCGTATTCGGCCAAGCCCTCGGTGAACCACAGGGGCACCGACGGGAGCCTCATGCGCCGGTGGAGTCTGGAGACATGGGCAAGCTTCTCCAGCATCAATGCGTGGGTCAATTCGTGAATCAAGACGTGACGTAGTTCACCGCTGGCACCGGTATTGGGAACGACCACCCGGCCCTGGATGAACTCCGTGAAGCCGCCGACACCTTCAGGTAGGATCTGGGGAAGGATCCTTGTCTCCAAGAACGCCATGTGAGAGCCATAGACCACGATGGGGACAGTTCGATTGCTTTGGATGCCAATGAGATCCTCCACCGCGGGTGCCAGCTGATCGACATACCTGGCGGAGAACTGGCCGATTTTCTCGAACCCCTGGGGGTAGTGGATGCGGTAGCTTCCTACATCGATCTCCCACCAGCCGTGGTGGCCGTAGGTGATCTTGTTCTTGCCGAATCCGTAGTCAGCGGATGCAGCGCCCGCGCATAGGAGGAGACCGAGCGCCTTACCAAGCGTGCGCATGCGCGCCCGGCGGACAGATGGACTGCAACGCCGCACTTTCGATGGCCTCCGTCTCTCGAATCGATAGATCTATCCACATCTCAACATCCCGCGCCGGCCACGAGAACCTGAGCGCAGATGGCAGCATCCCCGCGGTGGTCGATTTCCACGAGCGCACTTCCATGCTCAGGCAAGAACTTCCGTCGGTGAACGACAGATACTGCGGCAGACGCCAACGCGGGTGGATCTGGACGAACGCGCCGTGACTGGGAGCATACCACCCCTGTCGATGCCCCAGGCTGCCAGACACCCAAGGTGCGGTGATTCGGCCGGGCCAGAGCGTGGCCCACAAGACTGTCAACCCGGTTTTCCACGGAACGGTGATACCCAGCAGTGAATCCAACGGCACGTCGACGATCGCGCCTTGGTGGCATTCCATAAGGCCGGGCAGGAAGGCGCTGAGGCTGTCTGCGCTGAAGGAAATGTCGGCGATGAAACTGCCGTCCGTGCCGAACACCTGCACCCGAAGGTTCTCCTTGCACGCCGCCGCTGCCCACCGGGCACGGAATCTGATGGTTCCCTCTGTGGCCAGCACGCGTCCCGAGGCCAGCAGAGTGTCCGCCGTCGCTAAGCTGTCCGGCCGAGGGGAAACCCACGGACCGGGGCGAAACCGTGCTCCGTGCCCGCAGGAGATCACCGCAATGGCCAGCCCCACCGCCATGAATGGTCGTTTCATCGGATTCGAGCTTCTCCCGGATCACGGGGCATACCTACCCGGGATTCGACGGAGAGTGCTTCCGTCGAACCATGGATGGTGGATTGCCGCATCGACCGGCGTGTCATCGCGGGGTACCCATTGGCCACCGGGGCATGCCGGGCTAGTGGCGCTGCGCCTCACCCACCATGGGGACGAATCGCACGGCAATGCTGCGCTGCACCCGGTATCCGGACTCCTCTCGTACGATGACCTGGAGTTCCTGGAATGCATCACCCACCGGCACCACCAGGCGTCCACCCACTGTCAGCTGCTCCAGCAGCGGCTTAGGAACCGAGGGAGGAGCGGCAGTCACGATGATCCGCCGGAATGGAGCATGCTCCGGCCATCCTGCGTAGCCGTCACCGCACCGGACGGTGACATTGTCGAACCCGAGATCCAGAAGCCGTGTGTGTGACTCTTCGGCCAGGGGCTCAACAATCTCGATGGTGTACACCTGTGAAACCAAACCCGCCAGCACGGCGGCCTGGTAGCCAGAGCCCGTGCCGATTTCCAACACCGTATCGCCAGGCTGAGGGTTGAGAAGTTCGGTCATCAGGGCGACGATGTATGGCTGGCTGATGGTCTGGCCGTGCCCGATGGGTAGGGGCTGATCGGAGTAAGCGAACTCGACGACATCCTCGGGCACAAACCGATGCCGTTCAACGGTCATCATCGCCTCAAGAACCCGTGGATCGCGTACCCCTCGGGCGGCGATCTGCCTCTCTACCATGCGTTGTCTGGCACTCAGCCAGTCGATATGGTGCATCTGACTCTCCCCTCGGCATCCTGCGACCAGGGCAAGAAGCCACAGGATTTGAGCGTGAGCACGCCGTAACCCGTGTGGTCTTCCTTGCCGCCTCCGCAGGGCGGAAACCGCAGGGCTGCGCCATCGCCTTGGATTCGCAGCACTCACCCCGCTGAAGCGATGCAGCGTGAACACCTCATGCATCCGCTTCCGCCGACACGCCGAGGCGATGCAGCGCGTCCAATCCGTGACGCATGTCCTCGGCCAGCATGAAGAGATCCCGCAGGCCCAAAGCCTCAAGCAAGGTGATGAGCGGCGGGGAAAGCCCAAGGAGCACCGCCTGTCCCTGGTGTCTCGCGCACAGAGACCGGGCAAGAAGAAGCGCGCCCAGCGCCATCGAATCCAATGCCGTGGCGTGGCGAAGATCGAAGACCATCCACTGCGTCCCATGGTATCCCTGATGCCATACTACATCTCGAAGCTCCTGGGAAACAAGCCCTTGAATTCGTCCATGTGCCTCGATCAAGACGGCGCGAGGAGTCCCCAGGGAACGGCAGGCAATTTCGTTCATGTAGCTCACTTCTCCAGGCTGACACGTGACTGCATCATGTCTTCATGGTCGCACAAGAGGCATACCATTGTCAAGACCGGAGTATGGCTGGGAAGGGGCTCACCGCGCTCGACCTTGAGAGTTCACGGCTCCAGGGTGGAGCGCGCCTTCTGGCGGAGTAAGGCCTTCGGCATGTTCGGGGTTCGGTACGTTCGAAATCCATTCGCTGATGGTGCGGGGCCGCTGCCGCCCCTAGGCCCATGCGGTTTCCGTCGGCCGATGCTCCTGCGGCTCTTATCCTGTCTCAGATGCATAGGCGTCGATCGGACTATCCACCAGGCATCTCCATCCTGAGTTTGTCGGCAAACCTGCCCCCCTCGCGATGCCGTGACAGTTCTGCCGCGATGCTCATTGCGTCATCAAGAAGACCGAGATGTGCATAGGCCTTCCCCAGAAGGTAGCTGGCTCGGGCCCAGTCCAGCTCGGAGAGGCCGGCCTCCGGGCGCCTGGCAGCCTCCAGCACTGAAACGGCCTCCTCTGTGTTCCCCCCGGCCAGCAAGGCACTGCCCAGTTTTGCCAGGCTGTGACCTCGCCCCCCATCCAGTCGTGACGCAACCTGATAGGCCGTAGCGGCATCCAGTGGCCGTCGCTGGGCCAGGTACACGTCGCCTGCCTTCATCCACGCCGGCCAGAAACCCGCGGCCTGCTTCAACACCGCCTTCGTTTCCCGCAATGCCTCGCCGTATCGGGCCTGTCGCACCAAGTAGTCTGCCGCCATGAAGTGAACGTCGCTCCAGGCCAAACGCTCATCGTGGTAGCGTCGGGCCAGTGTGGCGATAGTGTCGTCGAACACGTACACCGGCAAGGGCTGATCAGGAGAAAACGGCCAGTGACTCATGAGTCGACGTACCTTGTCCATGGCAATGGCGTGCTCAAGCTCAGTGACCAGTGCGCCCTGACGGTGCACACCAGGGGTCAGTTTCCGCGCCCCGTCCCATGACAGAGGGGGATCCAGAATGCCCTGTTCCCGCATGGTGTGGATGATACTGCCCGCCACCAAGACGTAGCCATCCAGATTGGGATGAAGGTGGTCAAGAAAGAGGTCATATCCCGGTGCCGGAAAGGGCGACGCGGCCAAGAATCGCGATTTCAAAGCCACAAGTACGCCGCCCTTCCTTGGGACAATAGCCCGTAGCGAATCATTGAACTCCCCTGGGGCTCGGAAGCGACACCAGTCGGCGTCTCTCGCTCGGATGTACAGGGCACAGGCACTCACCGGATCCGTGGATTGTTCGGCTGAACGGGCCTGGGCAAACAGCGTTGCGGCACTGGAATCCGGACTGTTGTTCCATCCCGGGGCCTGGTCCAGCGGACACACGGGAAACGGAGGTTGATCCCGCAGGTTCGACACCAGCTCACATACCACCACCGGCACGCCGCGCTTTGCGCACAGTCGGCAGAGGTCTGCAACATTTGCAGAGAACACCGCTACTGCCTTACGGTAACTGGGGCTGTCCGACGGGACACACGGTTGCCCGACCATCCTAGCCATCAGAGTCACGTCTGAGTCCATGGCTTGCCTGGGCCGGCGGACTTTCCCGATGGTATCCCACCACAGACGGTACAACGCGACATCCTGCATTCGCAGATGCAGGAGGGTGAGCCACCGGGGAGTTGAAAGGCGCTGGGTGCTTGCCGCGCCCAGCGCCCCGTAGAACTCGTTGTGGCCTGTATAGACCACCATGAGATCGGGCTCATAGGCTAAAGCGTGACGGCACAGATCGAGGACGGTGTATGACCCGACCGCGGAGACGGCAAGGTTGAGCACCTCAATGGCGGTGTCAGGAAAGATGTGCTGCAACCCATCAGCCAGGAGCGACGGCAGGGTGCCGTTGTAGGTGAAAGGGTAGCCTGCCATGGTCGATCCGCCAAGACACATGATGCGAACAAGCCGCGCCGGTTTTGGCATTTGGAACGGTTCAGAGCGGGTCTCGGGTACCAGAGGCGATCGAGCGGCGAAGTAGCGGGCGGCGGCACCGGGCGATAGCCGTGTCTCGTTCCCTTCTGTCAGGAAAAGGGCTCCCCTCCGAGGAATGCCGGCTGACCGCAGGACCATCTCGACGGCGAACACCAACGCCAGCGTGAACGCCAGGCACCCGAGGTTAGCGGTGATCCTGGTCCGCACAAAGGGGTGCATCAGGCTCCAGGGTGGTCGCCAGGCCCTGGGCCGTGGCATAGGAAGTTAGTGTGTGGGCAACATCGGCGAGACTCCCCGCGCTCATCAGCACAACTAGGGTCTCACGACCCACTCCCTGCTGAACAATGGATGCGCACTGATCGTGGGTGGATGCAATCCGAACCTGGATGCCCTGAGCCCTGATTGCATCGGCCAGTCTGCCTGCATCGATGCGCTCGCGTAGGGGTATGGTATCAAGGTCATGGGGCCGGATGATCACAACCTCGTCAGACAAGGCCAGGGCGCTGGCCAGATCATCCTGAAGCACTGCTCGTCTACTGGTTTGAGTCTTCGGCTCGAATACCGCCCACAGCCTACGCGAAGGCCACCACTGCCTGGCCGCAGCGAGGGTGGCCCGCACCTCTGTGGGGTGATGGGCGAAATCGTCCACCAGCACCAGATCGCCACAGGTGAGCACCTGCATACGCCGGGCCGCTCCTCGGAACCGAGGCAAACGTCTGGCGAGGTCTTCGAGAGGGAGCCCCATGGCGTGCCATAGGGCGATTACCCCGGTAGCGTTCTGGACATTGTGGCGGCCGGCGAGCCGGAGCGAGAATTCGCCCATGGGTATGCCATCGAAGGAAAGATTAAACCTTGTACGCGTTCCCTCGCGTCGTATTCCGCGGGCGATCCATGTGGCCGGGACAGAGGGTTCCACCGAGTACGAGTGTGCTTCACACGGCGCGTCACGGGCTACGTCGACCAGGGCGGGTGATTCTGCGCAGTACACGAGTCGACCGTCCGAGGGCATCGACTGGACGAGCCGACGAAAGGCCGCGCGAACGGCGTCAAGGTCGGCGTAGATATCCGCATGGTCGAACTCCACGTTGGTTATGAGGAGATAGCGGGGCCCGTAGTGGAGAAACTTGGGGCTCTTGTCAAACCACGCGCAATCGTATTCATCGCCCTCGGTCACGAAATACGGTTCTTGCCCCCTGCGGAAGCTGGTGCCGAGGTCTCGTGCCACGCCGCCGATGAAAAACCCTGGATTCATGCCGCAGTCACACAGCAGGAATGCCAGCATGGAAGTCGATGTAGTCTTGCCATGGGTGCCGGCAACCACGATGCTGGTCCGCTCTCGGATGAAGAAGTCTCTCAGAGCCGCTGCCATGTGTGTACGGGGAAGTCCCAAGGCCCGGGCCGCGTGATCTTCGGGGTTCGACTCCCGAATCACATTGCCCACGATCACCAGATCCGGCGCCGGGCGGAGGTGATCCGCCGAGTAACCGACTGAAGGGGTGATTCCTAACCCGGCCAGGGTGTCGGCGGCGGGAGGTCGGACGTGCGCCGAGTCACAGCCGGATACCTCCCATCCCGCCTGAACGAAGAGCCCTGCCAGGCCGCTCATCCCGCTTCCTCCTATACCGAGGAGATGTACGTGGGGCACGAGCGTCAGTCTCCCAGTACCGCAGCCAGGGCAAGCCGTTCGCCCTGAGAGTTCAGATCGATGAGCCTCATGCCATCGCCCTCACCATCTATCAGCACTTCGGGCCTCAGCGGGTCGACGGGATTTGGCGTTACTATTTCTCCTTTCGCGCGGTTGGATAGACGGACGCGTGCGCCCTTGACGAACAGCCCACTCATCTGCAGAACGGCCCGCACAAGCTCGGCGGGGTAGTGGGTGTGTTCCGAAGCCACTTCTATGAGCGCAAGATCCAATCGGTGGGATGCGGAGCCGTATCCTCCCAGAAAGTACCCCACCAGTGTGTCAGCCAACCCTACCAGGGAAGACGCTGGATGGCGGGCGGGGGAGGCATACTTCAGGCCCCAGTGGTGTTCCGCCGCCACGACTATGACCAGTGAGGGCGCCCCGGCGGCGGAGAGAATGCGCGCGGCCTCGGAAGGATGCTCCGCCCAGCGTGGAATCATCTGGGTTCCGCCGTGGCGGCTATTCAGTATGGGCTCATCAACCCTGAACAACGCCAGATCCGCCAGCATGCCCGCGAGGCCAAGCTCGGGCAGAAGTCGGGACGGCAGGCCCAGCCTTCGACCTATCCCCATGCCCAGCGTGGATGTCAGGAGCGAACGACGTATGATGTACTCTCTTTGGGTCATGGCAAGCTCCAAGACACCCAAAGGAGGAGATCCCTCAGCTACCTCCTTGCCGATTCTTTGGACGAAATCCCCCAACTCCAGAAGGGGCAGAGAGCTTCCGCCGGCTCTGAACGATAGCGCGATCGCCTGAAGCGCTTCGCCTGCCCCGGTGTAGAGGTCGGATGGCGAGTCTAGACCCTCGGCAAAGCCGAGACGGATTCCCTCCCCCTGCCACCTTGAAGGTGTGGTCTCCCTATGGACGAGGTCGTTGTGGTCTGCCAGGAAGATGAGAAACCTGATGAGCTCATCCCTTGTGAGTGCTCGATCAAAGCGAACCCACTGGGCCTTAATGGCTGCCAGCGCATCGAGCAAGACCTGCGCCTTCGCACCGAGATCCACCAGCGGAACCCCTTTGTGTACTGCGGTGGTGCCGGTGAGTCCAATGGTGATTGCCGACTCATCCGCGATCACGGAGTGAAGTTCCGCCATGGCGGAATCGATGGCGGTGGCGCACATGGTGTGTTCCGGGGGATAGAGCCGCAGCTTCTTGTATGCGACGTTCAGTCGAGCCAGTAGGTCGATCACTCGCTCAGGCATCGGCGTCCTCCCTATGCGAGCGGTCCGTGAGACGCCCCAAGATGCCGCGCGGACGGTAGGTCCCCAGCAGGGATGTCGCCGCCTCGCGCACGGGGTGTGGAGTCGTTTTACCGACGAACCGCGGTGAGAGCACGCATTCAGCCAGTTTCATCTTCTGTTCAGGGGTTCCGCGAGCCGCCACGAACTGAATCACGGCACAACCGATCTCCTCGGGCACGGCGCGGAGCAACCCCTTCTGAGCGGCAGCCACCAGATGGGCCGAGGCGGTGGGCACTCGTTGCACTGCATCCAAGGTCCTCATGCTCACCAGCGGATTCATGTCCCTGAGCAGCATTGGCACATGGGTCATCAGGTCTTCCGGTGCGACACGCGCCAAAGCTCCAATCGTCTCCATGCGGATGGCAGGGTTTCCATGTTGCAGAAACCCGAGGAGGATAGGAAGATCATCGTCGCAGGCCAAGACGCCGGCGATTCGAATGCCCCGGGCAATGTCTTCGGGGTTCTCGTTGCGCATGATCTCCCAGGCGAGTTCCTTCGCATCTATGCCCACGCTCTCGAGTTCTGCCGTGAGTTCTGCCATCTCCTCTGCCTCGGCCAGATCCAAGAGCCTTCCGACCAGTTCGCGCCATGTGGGATCCACCGAGGTGAGCGCCTTGATGGTTCTGATGCGCTCAGGGGGGCTCACCGTCTTTAGGAAGGGGGGCAGCCTGCGGTGGGCGGCTCGAGAGACGAGACCCGGGGCGCCGGAATCGCCCTGGGGCAATTGACGGTCGCGCGTGGCTTCCAAGACCTCAAGCACACCAGCAATGTCCTTGTGCTCTATGAGCCGGTCCAGTTCCGAGGAAAGCCATCGGACACGTTGCCCCTCTGACAGACCCACTCGTTCCAGGAGGCCTGAGGCACGTCGAACCAGGATCCCGCTGTCCCACCGAGTGCCCCACGAAGCCGGTGAAGAGCCGATCTGTGAGTTGGTGCCGCGCATGAGTGCGAGGAAAGCACTCTCTTCCTTTGTACCGTCGACCAGTTCATCGTGCAGGAGGGCCACCGTATCTGCGGCATTGGGGCGATCGCGTATCTTCTGCAGGATACGATACAGGATGGCTCTACGGGTGCCAGGACGGCGGAAGAGGCTCTCGGTTACAGTGAGCCACACCGTCGCATCACCAAAGTCGGCATCGACCCGGGAGGCGATCATGTCGCCGAGGTCTTCAGGGCCGAGCCTCTCCATCAGCTTCGGGAGAGAGGGACCGCCGACGGGCCCTGAGGCGGCGTCCATCAGAGTCCGTGCTTCCGTCGCGAAGATCTCGGCAGCTATTGTCGCTTCGACGGAAGGGACGTCGAGACCCGACTTGGCCACCATTGCCCACAATCGCATCAATACACCGATCTGACGACGGTCATGACCTTCGGGACTACGGGCATCGATGAGTTCTCCGAGGGAACCCGTATCGCGTACGAGAGCGATGATGCGGAGAATCTCATCTTCGGAGGGCAAAGGCCCGCGTTCATCAAGCCAATCTCGAGCGACGGCGACCGTCCTCTCTCTTTCCTGAACGGTCACTGCGCGCAGGCTGTCCAGCGTCGCCTGACGTTCTGCCGCGGT
Organism: Candidatus Fermentibacterota bacterium; assembly: GCA_016928395.1. Lineage (GTDB taxonomy): Bacteria > JAFGKV01 > JAFGKV01 > JAFGKV01 > JAFGKV01 > JAFGKV01. The sequence goes on along the minus strand of JAFGKV010000297.1, from coordinate 7,777 downwards.
GAGATCGCTGGAGGTAACACCGATGTGCAGCGCTTTGCGCAGCTTGAGAGTTCGCGCAAGCCCTCCCTTCTCCCAGATCTTCTTGGGATCCTCAGTCAGACTCTCGACCAGATGAAGCAACTCGCTTGAGTCAATGCCTGGACTGAGCACCAATTCCCGCACGCCAAGTTCCATCAAGTTACGGAACAAGGCGTCTGCCGGGGAGAAACAGAATACTCGGGCAGGGCCCACGTAGAGGCCATCAGGCAGCACTGAGAGTGCGAGGGGGCTTCCCTTGGCGACCAGCGAGGCGATTTGATCCAGGACTCGGCCCAAGGTATCTTCGATTTGGGGATGGCCGGCAGGGTAGTACTTCGTTACTCGCGATGCGGTGGCCAGCGCCGAAAGAAGGCGCTCGAGTTCAGGCAGGGTTGTTGCCACGTTCAAGCTCCTTCGACACCGCGCGTGCCATTGCTGGACACGCGGTACACAAGACTGTTCTTCTCCACGGCACACCGAGATAACCGTCGAGACCGGGTGCGGATCCATTCTGCCAGTCGAACTAGTCGGCGCACGTCGCCCTCAGCGAAGAGGAAGCGCATCCAATCATGGCCATAGCGAATCGGTCTATGGTGTACAGCGCGGCCAGTTCCCCTTGCGCGAAGCGGTGATGGTGAGGCGGCACCCCGGGGTCAACCGAGTGGACCGCGTCATGGCCCGGAGATCTCGTGGGGACTCTGGCGCAAGGCAGTCTGGATCTGGAGTTCACCCACGGCATATGCACCATCTCCGTCAATGGCCCGCATTCTGATGTAACGCGCCCCAACAGGAGCGAACGCGATGGCTGTCTCATACTCAGGATGGCTCTCCTCCGAAGCGAAGCAGTCAATGCCAAACTCCACCTCGCCGTCATCAGCCTCGATGGTCAAGACATGAGCAAACTCGGCTCCGTCGATGGATGCATCGATGCAGTATGTGTCGTTGTTGTCCACGCAGACAAGTACGTGCTCGACCCGCTGAACTGACCCCAGGTCAACCACGAAAGATGTGGCGGTATCCTCCCACGCTATGTTAAGTAGACAATCCCACGCAGCCTCTTCATCCGGGAGGATTCCGTCCACCATATATCGAAGATCCCCGGCGTATTCGCCGGCGGCAGAGACATGCGGGAATGGCCGCTCGGAACCATGCTCTTGGGCCAGCAAAGCGCCAGCGGGCAAAAGGGCAAGAACACTCGACGCCAGGATGAATGAGATGAGCCGTGGGGAATGCATCAGAACCCTCCGATCGAGATTGAGATTCCGAATGATGCGGGGGAACCTACGCCGAAGCCTCGGTCCTCGAAAGTCCGGGCTCAGCGGGCGCGGTGTACCGGGTGCATCGCCGGGTTGCGGGTTGACTCGGCTGATCATTTCTGGTTGAGTTTGATGAGACTGCCACCGGGCATCCCATCGGAATGTGGCACCTGCAGCGGTGCTTTTACGGAGCGTACACCATCTTCGTCGAGTGACAATGTCTCCCGCGGGGAGCGGGAGACTGGAAACCTCGTCACGTATGCCCCATCTTGTGGCCGTTCCCTTTCGACAACAGGAGGTCGCTATGGTCGTTCACTGGGGCAATCGCTTCTTGTCAAGGCGTGATGCCGTATGGGTTCTGGTGGTCGCGGGCTCGCTGTGGGGGCTTTCGGAGGTTGTTCTGGACGCCGCCCTCCGGGCCTTCCTGCCGCAGGTGCGCGCTGGTGTGTTGGTGGGAGTCGGGATGCTGCTCATGGGCGTGGTAACGGGATTGGGCGTTCGTCCGATGCTTCTGCTGGCGGCGGCTTCGATCGCCGTTGCCTGTCGTCAGCTGGCGGTACCCATGCTGGGCGCGTCCATTCTGTGCAAGGCAAATGCATCGCTGGCGGTGATGCTCCAGGCTTGCGCCTTGGTGGGAGTGGCCTCGGTGTTCGGCCAGAGGATGCACGAGAGGAGTCTGATACGCGGCATTGCTGCAGCCACGGCCGCCCTTTCCGCGGCGGGTGCATTCTGGGTTATCGGACTCCGTGTCGCTCCATGTGCCTACCTGATGTCGTTCGGTCGTCCTGGGGGATTTCCCGCCTTCCTAGGTAGGGAGGGTCTGCTGTGGGCAGCTATGTCGGGCCTGGCCATGCCTGTCGGCTACCGGTGGGGGCAACGGGTGGCCGAAGGTGCGGAGGCCATTCGGGCAGAAAAGTCCGGGCTTGTGTACGCCGCGTCGGCAGTCCTTACACTGAGCTGCTGGGTGATGGTCTGCGTTGCCACTGCGTACGGCTACTGAGTATGGAAGACTGGCATGACGGGATGATGAACGAGCGGGATGCGGGGGCGGACCACCTGCGAATCAAGAACCAAGAAGACAGCGGGCGCATGGTGGGAGAATGAACCGGGTGGAACGAGCTCTCGAGGTGGAGCGGCGATTGGCGCACCGATACAGTGAGGCATCTCTGGCGCTGCAGTTTTCGTCGCCGCTGCAGCTCTTGGTGGCCGTGATCCTTTCGGCCCAGTGTACGGATGCACGGGTTAATGCAGTCACACCATCGTTGTTCGCCCGGTTTCCCCGGGTGACGGATCTGGCTCGCGCCCCGTTGGACGAGTTGGAGGAGTTGGTACATTCGACCGGATTCTACCGGAACAAGGCGAAGACTATCCGAGCCTGTTGCGCTGATTTGGTCGCACGGTTCGCTGGTGATGTTCCCCGATCGCTACACGATCTAGTTTCACTTCCCGGTGTGGGCCGCAAGACTGCCAACATGGTGCTCGGCAATGCCTACGGTATCCCGGGGCTCGCAGTTGACACCCACGTGAAGAGGGTGGCCGGGCGTCTCGGCTTGACTGAGGGTGATGAAGCCGGTGATATCGAACGTCAGCTATGCGACCTGCTGCCTGAAAACCGGTGGACGGCGTTCAGCAACGGGATGATTCTCTTCGGCCGGGAAGTGTGCACGAGTCGTTCGCCTGGATGTTCCACCTGCCCTCTGGTAGACGTCTGCGTCTCAGCCTAGACCGAGGTGTGGCTCGCGCTCGAAGAATAGAGGATACCGCGGGGAACCGTTGACGCGATGGGGCGGGTGTGCCTCCATCCGCGTCGTCTGTGGAGGAATTCTCTCACGCAAGGAGGCCAGATGACATTTGTCTATCTTGTCCGCCATGGGGAGTCGGAACTCAACCGCGGGGGAATGTTCCGGGGTACCGTAGACGCCCCGTTGAACGAGCACGGCAGGCTGCAGGCAGAAGCCCTGGGGAAGGCTCTTTCCAGAGTAGGCCTCGATGCCGTGGTGTCCAGTCCGCTGGCTCGCGCCTTGGACACCGCACATGCCGTTGCGTTGCCCTACGGGCTCGAAGTACGAATCGACAGAAGCTTCACCAACATTCACCTGGGCGAATGGCAAGGCAGGCTGAAGGCTCAGGTGGCCAAGGAGTACCCGCAGGAGTGGGCTCTCTGGGTAAGCAGCCCGGAACAACTCCTCGTGCCCGGGGGGGAATCCATCGGCGAAGTCCGCGAGCGTGCGTGGCATCGCCTGCGAATGGTGCCTCAGGAGTTCGCGGGGAAGCGGATCGCGATCGTGACCCATAGAACGGTGATCAAAACGCTCCTAGCCGCCGTGGTCGGCCTTGAACACGACTATTTCTGGAAGTTCTATCTTGATCCTGCATCCTACACAGTGCTCATGCACGAGGAGGAACGCGGGTTCTGCATCTATCAGGTCAATGTGACGCCCGGTGCAACGGTTTCTCCACTGGAGGAGTTCTAAGCCATGGAGAAAGTGCTGGTGGTCTCGAGGGGCTTGCTGTTCCAGGGCAACGATTTCCACGGGTTCATCCCTCTGGATGAGGCGCCCGGTCGCGGCGCGACCTGGTTGGACTCCATCCGACTCCATGCCCATTTCGCCTCGAGGGCTGAGGTGGAGACCGACCCTGGGTACAAGCAGATTATCCCTTACGCGGTGCTGCTTAGAGGAGACGAAATGCTGCTGTTTCAGCGGCTTTCCGGCGGCGGAGAGCGCCGTCTGCACCGCATGCTTTCGGTCGGTGTCGGCGGGCATATCAACTCCGGCGACGAAGGGCAGGGAGAGGATCGTCTCATGGCCGGGGCGCGGAGGGAACTCCTGGAAGAAGTCTCAATAGACCATGGCAACATGGGCATTGTCGGGTTCGTGAACGATGACACGAATCCCGTAGGATCCGTGCACTTCGGCGTGGTGTTCAGGGTGGACGTCGGGGGTGCGTCCCCGGTTTCCCGCGAACCCAGCCAGTTGGATGCCAGGATGCATCCGCTACAGGACGTGCTGTCTCGCTTCGTCGCGGATCCCGGGGCATTTGAGACATGGTCGAGCTTGGTTCTTTCGGCCTGGGATCGTCTGGTGCGGGTTACACCCGTCCTGGCAATGCCAGTGCCCTGATCTTCGCACGCGAGTGGTGGGGCGCCGTCCCGCCGGTTAGAGGAGGATACTGTGGCTCGTCTTCGGCGTGCCTTCGGCACTCTCGTGGTAATCGCTGCCATCAGCCTTCTGGTGAGCGGGGTGCTTTCGTGGCTTTCCAGGCCGCGTCTGCCAAAGCAGTTCGTGGTCGAGCTCTCGCTGGCCGGGTCCATCCGGGAAACGCCGGGGGCATTATCTCTGGGCTTCTTAGAGGCCCAGAGGCTGTCAGTTGTGGAGATCGCCAGCGGACTGAGGGCGACCATCGGGGATAAACGGGTTCGAGGCGTCCTGGTGCGTGCTTCATCTCTGCAGACGGGATGGGCTGCGGCAAGGGAGATTGGGCGGGCACTGGAGGAGATACGCCGGCATGGCATACCGGTCATGGCCCTTCTAGAGGCGGGCGGGGACAAGGAGTATGTTGTAGCATCTGCAGCCGATTCGGTGTTTCTCGTGCCGGCGGGGCATCTTCTGGTGGACGGAATTGCAGCCAGCGTTGGATTCTGGAAAGGCACCATGGATAAGGTCGGTCTTGAGGCTGACATGATACGGGTTGGGGCCTACAAGAGCGCGCCGGAGACCTATACCAGAACCGGCATGAGCCAGGAGTTTCGCGAGAGCTTTGATGCCCTGTTGGACGATGTGTTTGCGACCTATGTCGGGGATATTGCCCGAGGTCGAGACGCCACGGAGGCCCAGACCCGTTCCCGCATAGACGAAGGACCGTATGGCGCCGATGCCGCGCTGCAGGAATCGCTGATAGATGGGCTTCGGTATAGGGCGCAGATCTTGGAGCACATGGGTGTTGGGGAGGATGAGGCTGTCGAGCTCGGGCGCTACCTGAAGGAGCGGGGAAAGCCCCGGGGCACCCGCGTCGCCTATGTGGTGGTGGAGGGGGGGATAATGCCGGGGCGATCAACCGACCTGCCGTTCAGCGAGCCAACCGCAGGATGCGAGAGCATCGCCCTTGCCTTGCGGGAAGCTCGGGAAGACGACTCGCTCAAGGGCGTGCTCCTGCGGGTGAATAGCCCCGGGGGCAGCGCCATGGCTTCAGACGTGATCTGGGATGAGATGCGGCGAACGGTAGAGGTGAAGCCTGTGGTGGTATCCATGGGCGACGTGGCCGCCAGCGGCGGCTACTATGTGGCCATGCCCGCCTCTCGCATCGTTGCCGAAGCGACCACCATCACCGGGTCCATCGGCGTGTATGCCGGCAAGGTTGTGGCACAGGAGCTGTACGAGAAGGCCGGGTATCATGTAGAAGTGCTCACCAGGGGTATGCATGCCGACCTGTTCAGCGAGACCAGGCCGTTCACCGATGACGAACGGGTCGCCTTGCAGGACATGCTGTGGGACTTCTACTGGAACGCCTTCATCACGAAGGCAGCCCAGGGACGGGGAATGTCCCCGGAACAGGTGGACATCGTAGGCCGAGGCCGAGTCTGGAGCGGGCTTCGTGCCCATTCCGTGGGCCTTGTTGACACCCTTGGCGGTATCTGGGAGGCTCAGATGGAAATGGCCACCCTCCTGGGTTTGCCCGCCGACGCCGACATGGCGCTGGTGCCCGTGCCCAAACCCAAGCCCCTGCTGACCAGGATCGCCGAGATGCTGTTCCAGGCCGATGGTGGGGTACGGTGGCTCGCCCGCATCGCTGAGCCCGCGGGCATTCCCACCGAGCCGGGGCTGCTGCTGCGCCTGCCCTGCCGCCTCATCATCGAGTAGAGATGCCCACCCCGGCGGTGACGGGCCTGCGCATCGCATGTCTTTCGACCTCGATTTGGCGGGGATTGTGGACGCGCAAGCAATGGACTATGCGCGCTTTGTCCCGTCACAACAGAGTGCTCTACGTTGACCCACAAGAGTCGTGTACTTTCAGGTGGCGTGGCCGTCGACAACGGCGTTCCGTGCCGATGGCTCCTGTTCCGGCTGGTCTGACGGTGCTCTCGCCATGGCCCGCATTGCCTTTCGGGCAGGACCGACGGGCCGCCCAGGCCATCAACACCCTGATGCTTCGACTTCAGCTCTCGCGTGCCGGGGAGTTCATGCCTCCCGACATATGGTGGGTGTACGACCCCATTGCCGCTTCCGTCACACGCCATTACCCTTCACGACTCCTCGTATATGATTGCGTGGACCGGCACGCAGCCTATGGCGGCCGCCGGAGACTCATGGATGGGATGGAGGCGACGTTGCTGGAGCGGGCGGATGTAGTGTTCGTCACCGCCCAAGGGCTCGTGTCACACTGCCGTGGGGCTGTAGAGGTGCACTATGTGAGCAATGGATTTGACGAGGATTTGTTTGCGGCGCCCAAAGCTGAGCCACCCCGGCTGCGGGTCATTCCCAGACCTCGGGTGGGGTTCATCGGTGGTCTGGCCCATTGGCTGGATGGCGATCTCCTGGAAGCAGCGGCGAGGGCGCGGCCATCCTGGTCGTTCGTGCTGGTGGGGCCGATAGCCGAGGTCAAAGGCCTGCTTCCGGAGGCTCCCAATATCCACTGGCTGGGGCCCTGCGCCCGGAATGATGTGCCGGCCTACATGACGGGATTCGATGTCGGCATGGTGCCGTTCGCCGCTACTCCCCTGACGAGGACCGTCAATCCTCTCAAGGCCTATGAGTACCTCGCCGCAGGCATTCCCGTGGTATCGACCCGGATGCCAGAACTGGATCACCTGCCCATCATCCGTCAGGCATCATCTCCCGAGGAGTTCGTGGCGGAAGTGCAGCATGCCCTGGCCGAAGGAATGAGCGAGGAGGTCCGCCGGCTTCGTCGGCAGGCGGCGGCGCCGTTCTCCCTTCAGCGTGGGTTCGAGACGATGTGCGCAGTCCTGGCGGGGAAGTTGGCGTGACACCGGTAGTGGTGCATGTCACCGCCGACACGGGGCTGTTCGGCGGTAAGGACCGCGTACTCTTGTGGCTTCTGGTGAAGCTGCAGCAAAGGCGATTGACCAAGCCAGTGGTAGTATGTTTCCGCAATGGCCTGGTGGCGCGTATGTACCGCGCTCATGGTCTCGAGGTGGACCTGTTGCCCATGTCATTTCCCTTTGACGGGCGGGCCGTGTTCAGGCTGGCGGGGATGCTACGTAGACATGGGGCGCAGATTGTCCACACCCATGACCACAAGAGTCATGTTCTGGGCCGGTTGGCCGGGCGTATGGCGGGGGTGCCGGTGGTGAGTACCCTGCACGGGCTCATGAGCGACGCCAAGGAGATGTCGGTGCCCAAGCGTCTTCTCTATGGATCCGTGGTGCGCGGTACCGACTTTCTCACGGATCGGTGGATCGGTGTCTCGCACTCGTTGTGCCGTCGTCTGGGCACGGGGCGCCGGGTCACCTACATCCCCAATGGCATCGATATCGATATGGCCGC